>NZ_CAJMZC010000016.1:0-119989 GCF_905220215.1 Paraburkholderia sp. J12
CGCGAAGCAGATGCTCGACGATCCGAAGGTGCGCGCGGCGTATCTCGGCGAGTAAGTCGCCAACACCTGTGAAGGCTGAACTCCTTCACAAAGCTTCAAATTCCGATGTGCGAACAACATTCGCGAGCGCGCAATACGAGGTTAGCCTTAAGTAGATGGCGGTTTCGATGCCGAAACGCGCCATTCCGGTGCCAGGCGATCCAATGACCACTTCGAGTCGCGTCGAGCCAGTCGCTCTCAACCATCCGCAGCCGCGCCGATGCGAATCGCATAAGGTCGTACGCGGCCAACAACGGTCACTGATAGATGCGTGACAAATGTCCGGAAGAGGCGCAACTACAGTCGGATACTGCACACTGTAGCCATGGAGAAACTATGCGCACACAATCTGCGAGATATCCGCGTCGCCGAAGCCATTGGCCACTGCGCGCTCCAACCACTCTCGCACGCGCGCAGCAACCGGCAGCTTAATGCCACTCTGTTCCGCAAACTCCGTCATGGCTTGCATATCCTTAAGCATCGTCCGAATCGAACCGGTCGGATGCTCCGGTGGCGTCAGCATGAGTGGCTGAAGCGTCTGCATGAGCACCGAGTCGGCCCAGCCGCCCTTGAGAGCAACAGGCACCATCGCAGCGTCGATACCCACCTGCTGTGCGAGCCGTGTCGCCTCGGCAATCGCCGCGATCGTCGTCATGACGATGGTCTGATTGACGAGCTTGGTCGCCTGCCCCGCGCCGATGTCGCCCATGTGCGTAACTCGTGCGGCAAAGGCCGCTAGCAGCGGGGATAGCGCGGCGATTCGCGCTGCATCGCCGCCCGCCATGATGGCGAGCGTGCCGTTCGAGGCGCCTGCTACGCCGCCCGACACCGGTGCGTCGATCCAGACACCGTCCGTGGTCTCTCGCCAGCGGGCAGCAAGCGAGCGTGTGTGCGATGGCGCGAGCGTCGAATGATCGACGATGGTCACGCCGCTGTCCGAGGCAAACGAAGCGAGGCCCTGATCGCCGAACACGACCGCTTCGACAGCCGCGCCATCGGCTAGACACAGCAGCACCACGTGCGCCCGCGTGACGACTTCGGCGGGTGTGCCGCATACGACACACGACGTCGACAACGCCGCCAGCATATGCGCTTTATCGGGCGACCGGTTCCAGACCGCCACCCGATGCCCGGCTTCGATCAACCGCCGCGCCATCGGCAATCCCATCTTGCCAAGACCGCAGAAACCCACTTCGAATAGCGCGCTCACACGTCGTCTCCCGGCGTCGGCGCGTCGTACGGCCATTCGAGCGCGCCCGAATGCGTGACCGCGCCCAGATGCGCGGGCCGCACCAGCGCCTCGTACTTTTCGAGCACGCCGGCGAGCCGCTTCGGCGTGCGCAGCGGCAGCGCGGCGCGGCGTCGCGCGAGTTCGTCGTCGGTGAGATCGACGTGCAGCGTGCGTGCGATCGCGTCGATGCGCACGCGGTCGCCGTTCATCAGCAAAGCGATCGGGCCGCCCTTCGCCGCTTCGGGTCCCACATAGCCGATGCACATGCCGCGCGTCGCTCCCGAGAAACGTCCGTCGGTCAGCAACGCAACTTTCTCGCCCATGCCCTGTCCGTAGATCGCCGCGGTCACGCTGAGCATTTCGCGCATGCCGGGACCGCCCTTCGGGCCTTCGTTGCGGATCACCAACACGTCGCCGGCTTCGTACGTGCGCGCAGCGACCACCGCCATGCAGTCCTCCTCGCATTCGAAAATGCGCGCGGTGCCGTCGAATTGCAGTGACTTCAGTCCCGCCACCTTCAGACACGCGCCATCGGGCGCGAGATTGCCACGCAGGATCACGAGACCGCCGTTCTCGCCGATCGGCGACTCGCACGCGCGCACGACTTCGCCGTCGGGGTCGGCGGCGTGCGTCAGCGCATCGTCGAGCGTGCGGCCTTCGAGCGTGAGCGCGTCGCCGTGCAGATAGCCGCCCTTGAGCAGCGCCTTGAGCACGGCCGGCACGCCGCCGGCGTGGTGCAGATCCTGCGCGAGGAAGCGGCCGCCCGGCTGCAGATCGCCGATCAGCGGAATCTTCGCGAACACGCGCTCGACGTCGTCGAGTGTGAAGCGGATGCCCGCTTCGTGAGCGATCGCTGGAATATGCAGCGCGGCGTTGGTCGAGCCGCCGGTCGCGGCGACCGCGGCCGTGGCGTTCTCGAGACTCTTCCGCGTCACCAGATCGCGCGGTAGCGGACCGCCTTGCATCAGCGTGCGCATCACGGTTTCTCCCGCGCGGCGCGCAATCGCGATGCGTTCGCTGTAGACCGCCGGTACCATCGCCGAGCCGAGCGGCGCGAGGCCGAGCGCCTCGGCGACCATCGCCATCGTGTTGGCGGTGAACTGGCCAGGACACGAGCCCGCGCCCGGCGTGCAGCCTTTTTCGATCGCGTCGAGTTGCGCGCGCGTGATGTCGCCGCGCTGCGCGGCGCCGACCGCTTCAATCGTCGTGAGAATGGTGGCCTGGCGTTGCAGGCCGGTGCCGGCGCCACCGGGCAGCTGGCCGGGCGCGGTGCCCGGCAGCATCGCGCCTCCGAACAGGAACACGCCCGGCACGTTGACACGCACCATGCCCATCAGAATGCCGGGCAGTGTCTTGTCGCAGCCGGCCACGCCAACCATCGCGTCGTATGCATGCGCGCGCACGAACAGCTCGACGCTATCGGCGACGACCTCGCGCGACACGAGACTCATGCGCATGCCCTGGTGATTCATCGACGTGCCGTCCGAGACGGAGATCGCGGTGCCGCGGATCGGCACGCCGCCGCCCGCGGCGATGCCCAGACGCGCGTTGTCGGAAACGCCGTTCAGCGACATCGAACACGGCGTGTTCTCGCCGAACGTATCGATGACGGCGACGAACGGCTTTTGCATCGACTCGTCGTCGAGGCCGGTCGCGCGCAGGAAGGCGCGATGCGGGGCGCGTGTTACGCCATCGGTGACGCGGCGCGATCGATGCTTGCCGAGTGGCTTGTAGTGTGAGGACATAATTCGATTAACCGTTGTGAAATAGCAGCCGTTATCCGCGGCGATTACCTGAGCCGCGATGGCAGGCGCGTGGCACAGAAAGCATGCAAAGGTTCGCGGGTTGCCGGCGCGCGGCAACCCGCGATCCGACGTAACCGAAGTCGCGGCAGCGTTGCACGCCGGCAAGCCACGCTCAGCCGAGCGCGCGGATGACAGGCGCATAGCGAACAACATACCGTTCGACGGCCGCGACAAACTGTGCGATATCGTCGTCGCTCAGCGGCAGGGAAAGAACGGTGAACCCTCGCGGTGCGAGATAGAAACCTTCCGCGAGGAGCGACATGAACAGGAGCTTGCGAAGACGTATGTCCACATCGGCGATGTCCCGGATGCTGGTGACCGCTTTCGACGTGAAGTGGGCATTCATCACGGACCCTACGCCGATGAACTGCATCGGAACGCCGTGCGCCTCGCAAACCTCGTTTAGCGCGGCTCGCATGCGTTCGCCTCTGGCCGACAGCGCGTCCGCCGCCGCAGGCGGAAACAACTGGCTCAGACCCGCGATACCAGCGGCCATCGTGACCACGTTATTGTTGAACGTGCCGGCGTGAGCGAGACGGCCGGCTCGTGGATCGAACTGCTGCATGACGTCCGCACGCCCGCCAAACGCGCCGAATGACATGCCGCCACCGATGTATTTTCCCAGCGTGGTCAGATCTGGGCGTATGCCGAGAGTCGCTTGAAGACCGCCTCCAGCCAGCCTGGACGTCATGACTTCGTCGAAGATCAGAAGCGAACGGCTTCGCTCGGTGGCGGCCCGAAGTGTCGCGAGAAAATCGGGCGATGCGGGGATGCAACCGCTTGCGCCGAGCATCGGTTCGACGAGGACTGCGGCGATCGAATCGCCGAGTCGCGCGAAGGCTTCCCTGACACCCACCCGGTCGTTGTATTCGAGCAGCACGAAATCGTACGGCGCATTGGTCGGCGCGCCTCGCATGCCGAAACTGATCATGCCGCCGTGATATCCACCTTCGAACACGACGATTTTCTTGCGCCCGGTGAAGCCGATCGCGGCATTGAGCGCCATCAGGTTCGCCTCCGTGCCGGAGTTGGTGAAGCGCACGCGCTCGACCGAAGCGAAGCGCTTGCAGACCAGTTCAGCGAGTTGACCTTCGAACAGATTGTTTCCCGCGAAGTTGATGCCTTGCACCATCGCGCGGTGCACGGCCTCGCGAATTTCCGGTGCCGAATGGCCATACACACCAGCCGTATATTCACCGATTAGATCGACGTATTCGTGGCCGTCCACGTCCCAGAGGCGCGCGCCCTCGCCTCGTGCGATCGTCAGCGGAAACGGCTCATAAAACAGGTTGGTTCGCGTGTTGCCACCCGGCATGTTGGCCAGCGCATTCTGATAGCGTCGCCGGCTGTCCGGATTGGCATCGGCGAAATCGGTGTAAAGACGCTCGAGAATCGCATCGATTTCGTCGGAGAGAGAAGACTTGTTCGTATTCATCTTGTTTCCCGGGGTTTTAAGGACGCGGGCAGCGAGATTTCCTTCGATCCGCAGGCCGCCATGCACGATCAGAACTTGTGAACCATCGCGAGGCGCGCGGCCAACTGGCTTCGCGTAGTCGAAGGATCGCCGACCGCGCCGTTGAACACCACCGCGACCGGTGCGGAGCCCGCCGCGCGCTGATATACGGTCGACAGATAGAAACTCGTTCGTTTCGACAACGAGTAGTTTGCGATGAACCCGGCCTGATGGTATTTGGGTTGCTGTCCGTTGTAGTTGATGTTTCCGAGCGTGAACGTGTAGTCGGCTCCCAGGATCAAGTCCGCGGTGATGGCGTAGTTCATCCAGGCGTCGAAGTTCTGGAACGTCACGGCGTGCGTCGTACCGTTGGCATCGGCGAAACGCGTATTCGTGTAGTCGAGCCCGACTGTGGTCTTTCCGAGCACGTAGTTCGCCGCGACGCCCATGATGCGCTCGTTGTCGGGTTGGCCGACGTAGCTAAACGGCCCGGTGTTGCCAATCGCGTTACCTTGCGTGTTCGGTCCGAAATCGCCGTCGGCGAACAGCGTGCCCGGCTTTTTCGCGTAGAAATAGGCGGCGCCGAGCGTCAGGCCGCCGATGGTGTAGTCGGCGCCGGCGCTGTACATGCCGGTCGTCGAAGTGCCGGGGCCGTTGACGTTGGAAAACGCGTACATCGCGCCAAAGCGCAATCCGCCGATCGTCGGGCTGGCGTACTTGATCGCGTTGTTGACGCGAAACGAATTCGCAGTGTTGTCGATGTCGCCGCCGTGTACGAACAGGCCGCCCCACGGAAAAATGACTTCCTGCAGATAGTCGACCACCGAATCGTATTGCCGTCCGAAAGTCACGGTTCCGAACCGCTGATCGGACAATCCGACATACGCCTGTCGCCCGAATTCCAGTCCGCCTTGCCGCAATTGACCGTTCTCCAGGCTGAAGCCGTTCTCGAGCCGGAAAATCACCGACATGCCGCCGCCGAGGTCTTCGGTGCCTTTCAGGCCCCATCGGCTGCCGTAAGTGCCGGCGTAGGTCCCGTCGCGCAATTGAACCAGGCTGTGACCGCCACTGTTGTTCACATAGTCCACGCCTTCTTCGATGATGCCGTACAGGCTGACGGCCGACTGCGCGAACGCGGCCCGCGGCGCAATCCAGGCCATCGCGATCAGTGCGCCAAGCACGTTCAGGCGCATGGCAACTGCAAAGTGTTTCGATTTCAACATGGTCGACTCTCTCGATTCGGGTGATCGCCGCCAGAAAGCGGGCCGGTTTGTGGGGTGCGTCAGCGGCGCGCTGAAGCGAGACGCACGAGCGTGTCGGGCAACTCGCGCATGCCGCTCAGTTCAGCGGCAAGAAACCCGGTATCGGCTGCACGCTCCGCGTCACGGTTGATCCAGATGCATTGCGCGCCCAACCGATTGCCAGCGACGAGGTCGTACTGGTTGTTGACCGCCGCGTAGACCCAGTTCCCCGGCTGGACCCCGGACCGTTCGAGAAAAAATCTGGCGTGAGCGTCTGCAGGCTTGTAGGACCTGACGTCCTGCGCGGTGACGACCAGATCGAACAGCACATCGAAGTGACGCAGCGTTCTGGAGATCAGGTCGCGGTCGACGTTCGACAGGATCGCGAGCCGGTAACCCAATTCCTTCAGACGCAGCAGCGCCGCGTTGGTGTCGGCGTAAAGCGGCCAGAACGGCATCGTGGCCGACAATATTTCTTCGTTTCCCCCAGCCAGAGCGAGCCCGAGTTCCGCAGCCATGCGCCGTACCGACTCGGCCAGCACTTCGCGATAAGGCCGATACGCTTCGTTGATCTCGATCTCGCCTTCGACCTTGCGATGCAACGCGAGCAGCCGTTCGCCGTTGCCCGGCGACACGATCTCCAGCGATGCCCTCATACCCGCGCGCCAGTCGACGAGGGTGCCGTAACAGTCGAACGTGATCCACTTGTCCATATGTGCTCCGAGAAAGTTGGAATAGGTAACTCTTCGCGCATAGTAATCGATTATCGATAATCGTTAAAAAGTAGTTTACCCTTACCTATCAATTAAAAATATCGATAGCGGGTTGCGCGGAATCGGCGCTTGGCTTACGCTCGCTCCGTTTCGGGTAGCAGGTTTGATCACACTGGCAATGTCACGCACGCGGGAGAGCAGCGAAATGGGAATGGCAACCGCCGCTTCGACGATCGCGAAGTTGCTTCGCAAAGAGATCATCGGGGGCGTTCGCCGATCAGGCGAACGGGTCATGCAGGACGGGATCGCGAGTGCGTACGGCGTGAGTCAGACCATCGTGCGGGAAGCGTTCTCGCAGCTCGTTGCCGAGGGATTTCTCACTGCGGAACCACGCCGTGGCGTGTCGGTGGCCGCGCTCAATGCCGACGATGCGCTGGAACTCGCCGAGTTGCGCAGCTTTCTCGAAGCGAAAGCGCTGCGTTATTCAATCCCGCTACTGACGGCCGAGCAGTTGCAGACATCGGCGGACATACTCGAACATCTGAACGGCTGCGAGGATGAAAACGAAGTGCTGGACTGGAACGCTGCGTTTCACGACAGTCTTTATGCTGCGGCCCCGCGTCCGCGAACCCTCGCGCTTGTTACGTCGCTGCGTCTCAACTTCGATCGCTATTTCCGCTTCGTGGCGGAAGAGCCGGACCAACTACAGCAGTCACATGCGGAACATCAGCAACTGCTGGAGCTGTGCGTCGCCCGCAAGGCTGCGGCGGCTAGCCGGCTGGTAGCGGCGCACATTCTGCAAACGGGAGAGGTGGTCTGCCGCCGTCTGCAAAGCGTGAGTCACGCCTGACGCGCGCCCGCTCTCATCACGGTTCGCTCGACGCTCTGCGGCACGTATCCCCGAAGCTGGTTGCGGAACTCAGCCTTGACAAGCCCATCCTGCAGGATATCGCCACAAAAAAGTGGCGCCGCCCGCGCTGAAGGGACAGGCAGTGAGCTACATCGTGGATCACTACGGTCTTCCTACGCAGCGGGCGTGCCGGTTGGTCAAGCAGGCGCGCAGCACCCACTACTATCGCAGCGTCAAGGATCCCCAGACGGCGTTGGGCCAAAGCATGCGCGAGATTGCCCAGACCCGTGTGCGGTAAGGCTACCCGCCGGGTGCACGTGCTGCTCAAACGGGAAGGCTGGCACGTGAGCCGCAACCGCGTTCACTGGCTCTACGCCGAAGAACAAATGCAACTGCGCTCGAAACTGCCCGGGCGACGCAGGATGGTCGCGCCGCGAACGCTGCGTGCCAACGCGTCCAAACGAGGTCTGGAGCCGGGACTTCGTGGCGGACCAACGGGTCGACGGTAGCCGTCTGCGAGCGCTAACTGTCGTGGACGTCTTCAGCCGCGAAGCGCTCGCCATCGAGGTTGGAAAGCGGCTGCGTGCGGAGGACGTTGTGTCGGTACTGAACCGTCTGGTGGCGCAGCGCCGTGCGCCACGCTTCCTGTTTGCCGATAATGGCAGCGAATTCTCCGGTCGCCTGCTGGACATTTGACGCTAGGTGAACTCGCCCGGCAGTACAGCCTTCGGTCTACGGCCGAAGGCTCATGAAAGACCGACCACTAACACTGCAATCTGTCCAGAAAACCCAAGCGGCTCAGGACAAACATTTTTCAGCTCTCCAAGCTGTACGAATTTTTCGATGCGCCTCCAGCGCCATTGGACGAAATCAAGCCGCTGCGCGTAAGAAAGTACCTTGATTGGCGCAACGCGATCACCAAGACCTCTGTTCTCGAACATCGCGCAGTCAATTCAGCCGGGGACCGTTGTCCACCGGCCATCTGCATCAGGTGCCGAAATTAGCAAAGCCCGCTTCTTTCGAAAATGGAAAGCTCTGGCAATATTTCTGCGTGGTCGATCTCGCGAAATTTCTTATCAATACAGCAGCGCTTGAATTTCTTCCCGCTTCGACAGTAACAGGGTTCATTTCTCCCGGGCAGCGTATATTCGGAATTTGGCACCAGTTTCTTACCCCAAGCTACGCCCCCGAAATTTGACACCGAAAGATGCTTTTGATTGAATGCGTCGCGAAGATATTGAACACCGCTAAACCCAGGTGCGTTGTCTTGAATTGAGACCACACAACGTTTGTCAACCGGATTTTCGACGAGAGCCACGTGATCAATTTCAAGTATATTTTTTGCAATGCCATACGCCATCTGCCCTCGATATAGCTCACCCTTTCGATGATTGCATTCAAATGAGTCAATGTCATTGCCACATATACTGCACTCAAATCGCTCAACAACGAAACCGCAGCTGGCAAAAATTTTGTAGGGGTAGAGTGACTCTAGCGCAAACAACTGCTCGACCAAAGAAGTCAAGGTAAAACCGGAAAGTCTACGAATTACGCGAAGCGAGTCGCTAGCGTCCTGCAATGCCCGCCATGATTCCGAATAGCGCCCCTCTGAAATTTTCCGCCAAATCCGGCCATATGAACGAAAGAACGTTACATACGTCTCCAGAATGAATATGTCATTCAAAACCTCATCAGGACTACTCGCGTGAATTTCGCGCACTGCCTTCAGTTGATCAAGTAGGCCATCAAGGGCGGCCGACGAGTCCACGCCGACCTCCAAATCGATTTTGACGAGATGAGCTTTAATTACGTCGTGCATTCCAGCCAGTAAGGCTACGCCCTCGCTGCTATTGAGTAGTTTCATCGAAGAAATTATCCAGATCGAAACGTTTGATAGCCTTGCTTAACGAATCGCCATCACCTGAGAATTCGAATCTCTTTGTAGTACCGTCCCGCTTATTCTGATACATGACAGACAAGTGAACCTTCGGCCGATCCTGTGGTAATTTTCCTTTGAGCTTGTCATACAGGTAATTAGAGACCAGATTCAGCAATACTGGCATCGCGACATCGCTCGATAGGTATATCAACGGAAGCCAAACATCGACACTATGAAGAGTAATCCTTGGCGATGAGGTCGGCAGCGAAATCGGGAGTTCAGGACGCTGTTGCTTGAGCCATTTTGCGAAATCGGCGCCGTCGGCCTTCAGGCCGAGCGAAGTGTTGCCATAGGGTTCCGGGACGAGGCCGATACCACCTTGGCCCGAACTGAAGTACTCCTGATACGTTGCGTCATCTGTGACGGTATGAACGGAGAGCTCGTCACTAGATTGAATTTGATTTTTTAGCAAGTCTCGCCCCAAAAATTAAATTGTGGTGAATTGATAGGCACCAAAATTTTCAGGTGCCGGCGGCCCCGCGTCAATCATCTATCACGGTGGCCGGACACGGAGCGATCAGCCTTCGTTGGTCAAGACATTCCCGCGATTGGGCGGCGTATGCAAGGGTCCAAATATGCCCGTGCTACGAGCGCACGAGTCTGTCCAGCTTGGTTACTAATTCCTCTGAGCACAGGTGTTTATAGCGCTTCAACATCTGCATCGACTTGTGTTCGCTGATAGCGGCGACCTCTTGGTCGCTGGAACCCGCTTCTATGAGTCTGCTAACCGCTTCGTGGCGCAAGTCGTGAAATGGAGATCGGCAAAACCGAGCTCGCGAACGATACCGGCCCAAAGCTTCTGGAACACATACGGCTTGCGCCGACCATCCCGACCGGGCTCGCCCAAAAAGATAAGATCCGGGTCGATAGGGCGTATTGGATTGTCCAGCGCTGCGCGCAGAATTTCGGCCGCGGCACGAGTTAATGGAACAGTCCGCGCCGTACCATTCTTGGTGTCGCGCAAAATAACGACTCTCCGATCAAAATCGATCTGCGAGCGTCGCAGCCCGGTAATTTCCGATGAGCGCATGCCCGTCTCGACCGCTAGCCGCACGACCCAACCGAGCATTGGGTTGCTATGAGCGCCAACAGCATCGAACAGTCGCTGCTGCTCCTCCGGCGACAAGCGACGATTCCACCCAGCTCCTGGGCTCGGCTTTCGGATGTTGGCGACAGGATTGAACGTGAGCCCGAGTCCCCACTCCTGAATCGCGACTCGAAACAGATGACCGAGCATCGCGAGTTCGATGCGCACGGTATTGTTGGATTTGCCCGCCACTAAGCGTTCGTCGCGGTACTTCGCGACGAGGTCGGCACTAACAGCCGCCATTGAGTACTTGCCGAAGAAGGCTTCGAGGTAGCTCCGTGTGAATTTCTCACTGCGCTGCGTGGTCGCTTTCTTGGTACCCGACACCTCTTCCATGTACGGCTTCAACGCGGCCGACACCGTGAGCTTTTCGGACGGGGCGCGAGACAGGTAGACGCCCCGAACCATCTCATCTTCGGTTCGGCGTGTCCAATCCTCAGCGTCGCGTTTGGTGCGGAAAGTCTTGGCCGTTGTCGGCCAACCAATCTTGCGGATGACCGCCTTCCACGTCCCGGAAGGCGTCTTGACGATGGTTGCCATGTACCTGTTCTGAGAGCTGACTGTACCGAAAATGTACTTTTCAACGCCCAGAAAGCACAAAGGGTTACGTGAAATTCACGTAACCCTTTGATTTTATTGGTGCGGCTGCAGGACTCAAACCCGCCACCTGATGATTACAAAGCTTCGTCAATCACCCGAAAAAACAAACAGTTAGGTAAAAACCTAGTCTACAAACACGATGAGCACCCCATAGGCAAACGCTCGCCAATATTAGCGCTCTCTTTTGTTTGTAGAACGTCGGTTGTCAGTGTTTCGGGAGTTCTTCAGTAGATTCTGGGCCGGCAGCGACATGCGAGTTCCGCCATCGAGTTGCAGGCGTTGCGTTGGTGTAGTGGTGACTTGACGACAGAGAAGCTAGTCGGATCCACTCGGATCCAACGCTTCTGATCTTAGAATCGGTGACATCAAACGGCTTTACGTCAGTGGAGCTGTGCAATACGTTCGGCCATGCGGCGCTCCACTTCTTGTTGCGGAACAACAGGGCGCGGATCAGCCAAGCTCGCGGCAACCTTCGCTCGCAGCCAGGCTGTATAGCGTGCGTCTTGCTCGGCACTTTCGAACTCCGAGACACGCGTGGGAAAGATTTTGTCCATGGGTGAACTCTCAGTTGGCTATGGTGCGAACCTGTGCCCGGGTTCAGGGTGTCACATTTGCCTATCTTTTTACTTCCCTCGCGACGCAAGCAATGTGCCGAAGGGCTTCTTGCTCAATTTGAGTGCCTCGTCGGCACGAGCCAATCTTAGCCGATCAATCAGAGCGATGAGCTTTCTTGGATCATCCCTCTCGATCGGAGTGTCTTTGAATTGTTCGGTAAGAGATTCGAGTCTCCGCTGGTAAGCCAGCCACGCTATCGCCGCGCCGAGCGTAGTGTTTGCTCGCGAACTACCCTTGAATTGTGCAGAGTCAGTCTGCTGCGTCGATGTAGCACTGTCCGCGTTCCATATGGGTTGCTCAATCGCCTCGTGTGGCCCATAGAAATGGTCCTGCAACAGCGTCAAGGCATCGAAATACTCCTCTGTTAGCTGCTCAACGTCTCGCGGCGATACACCTTAGCGAATCTCTTGCGTCGAATCTCCTCCCGCAAGCAGACTCACAATCCGCGCGCAACGAAACTCATTGTTGATGAGGATGGCGAACCACTCGGGCGCGCAGCGTTACGGTTTCGTTTCGACAAGGCTCGCGATGCCGCAGGGATCGCCAAGAGTGACTTCCAATTCAGGGATCTCCGCGCGAAAGCCGGAACAGACAAAGAAAGCGCGAGCGACTTGCGAGAGGCGCAGTCGTTGCTCGGCCATGGCAGCGTGGCCATGGCCGAACATTACGTGCGGAAGCGAGGAAAAAGGGTTACGCCTACGAGATGAGCCTGCGCTCACAGCATGCGAAGAGATCGTTTTCGATGATCGCCGCGTGTGTTATTCGGGCGGCTTATAGGCCAGCCACCTCCGAAGCGCAACCTTGTCGTCGATGCCCAAAGAGCGGTTGAGTTCGACGTAGTGGCTATCCCTGCTTTTGGTCAGTTGCTGGAACGTTTTCCAGTATGCCTCCAACTCACCAACCAAAGCCTTTGTGCTTGCTAAGTCGCTATCGTATAGCGGCACCTCAATTTGTGAGATGACGTCCCATTGGATTCGACCACGATTCATGCCCGTGTTTGCGGAGAGAATGTCGGCCAGTATCTCTTTTGTGCGGATGAGGTTGACGTAATAAATCGCTTCCTCATGAGAAGTGGCCTGGAGAATCGTGTACTCATTCGATACGAATTTTCCCGCGTGATACGGAGGCACGATTGCAATCGCGCCACGCCCAATGCCCATATTCGAGCAGAGGATGTCCCACGCCTTCGTTTCGTAGAGTGTGCGGTAGGAGCATTCATCTCCGTTGATCAACTCGCCTTCGTTAACTTCCCCGTCGTAGCTAACTCTAAGGAACTGGTAGTCCTCCCCTTCCTCTACTGAGGTTGCCCGGTTTTTTGCCAGCTTTAGGGCCGACCCCAAGGTCGCGATCGTGAAGCCTTTCGAAGACCATGTCAGGTGCCGATCCGTATTCAGCCGCTTGTTTACGCAAAACTTAACGTCTAGCCGATCGTCGATGTCGGCGGCTGGGATCGCGTAATCTCCTGGCCGTCCTTTCCTGAATGCCGTGAACTGCCGAATGATTTCTTTCGTCTCGCGCGCCTTCTCCGCCTCGAGGTCAGCTCCGGATAAGCCGATGCGCTTAGCAACCTTAGCGTCCAGCCCAAGGTACACCGAACTCGTCATAAAGACGTCCGGCTGCTCCTCATTATCATGACGCTTGCGGAGAACCAGAATTGAGGTCTTGACCCGCGCAGCCGAGCGCCGAAATGCGTCCCCAGGCAAGGAGATCACGCCCAAAATAATAAAATTAGCCCGAATATAATCCCGAACGAAACTGTACGACTGTCCAGAGAGTATCGACTCATCAATTACTGCGAAGATCTTTCCATCGTCCGCCACGAGATCACGGTAGCGCTCGATAAACATAACGCTACTCAATAGACTTCGCATGACCTTTCCTGCATCACGATCAAGCCGTACTGCGTACTGATTTAGAATCTCTTTTTGGTATTGATCGTCATTACTATATTTAAGGGAAAACGGAGGGTTCGACAAAATTACATCGAATTTTGTATCTTCCTTGAGTAGGATTTCCCTCAACTCTTTCAGCTCAAGCGAATGTTCAAGACTATTACGACCAACTTGGCCGATCGTCTTATCCAAAGCATCAGCCCAATAAATATTGCTACCTCCATCGCCGTGGAGATACATATTCATTCTCGCAATTCGATAAATCGACGGACTCGCCCCCGCATCTATCCCGAATACACTTTTCCGTTGAATCCTGTCGAGTAATGCACGCTTTTCGGCAGAACTGAGGCCGACCATGGCATTAACCTTCTTCAACATGAGGTTGAGCGCGGCAATGAGAAATCCGCCGGAACCGCAGCATGCATCCAGGACCTTATCGACCGCGCCCTTTTCGACTCGGATATCGGCGAGTTGAACCATCAGGTTCACGATGTCACGAGGCGTAAAAAACTGACCTAGCTCTCGCCCGCGTGCCGTCGCATCAAGGAATGCTTCGAACATCCGGCCATGGACGTCCTCCTCCATGCCGTACAGGTCAACGTTCTCCAACTCCTTAACAACCCACTGGATCGTCTCGGCGCTCAGATTGATCTGTTCGCCCTCGTCGAAAAATCGTTTTTTCTTTCCTTCCCGAATATCTTTTTCGAGAGAATCGATCAAATTTTTCAGGAGTGGATCATTAATAGGGCTCTCACTCTCCGTTTGTATAGATATCCAATACGAAGAGAAAATAACATCCTTATAAAGAGGAGTCGGATTAGCCCCATAACTTTCATGAATTCGTCGGTCGCATCGAATTTTCACAAAAATAATTTTTATGAGCTCACCAAATGCTGCACTGGGACTCATCTTCTCCTTGCTCCAAATATACTGGTGTATTTTTTGGAACAAATTTACCAAATCATCCAGACTACGCTTTTCGAATTGAAATTCGGTCTTTTCAATTTCACTTCGGATCGATTTACTTTGCTTCGCGAGATTCTTTTTCTCAAATAATTTCACGAATTGCGAATACGCCGGCGTCCCTTTCGTCACATCATCAAGAACAAAGGTACACAGGGGCTCTTTCTTGTCCCATTGATACAGCGCAGTTTTAACTCCGTTCGTGAGAACAAAATACAGAACAGGGTTATAGTCGTGTAGCTTGTTTAATTCAAGGCAGTAAGAGGAACACTGGTGTTCCCAATCTGCGATATTTTCGCTCGGACTTTTTGCATCTATTACCGCAACGGGGATGCCGCCAACGCTGACGATATAGTCAGGCTTGTAAAGCACAGCGACACGGCCTTTGCCTACGGTGAATTCGCTGATCGATGTCTTGAGCTTGATGTCATCGTGCTCGTACCCTAATTCTTGTAGCAAAGGATCGACGAAGCGTGCCTCAACAGCCGCTTCATTCGTCAGATCCTTCACCTTTAGGTCCTTTAGTGCCATCTGATTCAGTTCCTAGGAGTTGAGGCGCGAACAAAAGTTGTAAACGGGATAGCTCGGCGGTTGATCTGCCGTTCGGACGCTGAGCGAGCGCCAAACCCAACCCGTTTGTAGAACAAGCCGTCTTTTGTAGAGCAAAAAAAAACGGGTCCCATCTCTGGAACCCGTATGGGTACTGGTGCCGGCTGCAGGACTCGAACCCGCCACCTGATGATTACAAATCAACTGCTCTACCAGATGAGCTAAGCCGGCGTAGCCCGCGATTCTACCTCATTTCACGATCTTGAGGTGGCCCTTGCCGCCCTTCGCGCCGTCGTCGCCACCCTTCTCGGGAACATCCGGCTCGGCAGCCTGCTGTGCAGCGTCGGCCGCTTCGTGCGACTCGCCAGCGCCCGCCTCTTCGTGCTCGTCCTGAGCGGAAGGCAGCACGTCGTTGGCATCGCCCGCCGCGGCTTCGACCGGAAACGCCATGCCCTGTCCGTTCTCGCGCGCGTAGATCGCCAGCACGTTCGGCACCGGCACCTCGATCTTGTGCGACTTGCCGGAAAAGCGGGCGTGGAACTCGATCATCTCGTTGCCCATCTGCAACTGGCTCGTCGCCTCGAAGCTGATGTTCAGCACGATCTCGCCGTCGCGCACGAACTGGCGCGGCACGCGCGTCCGGTTATCGACCCGCACCGCGATATGCGGCGTGAAGCCATTGTCGGTGCACCATTCGTACAACGCGCGAAGCAGGTACGGCTTCGTGGAAATCTCTTGCATCAACGATCCTTTGCCGGGGCGCACGCCGCGCCAGCCAGCCGCGCGCGTGCCGCCCCTGGTTGCCCGGGAGGCTTAGCGGCGCATCACCTTTTCCGAAGGCGTCAGCGCTTCGATATAGGCCGGACGGCTGAAAATGCGCTCGGCGTACTTCATCAGCGGCGCGGCGTTCTTCGACAGTTCGATGCCGTAGTGATCGAGGCGCCACAGGAGCGGCGCGATCGCGACGTCGAGCATCGAGAACTCTTCGCCCAGCATGTACTTGTTCTTCAGGAAGATCGGCGCGAGCTGCGTGAGGCGGTCGCGGATCGCGAGGCGCGCCTTCTCGTGGTTCTTCTCGGCCGCCTTGCCCTTCTCGTTTTCGAGCGTGCTCACGTGCACGAACAGTTCCTTCTCGAAATTGAGCAGGAACAGACGCGCGCGGGCGCGCTGCACCGGGTCGGCCGGCATCAGTTGCGGATGCGGGAAGCGCTCGTCGATGTACTCGTTGATGATGTTCGATTCGTACAGAATCAGGTCGCGTTCGACCAGAATCGGCACCTGACCATACGGGTTCATCACGGCGATGTCTTCCGGCTTGTTGAACAGGTCGACGTCGCGAATTTCGAAGTCCATGCCCTTTTCGAACAACACCAGCCGGCAACGCTGGGAGAACGGGCAGGTAGTGCCGGAGTACAGAACCATCATGATTTACATTTCCTCAATAAACCCAAAAGGCCAGCGGGCGAACGATCCGTCAGACAGCGTCCAGACGGTTTGCTCGCGGCGCCGGCCCCACGTCGGTCAGGACGTGCCTATTTGATATCTTTCCAGTACGCAGCGTTCAGTCGCCACGCAAAAAAGCTCAGGACGCCGAGGAACAGCAGTACCCACACACCAAGCTGCTTGCGGGTCTTCTGCTCTGGTTCGGACATCCACCCCAGGTACGCCACCAGATCGGCCACGGCAGCATCATAATCCACCGGCGTGAGCGTCCCCGGCGTGACCTGCTGGAACCCCGTAAAGCTGTGGACCTTCTCGCCGGTTTCCGCGTCCGTCGCGTCCTCGAACTTCGCCGTGCGGATGCCCTGCAGTTGCCAGAGCACATGCGGCATGCCCACGTTCGGATACACGAGGTTGTTCCAGCCGGTCGGGCGCGTGTCGTCGCGGTAGAAGCTGCGCAGATACGTGTACAGCCAGTCGCGCCCGCGTGCGCGCGCCTCGACCGAGAGGTCCGGCGGCGCCACGCCGAACCACACTTTCGCGTCGTCCGGCCGCATGGCGATCGACATCGTGTTGCCGACCTTGTCGGTCGTGAACAGGAGATTGTCCTCGATCTGCTTCTGCGGGATGCCGATATCCTGCAACCGGCTGTAGCGCATCAGGTTCGCACTATGGCAGTTCAGGCAATAGTTTACAAACAATTGCGCGCCGTGTTGCAGCGAAGCAAGATTTTCGCCGTTATCGGGTGCGCGGTCGAGTGGAATGTTTTCCTGGGCTTGCGCCGGCGCCGCCGCCAGCGCCCAGACCAGCGCCAGCGCTGCCACGCCGAAGCCGGCGCCCACGCGGGTGAGCGCCGCAAAGAGGGATTTTGTCGTCATGTTTTCCTCGCTCACAGGTTAATGGGGCTTGAACCGCACGCGCTCAGGCGGCTGCTTGAACGTGCCAAGCGGCGTCCAGACCGGCATGCCGAGGAAAAACGCGAAATACACGAGGGCGCAAACCTGCGCGATCAGCGTGGCCGCAGGCGATGGTGGTTTTGTCCCCAAAAATGCCAGCGTCAGGAAGGCGACGACGAAAATCCCGAGGAAAACCTTGTGGAACGTCGGCCGGTAGCGAATCGACTTCACCGGCGCCCGGTCGAGCCAGGGCAGGAAGAAGAGCGAAATCACCGCCGAGCCCATCACCACGACACCCCAGAACTTCGATTCAGTGAAGTACATGGCGAGGATCACGAGGATCGCCAGCACCGGCAGGCCTACGCGCCATTTGCCGCGCGCCCGCACGAGCGAAAGCAGGCCGAGCAGCGCGATCACGATCATCAGCACGATCTTGAACGGGTCGGTCGTGGCGCGCAGCATCGCGTAGAACGCCGTGAAGTACCAGACCGGGGCGATTTCGGGCGGCGTCTGCAGTGGGTTGGCCGGGATGAAGTTGTTCGCTTCGAGGAAGTAGCCGCCCATTTCCGGCGCGAAGAAGACAATCGCCGCGAAGATCATCAGGAAGATGCACACGCCCATGAAGTCGTGCACCGAGTAGTAGGGATGGAACGGAATGCCGTCGAGCGGAATGCCGTTCGCGTCCTTTTTCTCCTTGATCTCAATGCCATCGGGGTTGTTCGACCCCACTTCGTGCAGCGCGACGATGTGCGCGACAACGAGCCCGATCAGCACCAGCGGAATCGCGATCACATGGAACGCGAAGAAGCGGTTGAGCGTGACGTCCGACACGACGTAGTCGCCGCGAATCCAGAGCGAGAGATCCGGCCCGATGAACGGAATCGCCGAGAACAGGTTCACGATCACCTGGGCGCCCCAGAACGACATCTGGCCCCACGGCAGCAGGTAGCCGAAGAACGCTTCGGCCATCAGGCACAGAAAGATCGCGCAGCCGAAGATCCAGACGAGTTCGCGCGGTTTGCGGTAAGAACCGTACAAAAGCCCGCGAAACATGTGCAGATAGACGACCACGAAGAACATCGAGGCGCCCGTCGAGTGCATGTAGCGGATCAGCCAGCCCCACGGCACCTCGCGCATGATGTACTCCACCGACGCGAACGCGAGCGTCGAGTCGGGCTTGTAGTTCATGGTAAGGAAGATGCCGGTGACGATCTGGTTCACCAGCACGAGCAGCGCGAGCGAGCCGAAGAAGTACCAGAAGTTGAAGTTCTTGGGCGCGTAGTACTCGGACACATGCGCGCGCCATGTCGCGGTGAGCGGGAAACGCTTGTCGATCCAGCCGAGCAGTCCCGTCGTCTCAACCTTGTTGTCGGTTCCCGTCGCCATTACGCTTCTCCTTGTTCGTCCTTGCCGATCACGATCTGCGTGGCAGACGCGAACATGTACCGGGGGATGTCGAGGTTCTGCGGCGCGGGCTTGTTCTTGAACACGCGCCCGGCGAGGTCGTAGGTGGAGCCGTGGCACGGACAGAGAAAGCCGCCGGGCCAGTCGTCGGGGAGATTGGGCTGCGGGCCTTCCTGGAAGCGCGGTGTCGGCGTGCAGCCCAGATGGGTGCAGACGGCCACGGCCACGAGGATGTTCTTGTGCTCGGGACGCGAGCGGTATTCGTTCTTGCAGTACTCCGGCATCGGCATGGAGAACGGATGCTCGGAGTTCGGGTCGGCCAGTTCGGGATCGGCCTTCACGACATCGGCCATCATGCGGTCGGTGCGGTTCAGGATCCACACCGGCTTGCCGCGCCAGGCCACCGTCATCATGCTGCCGGGTTCCAGATTGGTGATATCGACTGCGACGGGCGCCCCGGCGGCGCGCGCTTTCTCGGATGGTGCAAACGAAGCTACGAACGGTACGACAGTGGCTACGCCTCCTATGCCACCTGCTACGGACGTCGCAATCAGCCAGGTACGGCGGCTGCCATCGACGCGGTCATTTTCATTGTCTCGCATCACATCGCCCCACTTCTGAGTTGGATTTATCCGTCACGCCGTGCTTTCCCGCTTTACTACGCGCTTCACTGCCCTCATTACCGCCGAACGCTAGTTTGCGCGAATGGAGTTGGCATTTACAAGGGGCGGCTTCTAAAAAGCGCGCGAAGTCCTTGATATCTCGGGGTTTTCCCGCACGAAAAAGAGTTTTTTATTTTGTTTTTGTAAACGACTCTTGAATAAATCTCTTGCGATGTTTCGTGCAGCAGCCGGCGCAAACGCGCCGGCTCATGCAACGGATAATTCGCCCAGCCCGCACCTAAAGCGCATTTACACCGGATTGTGGATATCGATGAAAAGATGTTCGATGCCGAATACATCGGCGAGGTGCGCCCCCACGGCCTGCACGCCGAAACGCTCGGTCGCGTGATGGCCCGCCGCGAGGAACGCCACGCCGCTTTCCGCGGCGACGTGGAAAGTCGGCTCGGAGATCTCGCCGGTCAGGAAAACGTCGGCGCCGGCATCGATCGCGGCTTCGAAGAGGCCCTGCGCCGCGCCCGTGCACCACGCCACGCGGCGCAGCTCCCAGTCCGGGTCGCCCAGCACGAGCGGCACGCGACCCAGCGTCTGCTCGACCTGCGCGGAAAAGTGCGCGAGCGTGATGGGCATGGGCAAGGTCGCCATCCAGCCGAGATCCTGCTCGCCGAACCGCTGCTCGCCGATCCAGCCGAGGCGCGCGCCCAGCTGGGCGTTGTTGCCGAGCTCCGGATGGCTGTCGAGCGGCAGATGGTAGGCGAAGAGGCTCAGATCGTTCTGAAGCAGCGTCTTCAGGCGCCGGTACTTGCGGCCCGTGATCTGCGGCGCCTCGTTCTTCCAGAAGTAGCCGTGATGGACCAGCACGGCGTCGGCGCCCCACTCCAGCGCGGCCTCGAGGAATGCGAGCGAGGCGGTCACGCCGGTCGCGATCTTCTCCACGCGGCGGCGCCCCTCCACCTGCAGGCCGTTGGGGCAATAGTCCTTGAAGCGCGCGGCTTCGAGAAGATTGTTCAGATACAATTCCAGTTCGATCCGATCCATATAATCCTCTAATCTTCAGATGCTTAGACGCTTTTGGCTGTTCTTCGCCCAGGCGGTGACGGTCCTGCTCGCGTTGATGTTCATCGTCGCGACGCTCAAGCCGCAGTGGCTGCAGCATCAGGGGCAGTTCGGCAAGCAGCTCGCCGAACCGATCGTGGCTCTGCGGGAGGTGGCACCCGGCATCGGCGGTGGCACGGCGCAGAACTCCTATGCGGACGCCGCCCAGAAGGCCATGCCCGCGGTCGTCAACGTATTCTCGAGCAAGGACGGATCGCTTCCGCCCGATCCGCGCCAGAACGACCCGCTATTTCGCTACTTCTTCGGCAATCAGAACAACAACCGCAAGCAGCAGGAGCAACCGGCCGCGAATCTCGGCTCGGGGGTCATTGTCAGTCCGGACGGTTACATTCTAACGAACCAGCACGTGATCGACGGCGCGGATCAGATCGAAATCGCGCTCTCGGACGGCCGCACCACCAACGCGAAAGTCATCGGCATCGATCCGGAAACCGACCTGGCGGTGCTCAAGATCAACCTGCCGAACCTGCCCACCATCACGCTCGGCCGCATGGACCAGGCGCGCGTGGGCGACGTGGTGCTCGCCATCGGCAATCCGTTCGGCGTGGGCCAGACGGTCACCATGGGCATCATCAGCGCGCTCGGGCGCAATCACCTCGGCATCAATACCTTCGAGAATTTCATCCAGACCGACGCGCCGATCAACCCCGGCAACTCCGGCGGCGCGCTCGTCGACGTGAATGGCAACCTGCTCGGCATCAACACGGCCATCTACTCGCGCTCGGGCGGCTCGCTCGGGATCGGCTTCGCCATTCCCGTCTCCACGGCGCGCAGCGTGCTGGAGAGCATCATCACCACCGGCTCGGTCACGCGCGGCTGGATCGGCGTGGAGCCGCAGGACGTGACGCCCGAGATCGCCGAGTCGTTCGGGCTGAACCAGAAGTCGGGCGCGATCGTCGCGGGCGTGCTGCAGGGCGGCCCGGCGGACAAGGCCGGCATCAAGCCGGGCGACATCCTGCTTTCCGTGAACGGCGAGGAAATCACCGACACGACGCGGCTTCTGAACGTCATCGCGCAGATCAAGCCCGGCACGGACGCCAAGGTTCACCTCGTGCGCAAGAACAAGGACATGGATCTGGACGTGCTGATCGGCAAGCGGCCACCGCCGCCCAGGCAGCCGGAGCAGGAAGACGGCGAAGACGACGACAACGGCGGCTGATCGCCTGAGCGAGGCGCCCGCCGGAAAGACAAAGGCCGCGAACTCACCGTTCGCGGCCTTTTTCGTTGGCGTGACCCGCCTGAATCGCCTGGCCGCCTGCGGGCAGTGCGGCGCACTGGCCTAGCTGCTGGCTGCCTGGCTTTCGTCGGCCGGTTTCTCGCCGGTGCCGACGAAGATCCGCGCGGCAATGATCCCGGCTTCGTACAGCACGATCAGCGGCAGCGCGAGGATGAGCTGCGAGAACACATCCGGTGGCGTCACGACCGCCGAGACAACGAACGCGCCCACGACCACGTACGGACGAATCTCCTTGAGCTTCTTCACCGTCAGCAGGTTCATACGCACGAGCAGCACCACGACGATCGGCACCTCGAAGGTCACACCGAACGCAAGGAACATGGTGAGCACGAAACTCAGGTAATTATCGATATCGGTCGTCATCTCCGCGCCCAGCGGCGCGTTGTAGTGCGCCATGACGCGGAAGATGGTCGGAAACACGACGAAGTAGGCGAACGCCATGCCGCACAGGAAGAGCGTGTAGCTGCTCGCCACGAGCGGCGCCACGAGCTTCTTCTCGTGCTGATAGAGGCCCGGCGCCACGAAGGCCCAGATCTGGTAGAGCACGACCGGCAGCGCGATCACGAACGCGACCATCATCGTGACCTTCATCGGCACGAAGAACGAACCGGTGACGTCGGTGACGATCATCTTGCCGTCGCGCGGCAGGTTCTGCATGAGCGGGCGCGCGAGCAGCCGGAAGATGTCCGGGGCCCAGTACACGAGCCCGATGAACACGACGATGACGGCCACGCCCGCGCGGATGATGCGGTCGCGCAGTTCGACGAGATGGGAGATGAAGGTCTCTTCGGTACCTTCATCCTGTTTTTGCTGGGGGTCGCTCACACCGGCCCTCGATTGATGATGAACGTGCGCAAGATGGACATCAGAAGAAACGCACCGGACGGCGCAGGCTGGCCGGCGTATGCTGCGCGACGCGCGCCGCGCCCGACTGGACACGCGTGCGCCGCAGCGTGGCGCGTTTGTACCAGAGCGGCGCCGCGGTCTGCTTCACGCGCCAGTTCTTGCGTTTGGCCGGCGCACCCGCGTTGCCGCTGCGCCAGGACGACGTGTCGGCCGCCGATCCGGCGGCCAGTTCCTCAGCAACGCCCGGCGCCCCGCCGGCAATGCTCGGCGACACCGACGTACCGCTCGCCCACGCGTCGTTGAGCTCGGTCTCATGCTTGCGCAGGTTGTCCTGGACGGTCTTTTCGACGTTGCTCGCCGCTTCCTGGAAATCGGTCTTCATGCGGCGCAGTTCGTCGAGTTCGATCTCGCGCGTGACTTCCGCCTTGACGTCGTTGATATAGCGCTGGGCGCGGCCGAACAGGGCCCCGGCGGTGCGCGCGACGCGCGGCAACCGCTCTGGCCCGAGCACGACCAGCGCGACGACGCCGATCAGCGCCATCTTGGTAAGACCCAGATCGAGCATGGAGGGAGCTTTCCGTCAGCCTGAGGTGGGACGACCGGCCGCCTTAGCGGTAGTCGTTCGAACGCGAGGTCTTGTCCTTGGCTTCGACATCGACCGTGCTGCCGCCCGCCGGCAGTTCGCGCTTCTGGGCGTCGCCTTCGGGCGTCTCGCCGTCACGCATGCCTTCCTTGAAACCCTTCACGGCGCCACCCAGGTCGCTGCCGATATTGCGCAGTTTCTTCGTGCCGAAGACGAGCGCCACGATCAGCAAAACGATCAGCCAGTGCCAGATGCTCAACGAACCCATGATTCCAATTCTCCTTGACCCCGTTACCGCGCCTCATGCGCGGCAGGCAATCCGCGGAACGCCGTTGGCGCGCCGCTTGTATGCGCCACCCTTTGCAGGACATGGCGCGACTCGAAAATAGTGCCGGTGCAGTGTGGCGTCAGCGTGGCATTCAGCCCATGCGGTGCCACGGACGCGGCCCGGCCAGCACATGCGCGTGCAGGTGATACACCTCCTGCCCGCCGCCGGGCCCCGTGTTCACGACGGTGCGAAACCCGGTGTCGCCACCCGTGTACGCCACGCCCAGCTCTTTTGCCAGACGCGCAACCAGTACAAACATTCTACCAAGCAGCGCAGCGTCGGTTTCGTTGCAATCCGAAAGGGTAGGAATATGCTGGCGCGGGATGACGAGCACATGCGTTTGCGCCGCGGGACGGATATCGCGGAAGGCCACGAACTCGTCGTCTTCGTACACCCGGGTGCTGGGGATGGCGCCGTCGGCAATCTTGCAGAAAAGACAGGTGCTGCGGTCGTGACTCATGGTGCTCCGGGGGAATGACGGCAGTAGGCCCGGCCGGTCAAACCCACCCGCGCGGGTCGACCAGCGGCTTGTTGTCGTACAGGTACAGCCAGCCTTTGATGATACGGTACAACGTCCAGATCGCGACAGCCCAAAGAAATGGAATGCCGATCAGCACGATGAAGAACGCCACGGCGATCAGGTGGCCGGCGAGACCCAGCCAGAACGTGCGGATCTGCCAGGTGAAGTGCTGCTCGTAGGGCGTGCCGAGCGCCTCGTCGCGCTTGAGGTAATTCAGGATGATCGCGACCAGCACCGAAACGCCGCCCGTGAGCCAGTACACGGCGTAGAGCGCGTAGAGCACGTGTGTGAGGGTGCGCAGGCTGCGCAGACGATCCGCTTCGAGCGGATCCCGAACGGTCGGAGGCGGATATCCGCCGGGCATGGACATGCTGCTCGTCTCCCAATCAGTGAATCGACGGTGGCTGGGGCAAGCCGCCGGCACGTTCAGGATACAGCGTCGTCGTTAGAAAGAGGGCGGGCTTGCAGGCCCGGCGGCTCAGTCGCCGCTTTCCTCGCGCTCGCGGCTCTTGCGCAGCGCTTTTTCCTCGAGCCCCGAGAGCCCTTCGCGGCGCTCCAGTTCGGCCAGCACGTCGGCCGGACTCAGGTTGAAATGCGACAGCGCCACGAGGCAGTGGAACCACAGGTCGGCCACTTCGCCCACCAGCGCCGTCGGTGCGCCGCCCTGGCGCACGTCCTTCGCGGCCAGCACGACTTCGGTCGCCTCTTCGCCGATCTTCTTGAGCACGGCATCGTCGCCCTTGTGAAACAGGCGCGCGACGTAGGAAGCGTCCGGATCGCCGCCCTTGCGGCTGTCGATCACCGCGGCAAGGCGCAGCAAGGTGTCGTTGGTGGTGGGTTGCGTCATTTGTAGATGTGTTCGGGGTCTTTCAGCACGGGATCGACGGCGACCCAGCGGCCCTCCTCGACCGTGCCTTCGAATTGCTGGAAAAAGCACGAGTGACGGCCCGTGTGGCACGCGATGCCCGAGACCTGCTCCACCTTGATCAGCACGACGTCCTCGTCGCAGTCGAGGCGGATGTCGCGCACGTGCTGCACGTGGCCCGATTCCTCGCCCTTGAACCACAGGCGCTGGCGCGAGCGCGAGAAGTACACCGCGCGGCCCGTTTCGACCGTCTTCGCGAGTGCCTCGCGGTTCATCCACGCGAACATCAGCACGTCGCCCGTGGTCGCTTCCTGCGCGATCACCGGTACGAGACCGTTGGCGTCCCAGTTGACCTTGTCGAGCCAGGCCGCCTTTTCAATAGCGTTCGTCGTCACGTCACAACCTCACCGAAATGCCCTGATTGGCCATGAAGCGCTTCGCCTCGCCCACCGTGTGCTCGCCATAGTGGAAGATGCTCGCCGCCAGCACCGCGTCGGCGCGGCCTTTCACGATGCCGTCCGCGAGATCCTGCAGGCCGCCCACGCCGCCCGAGGCGATCACCGGCACCGGCACCGCGTCGGAGACGGCACACGTGAGATCGAGGTCGAAACCGCTCTTGGTCCCGTCGCGATCCATGCTCGTGAGCAGGATCTCGCCCGCGCCGAGCTCGGCCATCTTGCGCGCCCACTCCACCGCGTCGATGCCCGTGGCCTTGCGGCCGCCGTGCGTGAACACCTCCCAGCGCGACGGCTCGCCGGGGGCCGAAGTGCGCTTGGCGTCGATGGCGACGACGATGCACTGCGAGCCGTATTTGTCCGCCGCGTCGCGCACGAGCTGCGGATTCGCTACCGCAGACGAATTCATGCTGATCTTGTCCGCGCCCGCATTGAGCAGGCGCCGCACGTCCTCCACGGCACGCACGCCGCCGCCCACCGTCAGCGGAATGAACACCTGCGAAGCCACCGCTTCGATGATCGGCAGGATCAGGTCGCGCTGGTCGGAGGTGGCCGTGATGTCGAGGAAGGTGAGTTCGTCGGCGCCCTGGTCGTCGTAACGGCGCGCGATTTCGACGGGGTCGCCGGCATCGCGCAGTTCGACGAAATTGACGCCCTTGACGACCCGCCCGGCGGTCACGTCGAGACAGGGGATGATGCGTTTGGGTAGAGCCATGATCTTGCCGGTGTTGCCAGTCGGTGGTGCCAGTCGATGGGGTCAGGCGTCGTCCGATTCGCGCAGGCTGTCCGCGCGCGTCTGGGCCTGCGAGAAGTCGAGGTCGCCCGAATAGATCGCGCGGCCGCAGATCACGCCTTCGATGCCTTCGTCTTCCACTTCGCAAAGCGAATCGATGTCGGCCATGTTCGACAGGCCGCCGCTCGCGATGATGGGGATCTTCACCGCACGGGCGAGGCGCACCGTGGCTTCGATGTTGATGCCCTGAAGCATGCCGTCGCGGCCGATGTCCGTGTAGATGATCGATTCGACGCCGTAGTCCTCGAACTTGCGCGCGAGATCCACCACTTCGTGGCCCGTGAGCTTGCTCCAGCCGTCGGTGGCGACCTTGCCGTCCTTCGCGTCGAGGCCGACGATGATATGGCCCCCGAATGCAGTGCACGCTTCCTGGAGGAAGCCCGGGTTCTTGACCGCGGCGGTGCCGATGATCACGTACGAGAGGCCGTCATCCAGGTAACGCTCGATGGTGTCGAGGTCGCGAATGCCGCCGCCCAGTTGCACGGGAATCTGGTCGCCCACTTCCGCGATGATCTCGCGGATGGCGTCTTCGTTCTTCGGCTTGCCTGCGAACGCGCCGTTCAGGTCGACGAGGTGCAGACGCCGCGCGCCGCGCTCGAGCCAATGTCGGGCCATGGCCGCCGGCTCTTCGGAGAAAATCGTCGCCTGGTCCATATCGCCTTGTTTGAGGCGCACGCAGTGACCGTCTTTGAGATCGATGGCCGGAATCAGCAGCATAGCTATCGGGTGTTATCTGGGAATAAGGTTGAAAACAGCCGGCACCGGCGGAAAAAAGGCCCGATCCGACGCCGTTTCGCTAGTTTAGTACAACTCTTTGGGCGGTCTTGCTGACGCCAGTCGGCTTGGCAGCCACGTTGGCCGAACGGTCGATGCCTGCGTCGCGAGAAGCCCGCTCGGGTCGTTACGGGTTCCAGTGGACGAAGTTGCGATAAAGGCGCAAACCCGCCGCGGCGCTTTTTTCCGGGTGAAATTGGGTGGCGAAGATGTTATCCCGCGCCACGGCCGAGGTAAAGGCGGCGCCGTACGGCGTTTCGCCTACCGAATGGGCCGCCTCGTCGGGTACGACGTAGTAGCTATGCACGAAGTAGAAGTAGCTGCCGTCGGGCACGCCGTCCCACAGCGCGTGCGCGCGCGCCTGGCGCACCCGGTTCCAGCCCATCTGCGGCACCTTGAAGCGCGAGCCGTCGTCCTGCAGCCGGCCTTCCAGCTCGAAACGCACGACCTTGCCGGGCAAAAGACCCAGGCCCTTCGTGTCGCCTTCGGCGCTCCAGTCGAACAGCATCTGCTCGCCCACGCACACGCCCATCAGCGGTTTGGTACGCGAGGCCTCGATCACGGCGTCCTGCAAGCCGGATTCGGCGAGCGAGCGCATGCAGTCGGGCATCGCGCCCTGGCCGGGCAGCACCACGCGGTCGGCCGCGCGGATCGCCTCGGGGCGCTCGACGATAGCCACCTCGGCTTCCGGCGCAGCCTGCTTCAGCGCCTGCGCCACCGAGCGCAGGTTGCCCATCCCATAGTCCACAATCGCAATTGAAGTCTTCATCTCGAATCGGGCCGCGCGGGCCCTGCTCCTGGCATCACTTCGCTTTGAGTTGCGCATCGAATCGCATATCGAATCGCGCTTTAAACCGTTTCACGTGCCTCGAATGGCGTCGCCGAGGAGAGGCGCTGCCACGGCCGCCCTCCAATCCTCATGCTCGAGCGACCGGGCGCCGACACGACGGCCCGTTGCCGTGCGCGCCGCGGGGGCGGCAGGCTCGCCGCCGCCTCTCGCCAGCCGTCGCCCAGGTTCGTCGCGGATTAAAGGCTGCCCTTCGTGGACGGAATCTTGCCCGCCGCGCGCTCGTCGAGCTCGGCGGCCTGGCGCAGCGCGCGCCCGAACGCCTTGAACACGGTTTCCATCTGATGGTGGGCATTCAGCCCGCGCAGATTGTCGATGTGAAGCGTCACGCCCGCGTGGTTGACGAAGCCGCGGAAGAACTCGATCGACAGATCGACATCGAACGTACCGATGCGCGCGCGCGTAAACGGCACGTGGAACTCGAGGCCCGGACGGCCCGAAAAGTCGATCACGACGCGCGAGAGCGCCTCGTCGAGCGGCACGTAGGCATGGCCGTAGCGGCGAATGCCCTTCTTGTCGCCGATCGCCTGCGCCACGGCTTGGCCGAGCGTGATGCCGACGTCCTCCACCGTATGGTGGTCGTCGATATGGGTGTCGCCATGCGCTTCGATTTCCAGGTCGATCAGACCGTGTCGTGCGATCTGGTCGAGCATGTGATCGAGAAACGGCACACCGGTCGCGAGCTTCTGCTCGCCGGTGCCGTCCAGATTGATCTTCACGCGGATTTGCGTTTCGCTGGTGTTGCGAACGACTTGCGCGACGCGCATGGCAATTTCCTTCAAACAGCCCGTAACAGGAGAGTTAGAGAATGAAGCTCACTTCAGGACGAGCTTCAGCGCGGCGAGGAGCTGCGCGTTTTCGTCGGGTGTCCCGACCGTGAGGCGAACACAATTCGCCAGCAATGGATGCATTTTACTCACGTTTTTGATCAGAACCCGTGCCGCGAGCAGGGTATCGAACACCGAAGCGGCATCCGGCACGCGCACGAGCAGGAAATTGCCGGCACTTTCGAACACCTCGGCGCCCGGCAGTTTCGCCACTTCGTCCGCCAGTACGGCGCGTTCGGCGCGCAACTGCGCGGCTTGTGCGTCGAGCACATCCACGTGATCGAGCAGGAAATTCGCCGCCGCCTGGGTGAGCACGTTGATGTTGTACGGCGGCCGCACCTTGTCGAATTCGTTGAGCCACGAGGGGCGTCCGGCCAGATAGCCGAGGCGGATACCGGCCAGTCCGAGCTTCGACATGGTGCGCATCACCACCACGTTGTCGAACTCGCCCGCGCGCGGCATCCAGCTCTTTTGCGCGAACGGCTGGTAGGCCTCGTCGATCACCACGAGCCCCTGCGCCGCCTGGGCGGCAGCAATGATGCGCTCGATGTCGGCGTCGTCGAAAAGCGTGCCCGTGGGGTTGTTCGGGTAGGCGAGCCAGATCACGGCGGGACGGTGCGCGGCGATGGCCGCCACCACGGCGTCGGCGTCGAGCGTGAAGTCGGCGCGCAGCGGCACATCCACGAACTCAAGCTGCGCGAACTTCGCCGACATCGCATACATCACGAAACCCGGCACCGGCGCGAGCACCTTCGCGCCCGGCTTCGCGCACGCCGTCGTGATCATGCTGATGATCTCGTCCGAACCGTTGCCGAGCAGCACGTCGCAGTCGGCCGGCACGCCCATGACCGTCTTGAGCTTCGCGATGAGGGCTTCGGGACGCGGCGCCGGATAGCGGTTCAGCGCCACGCCGGCCAGATGCTCGCCCAACTGTGCCGCGAGGCCGGCGGGCAGCGAGAACGGGTTTTCCATGGCGTCGAGCTTCACGAAGCCGGTGGCGTCGGGCACCGGATAGCTCGTCATCGCGAGAACGTCGGGGCGCAGGATGTCGTGTGGTGTGGTCATGTCTGATGGGCGGCGCTCGGGAGGCGCGCCGGCCTCTATCGGGCGGCTTCGAAGCCGCGCTGGTTATCGCAAGTGTCTCGAGGATCGTACGCCGGCGGTGCGAAGCCGGCCCCGGCGGCCGGAAAACGGCGGCACGCCGGGAGAGGCCCGGCGCGCCCGGCCTTCCTGCACCGAACGCACCGGACCTGCCGCAAAGCTCAGAGCGGCTTCATCCGGTATTCGGCGCTGCGTGCATGCGCCTGCAGGCCCTCGCCGTACGCGAGTTCCGCGGCGATTTCGCCGAGCGTCTGCGCACCTTCCGCGCTGACCTCGATGACGCTCGACCGCTTGAAGAAATCATAGACGCCGAGCGGCGACGAGAAACGTGCGGTACGAGACGTAGGCAGCACGTGATTCGGCCCCGCGCAGTAGTCGCCGAGGCTCTCGCTCGTGTAGCGGCCGAGGAAGATCGCGCCCGCGTGGCGAATTTCGTTGCCCCACTTCTGCGGCTCCAGCGCCGAGATTTCGAGGTGCTCCGGCGCGATCTCGTTGGCGATCGCGCAGGCTTCGGCCATGTCGCGCACCTTCACCAGCGCGCCGCGGTGGGTGAGCGAGGTGGCGATCACGTCGGCACGCGGCATGGTCGGCAGCAGCTCGCCGATGGCCTCCTCCACGCGCGCGATGAACGCCGCGTCCGGGCACAGCAGGATCGACTGCGCGAGTTCGTCGTGCTCGGCCTGCGAGAACAGGTCCATCGCCACCCAGCGCGGATCGGTCGTGCCGTCGCACAGCACGAGGATTTCCGAGGGACCGGCGATCATGTCGATGCCGACCGTGCCGAACACGCGGCGCTTGGCCGAAGCCACGTAGGCATTGCCCGGGCCGCAGATCTTGTCCACGGCCGGAATGGTCCCGGTGCCGTAAGCGAGCGCCGCCACGGCCTGGGCGCCGCCGATCGTGAACACGCGGTCCACGCCGCCCAGCAGTGCGGCCGCCAGCACGAGCGGATTTTTCACGCCGTCCGGCGTGGGCACAACCATGATGATCTCGCGCACGCCCGCCACGCGCGCGGGAATCGCGTTCATCAGCACCGACGACGGATACGCCGCCTTGCCGCCCGGCACGTACAGGCCCACGCGATCGAGCGGCGTGACCTTCTGGCCGAGCACCGTGCCGTCCGCTTCGGTGTACTGCCAGCTGTGCGAGCCGCACTCGATGCGCTGCTTCTCGTGGTAGCCGCGCACGCGCGCCGCCGCCGCTTCGAGCGCCGCGCGCTGCTTGGGCTCGAGGCTCTCGAGCGCCGCTTCGAGCTCGCTCATCGGCAATTCGAGCGCCGCGACGCTCGTCGCCGAAAGGCGGTCGAAGCGGTTCGTGTACTCGAGCACCGCCGCGTCGCCGCGCGCCTTCACGTCGGCAAGAATCTGCGCCACCGAGCGCTCGATCGCCTCGTCTTCGCTCGCCTCGAACGCGAGCACCGCGTGCAGCGCCTTCTTGAAGCCTTCGACGCTGGAATCGAGTTTGCGAATCGTGATAGCCATGCTGATATCCATCCGTAACGATTGTGCGCGCGGTACCGTAAAGCCGCCCCTCGCGCCGACGACGCCTTGCCTTGGCCGGTCCGTGGCCGCCCTTCGGCGGACCTTTAGCCGGCGGCCACGTCCGCGCTGCGCCGCGACGCGCGTTCGAACGCGTCGATGAAAGGCCGCAACGCGGCGCGCTTGAGCTTGAGCGCCGCCTGGTTCACGACGAGGCGCGACGAGATCGGCATGATCTCCTCCACCTCGACCAGATTGTTCGCGCGCAGCGTGCCGCCCGAGCTGACGAGATCGACGATCGCGTCGGCGAGACCCACGAGCGGCGCCAGTTCCATCGAGCCATAGAGCTTGATGAGATCGACGTGCACGCCCTTCGCCGCGAAATGCTGCCGCGCGGTTTCCGTGTATTTCGTCGCGACGCGCAGGCGCGCACCCTGGCGCACCGCATTCGCATAATCGAAGCCCGCCTTCACGGCCACCGACATGCGGCAGCACGCGATGTCGAGATCGATCGGCTGATAGAGACCGCTGCCGCCGTGTTCGAGCAGCACGTCCTTGCCCGCCACGCCGAAGTCCGCCGCGCCGTATTCCACGTAGGTCGGCACGTCGGTCGCGCGCACGATGATCACGCGCAGGTTCGGGTCGGTGGTCGGCAGGATCAGCTTGCGCGAGGTCTCCGGATCTTCGGCCACCTGCACGCCCGCGGCGGCGAGAAGCGGCATCGTCTCTTCGAAGATGCGGCCCTTCGAAAGCGCGAGCGTGAGCGGCGCGCCTGCCGCCGCAGCCGGCGTCTGGACGGTGCTCATGCTGCGTTCCCCTTGATGCGCTTCACGTTCGCGCCGATCTTCGTGAGCTTCTCTTCCATGCGGTCGTAGCCGCGGTCGAGGTGATAGATGCGGTCGATCAGCGTTTCGCCGTCGGCGCACAGGCCCGCGATCACGAGGCTCGCCGATGCGCGCAGATCGGTGGCCATGACCTTCGCGCCCGAGAGCTTCTCGACGCCCGCGACGAGCGCGGTGTTGCCGTCGATAGTGATGCTCGCACCGAGGCGGTTGAGCTCCTGCACGTGCATGAAGCGGTTCTCGAAGATCGTTTCCACGACCTGCGAGGTGCCGTCCGCCAGCGCGTTGAGCGCCATGAACTGCGCCTGCATGTCGGTCGGGAAGGCCGGATATTCGGAGGTGCGCACGTTCACGGCGCGCGCGCGGCCGTCCATGCGCACGCGCATCCAGTCGTCGCCCTCTTCGATCGCGACGCCCGCTTCGCTCAGCTTCTCGACCACGGCGTCGAGGATGCCCGGGCGCACATGGCGCAGCGTGACGTCGCCGCCGGCGGCCGCCACCGCGCACAGGAACGTGCCGGCTTCGATGCGGTCGGGAATGACCGTGTGCGTGGCGCCGTGCAGCTTGTCCACGCCCTGGATCACGAGGCGGTCGGTGCCGATGCCGTCGATCTTCGCGCCCATCGCCACCAGCAGGTGCGCGAGGTCGCTCACTTCGGGCTCGCGCGCGGCGTTCTCGATCACGGTCTCGCCTTCGGCGAGCACGGCGGCCATCAACAGGTTTTCCGTGCCGGTGACCGTGATCATGTCGGTAACGATGCGCGCGCCCTTCAGGCGCTTCGCGCGCGCTTCGATGAAGCCGTGCTCGATCGTGATCTCGGCGCCCATCGCCTGCAGGCCCTTGATGTGCTGGTCCACGGGGCGCGCGCCGATCGCGCAGCCGCCCGGCAGCGACACCTTCGCCTCGCCGAAGCGCGCGACGAGCGGCCCGAGCACGAGGATCGAGGCGCGCATGGTCTTCACGAGTTCGTAGGGCGCGACGAGATTGGTCACGCCCGAGGCGTCGAGCTGCACGTGGCTGCCCGCCTGTTCGGTGCGCACGCCCATCTGGTCGAGCAGCTTGAGCGTGGTGCGCACGTCCTGCAGGTTGGGCACGTTCTCGAGATGCACCGGCTCCGCGCTCAGGAGGCCCGCGCACAGAATGGGCAGCGCGGCATTCTTCGCGCCGGAAACGGCCACTTCCCCCGCGAGCTTCTGCCCGCCGACGATGACGAGTTTGTCCATGCCTGAGGTTTCCTGATCGGTACGGCCTGCCTGCGGCGCCGCGGTCTTCGCTTCAGCGGTGGCGCCACTGGCGGCGCTGTCTTTGTCCTGGGTAATTCGCACTGATATTCCGGATTATGCGTTCTGCCATTCGGCGGGCGTGAGCGTCTTCATGCTGAGCGCGTGGATCTCCTCGCGCATGCGGTCGCCAAGCGCGGCATAGACGAGCTGATGGCGCTGGATCAGGCGTTTGCCTTCGAAGGACGGCGAAACGATGGTCGCGAAGAAGTGCTGGCCGTCGCCTTCCACTTCGAGGTGCTCGCACGCGAGCCCTGCCGAGATGTACTGCTTGACCTGTTCCGGAGTCGGCAACATGGTGAGAAGCTCCTGTCCTGCTTAGTGACGCAGCTTGTAGCCGCTCGCGAGCAGACGCATCGCGAGCGCGGCGAGCGCCACGAAAAAGACGAAAACGATCGAAAGGCTCGCGAACGGATTCACGTCGGACAAACCGAAGAAACCGTAGCGAAAACCGTCGATCATGTAGAAAAACGGATTGAGCCGCGACACTTCGCGCCACACGGGCGGCAGCGTATGCGTCGAATAGAACACGCCCGAGAGGAACGTGAGCGGCATGATGAGGAAATTCTGGAACGCGGCGAGCTGGTCGAACTTCTCGGCCCAGATGCCGGCGATGAGGCCGAGCGTGCCGAGTATGGCCGAGCCGAGCACCGCGAACGCCACGATATAGAGCGGCGCCGCGAAGCTGACCGGAATGAACCAGATCGTCACGACGAACACCCCCGCGCCGACCGCGAGCCCGCGCACGATGGACGCGAGCACGTAGGCCCCGAACATCTCCCAGGCGGCGAGCGGCGGCAGCAGAACGAAAACGAGATTGCCGGTGATCTTCGACTGGATCAAGGACGACGAGCTGTTCGCGAACGCATTCTGCAGCACGCTCATCATCACGAGGCCGGGGATCAGGAAACTCGTGTACTCCACGCCCGGATACACCTGCACGTGGCCGCGCAGCGCGTGGCCGAAGATCGTCAGATAGAGCAGCGCGGTGATGACGGGCGCGAGCACGGTCTGGAACGCGACCTTCCAGAAGCGCAGGACTTCCTTGTAGAACAGCGTACGGAACCCGCTCATGCCAGCCCCTCGATCACTTCCGGACCGCTCATCACCTGCACGAAAACATCCTCCAGATCGGCCTTGCGGACCTCGATTTCCTCAAGCTTGCAACCGTTCGCGCGGCACAGCGCGAGAATGCGCTCGACCTCGTCGTAATTGGCGAGACGCAGCAGGTGCTGGTGCGCATTGACGTTCGACGGATCGACTTCGAGCGCGCGCAGCTCGGCGGGCAGCACGCCCTCGGAGAAACGCAGGAACAGCTGCGTGCCCGCGAAGCGCTGCAGGAGCGCGCTCGTGCGCTCGAGCGCCACCACCTCGCCGCGGCGCAGCATGGCGATGCGGTCGCAGAGCTCTTCGGCCTCTTCGAGATAGTGCGTGGTCAGCACGATCGTGTGGCCTTCGCGGTTCAGACGCGCGATGAACTTCCAGAGCGTCTGGCGCAACTCGACGTCGACGCCGGCGGTCGGCTCGTCGAGCACGATCACGGGCGGACGGTGCACGAGCGCCTGCGCCACCAGCACGCGGCGCTTCATGCCGCCCGAGAGCGCACGCATGTTGACGTCGGCCTTTTCGGTGAGGTCGAGGTTCGCCATCACCTCGTCGATCCACGCGTCGTTGTTGCGCAGGCCGAAGTAGCCGGACTGGATGCGCAGCGTCTCGCGCACCGTGAAGAACGGGTCGAATACGAGTTCCTGGGGCACGACGCCGAGGCTGCGGCGCGCGTTGCGGTAGTCCTCGACGACGTCGTGGCCGCGCACGGCGATCGACCCTTCGTCGGCACGCGCGAGACCCGCGAGTATGCTGATGAGCGTCGTCTTGCCCGCACCGTTCGGACCGAGCAGCCCGAAGAATTCGCCCTCTTCGACCGTGAAGCTGACGCCCTTGAGCGCCTGCAGCTCTTTGTAGCGCTTCTTGACGTTACGGATTTCTATGGCTGGCATGACTTGAGCGCCGCCCGTCTCATAGCGGTGCGGCTGTATAAGTGCATCAATGCTGCGGGGAGACCGGGAATTGGGGGACAGCTCGTGGTGCCGTCCGGCCGCCGTAAAGTCCGGCGGCAATGCCCAAAAAACGGTTGATTATAGGGCAAAGTCGGAAGGCCCGACCTGGCCCGAAGCGGGGAAAGCAACGGGCCGATGGCCCGCTGCGCGTCAATGTCGCTCGTGAAGGAGCGGATCGACGCCGTAGGCGTGCGCGAGACTCGCGAGCTTGGGGGGCAGGTTGAGAACGGCGAGCGGGGTGCCGCGCTCGCGCGCGGCGCGCTGCCACGCGATCAGCACGGCGAGCGCCGACGAATCGAAATGCGTGAGCGGCGCGCAGTCCACGGCGGTCGCGCCCTGCGCGATCCGCGCGAGACCCGCCGAGAGCGCGGCTTTCGCGCTCTCGTGGGTCAGCGTGGCGCCGGTGTCGAAGCTCGCGCTCACGAGGCCTTGCCCGCGGCGAGCTGCTGGTTGCGTTGCGTGAGGAACTGGATCAGGCCGTCCACGCCGCCCTGCTGGATCTTTTCCTGGAACTGCTGCTGGTACGCCTGGATCAGCCAGGCGCCGAGCACGTTGATGTCATACACGCGCCAGCCTTGCGGCGTCTTGTACAGGCGGTAGTCGAGCTCGATCGGCTGGCCGTTGTTCATGACGGTCGAGCGCACCACCACGTCGGTGTCGTCCGGGTTCGCGCGGAACGGCTTGTACTGGATCTGCTGGTCGCGCACCTGGGCGAGCGCGCCCGAGTACGTGCGAATCAGGAGCGTCTTGAACTGCTCGATGACCTGGGTCTGCTGGTCCGGCGTGGCCGTGCGCCAGTTGCGGCCCATCGCGAGCTGCGTCGTGCGGCGGAAGTCCGTGTACGGCAGGATCTTCTCGTTGACGAGCTGGGTGATCTTGTTGACGTCGCCCGACTGGATCGACTTGTCGCCGCGGATCTGGTCCATCACCTGCTGGGTGATGGACTTGACCATCGCGTCCGGGTCGCTGGTGTCCACCGTCTGCGCGGAGGCGGCACCAGTCATCGCAAAAAACATGGCGAAAAGCGGAAACAGAAAGAATTTTTTCATATCGAGTCCTGCGTAATGGGGAGGAAGCGCCCCGTTGGAGCCAACGATATCACGCGAGTTCCATCTGGCTCCACCCTTGAACTGCGAAGATTCTGCGACAAGCGTTTCGGGTTGTTTCTGGTTGTTACGTCAGCCAGATAGGCCTCTTTTTGTCTGATCTATGCATGAAAAGACCTGAACGGCCGCCTCAGCGCAGGCGCAGCAGCGACGGATAGCCCACGCGCGCGGGCGGCACCATCTGGTCGGCCGGAACGGTCGTATCCGAGGCGCCGTTGGGGGCCACGGCGCCCGTCGGGCCGACCAGCGGCGCCGGGAACGCCGACGTGCCCGCGGCCTGCGCGCCGGAAGCCGCTGGCGCTGCTGCTGCCGCCGCTGCCGCATTGCCCGCGCCCGAAGCCGCTGTGGCCGGCGCCGCACCCTGATCGACGTCCTCGTACTTGGGCGGCGGTGCGCCTTCGCCGTAGTCGGGCAGATTCGACGACGCATCGCCCTTGCCGTCGGAAAGCTGATAGCGGCGGCGCTGCAGGTAGCCGTTGCGCACGAACGAGTACTTGTCGATGGCGGCGCCTTCGAGAATGTCGCTCGCGCCGAGCAAATTCGCCCGCGTGCTGACCACGTTCAGGCCGTAGAGCCCCCAGCTGAGCGCCGGCGGATCGACATAGGTGAGCGGGTTGATGAAGTAGTTGCCCGCCGTGCCCACGGCGTCGCGCACCGTGCTCGGGCCGAGGAACGGCAGCACGAGGTACGGGCCGGCCGGCACGCCGTAATGGCCGAGCGTGAGCCCCAGATCCTGGTTGTGCTTGGGCAGCTTCGCGAGCGTCGCCACGTCGAACAGGCCGCCGACACCGAAGACCGTGTTGATCACGATCCGCATGATGTCCTCGACCCCGTCGGCGATCTTCAGCTGCAGGATGTTGTTCGCCGCGTTGTAGACGTCGCCGATGTTCGAGAAGAAGTTCGTGACGCTATCGCGCACCGGCTGCGGCGTCACCTTCACGTAACCCTGGGCCACCGGCTTGAGCGCGTACTGGTCCACCTTGTCGTTGAAGGTGAACATCGTGCGGTTGAGGCCTTCCCACGGATCGTCCTTCGACGGCGTCTGCACCGTCGAGCACCCCGCCAGAGCCAGCGCCGCCACACCGATCGCGGCCGCGCGCATGCGCATCGTGAACATTGTTGTTCTCCTTATTTGCCTGCCGCGCCCGAGCCCGCCTCTGCGGGTGCCGGGGCCGTGCCGCTGCCGCCCGCCGGTTTCGACGCCCCCGAATCCGCCGCCTTGCTGTAGAGGAACTGGCCGATCAGGTTCTCGAGCACGATCGCCGATTGCGTCATCGCAATGGTATCGCCCGCCTTGAGCATTTCGGTGTCGCCGCCCGGCTCCAGACCGATGTACTGCTCGCCGAGCAGGCCCGAGGTCAGGATCTTCGCGGACGTATCCTTCGGAAACTGGTACTGCTGGTCGAGGTTGATCGTCACCAGCGCCTGGTAGGTGTTCGTATCGAAGCCGATCGAGGCCACCCGGCCCACCGTCACGCCCGCGCTCTTCACGGCCGCGCGCGGCTTGAGGCCGCCGATATTGTCGAACTTCAGCTTCACCGGGTAGGTGGACTGGAACGACAGCGAGCTCATGTTGCCGGCCTTCAGCGCGAGAAACAGCAGCGCAATGAAGCCCAGCACCACGAACAGGCCGACCCAGAAGTCGAGAGCATTCTTTTTCATCGTCATCCCATCAGAATCCGTTGCGGCGGCATCCGGTACCCAGGGCACCCGGCGCCGGCCGTCTGCTGCGGGCCGCGGCGCGAACCGCCCGTCGCGGCACGCACCCGGCGCGGCTTAGCTAAACATCAGTGCGGTAAGCAGGAAGTCGAGGCCCAGCACCGCGAGCGACGCATACACGACCGTCTTCGTGGTCGCGCGCGAGACGCCCTCGGGCGTCGGCTTCGCCTCGTAACCCTGGTAGAGCGCGGTGAACGTCACGGCAAAACCGAACACGATGCTCTTGATCACGCCGTTGCCCACGTCGGCCCAGACGTCCACGCCGCCCTGCATCTGCGACCAGAACGCGCCCGAATCGACGCCGATCAGCAGCACGCCCACCACGTAGCCGCCCAGTATGCCGACTGCGCTGAAGATCGCCGCGAGGATCGGCATGGCGATCACGCCCGCCCACATGCGCGGCGCGACCACGATGCGCACCGGATCGACGGCCATCATTTCCATGGCGGTGAGCTGCTCGCCGGCCTTCATCAGGCCGATTTCGGCCGTGAGCGACGTGCCGGCGCGGCCCGCGAAGAGGAGCGCCGTGACGACCGGCCCGAGTTCGCGCACGAGCGAAAGCGCCACCAGCAGCCCCAGCGCCTGCTCGGAGCCGTAGCGGTTGAGCGTGTAGTAGCCCTGCAGGCCGAGCACGAAGCCGACGAAGAGGCCCGACACGGCAATGATCAACAGCGAATAATTACCCACGAAGTGGATCTGCTTCGTGACAAGCCGCGGGCGCCGCAGAAGCGGGAAGAATTCGAGCACGAGGCGCGCGAAGAAGCACGCCGCATGGCCGACGCGCGCGATCTGCTCGAGCACCGCGCGCCCGAGCGAGCTGATGGCGCCGATCATGAGCGGCCTCCGCCGATGCCGAAGTCCGCGGCGAGCGACTCGCTCGCCGGGTAGTGGAAACGGAACGGACCGTCCGGCGCGCCGTCGATGAACTGGCGCACCGTGGGGTCCGTGGAGGCGCGCAGCTCGGCGGGCGTGCCCTGGGCGTGCACGCCGCCGTTGGCGAGGAAGTACACGTAGTCGGCAATGGCGAACGACTCGGGCACGTCGTGCGTGACGAGGATCGAGGTCGCGCCGAGCGCGTCGTTGAGCGTGCGGATCAGGTTGGCCGTGATGCCGAGCGAGATCGGGTCGAGGCCCGCGAACGGCTCGTCGTACATCATGAGTTCGGGGTCGAGCGCGATGGCGCGCGCGAGCGCGACGCGCCGGGCCATGCCGCCCGAGATTTCCGAAGGCGCGAGGTCGCGCGCGCCGCGCAGGCCGACTGCGTTGAGCTTCATCAGCACGAGGTCGCGGATCAGCTCTTCGGGAAGGTCGGTGTGCTCGCGCAGCGCAAAGGCGACGTTCTCGAACACCGACATGTCGGTGAAGAGCGCGCCGAACTGGAACAGCATGCCCATCTTGCGGCGCAGCGCGTAGAGGCCTTCGCGCGACTGCACGCCGATGTCCTCGCCGTGAAACAGCACCTGGCCGCGCTGGGCGCGCACGAGGCCGCCAATCAGGCGCAGCACCGTGGTCTTGCCGCCGCCCGAGCCGCCCATGACCGCCACGACCCGACCGCGCCCGAAGCGCATGTTCAGGCCGGACAGGACGAGCCGATCGCCATAGCCGAAATCGACGTCGCGCAGCTCCAGCAGGGTCTCAGAAGATGATGGCACGTGGGCTGACAGTCTATTTACACGAAGGCGGGATTATAGGGCCATCATGAAAAAGCTGCCTTGGCGCGCCCTATCCCGAATTCCGACCGGTAAGAGACGCCAACCGGCCACCCCGGCGGGATTGGGGCGCGAAACGCCCGACATCCCGCCGGCGGGCCATTATTGCGTAAACGCGTTGCGCAATGCAGCAACCGCGGCAGCCGGATCGGCCGCCTCGGTCACCGCGCGCACGACGGCCGCGCAGCCCACGCCCGTTGCAAGCACCTGCGGCAGCACCGCGCCGTCGATGCCGCCGATCGCCACCAGCGGCACCACGCCTTCCAGCAGCTTCACGTAGCGCGCGAGGCGCCGGAGCCCTTGCGGCGCGGTGGGCATCGCCTTGGTCGTGGTGGGAAAGACCGCGCCGAGCGCGACGTAGCTCGGGCGGAAATGCAGCGCCGTCAGCATCTCGAAATAGCCGTGCGTCGAAAGGCCGAGCCGCACGCCTGCCGCCGTCAGCGCGCCGAGATCCGCTTCGCGCAGGTCCTCCTGGCCGAGGTGCACGCCATACGCGCCCGCGGCCAGCGCTTCCTGCCAGTGATCGTTGATGAACACTCGGGAGTCGCTGTGCCGGCGCCCCGCCGCAACACAGCGTTCGATTTCGTCCACCAGTTCCGGCGACTTCGGCTGCTTGCTGCGCAGCTGCACGGTTTGCGCGCCGTAGTCGAGCACGCGTTCCACCCAGTCGGCCGTCGGCAGCACCGGGTACAGGCCGAGCTTCGCCGGGCACGGCGCGAACGGCTGCGCCGGCGCGGCGGGCAAGTCCGGCACGCGCGGAAAGCGCGCAATATCCACGGGCCACGCGTCCTCGCGAGCCTCGTCGCCGTCGCGCCAGGCGAGCGCCAGCACGAGCGCGTCGTGCGGATCGAACCCGCAGTCGAGGAATGCCGCCAGCGCCGGCACCCAGTCTTCCGCCAGCTCGCCCTCCAGCGCGTAGCGCTCGCCGCCCAGGTGCAGTGTCACGCGGGCCGCTTTCGGATCGTCGCCGGCGGCTTCGATCACGCCCGCGCCCGCCGTCATCCAGCGCGCGAGGTGGGCGAGATGCGGCGCCGCGTCGGTCACGACGATCAGGTCGCCGCCGTTCGGCGCGTCCGGCGCGGTGAGGCAGATGCGCCACGGCGCATGGGTGGGCGGCCAGTCGCCGAGGCGCGCGCGAATGCGCTCTGCCGTGGCAGTCAGTTCATCGGCCGGCGGCCAGAAAAGTTCGCGGTCCTGCAGTCGCAGCGTCTCGGTCATCACTGGCCTCCATCCTGATGCCAGAACGGCATGCCCACGACCGGCGTGCTCGCCACGGCCGCTTCGCGCTCGGCCATCGGCCCGGCGAGATACGCGGCGCGGCCCGCCTCCACGCCCAGCGCGAACGCGCGCGCCATCGCGTCGGGATGCGTGGCCTGCGCGACCGCCGTGTTGAGCAGCACGCCGTCGAAGCCCCACTCCATCACCTGCGCCGCATGCGACGGCAGGCCGAGACCCGCGTCGACGATCAGCGGCACGTCGGGCAGCCGCTCGCGCAGCACGCGCAGGCCGTATGGATTGATCACGCCCTTGCCGGTGCCGATGGGGGCGCCCCACGGCATCAGCGCCTCGCAGCCCGCGTCGAGCAGGCGCCGGCCGATCACGAGGTCTTCGGTGCAATACGGCAGCACCTTGAAGCCGTCCTTCACGAGACGCGACGCGGCCTCGATCAGGCCGACCGGGTCCGGCTGCAGCGTGTAGTCGTCGCCGATCAGTTCGAGCTTGATCCAGTCGGTTTCGAATACCTCGCGCGCCATGTGGGCCGTGGTCACCGCTTCGTTGACGGTGAGGCAGCCCGCCGTATTCGGCAGAAGCGGCACGCCGTGGCGCTTGAGCAGGTCGAAGAAGCCCGCCTCGGCGGTGCCGTCGTTCATCTGGCGGCGCAGCGCGACGGTGATCATGCCGGGGCGCCCCGCATCGATCGAATCGGAAAGCGACTGCAGCGACGGATAGCGCGACGTGCCGAGCAGCACGCGGCTCGCGAAGGTTTCGCCGTAGAGCGTGAGCGCGTCGGCGGTGGAAGAGGTGGTCATGGCGATGGAATCCCTGGCGGTTTCGGGTCGGACTCGAGGTGGCGTGGGGGTGGCGTGCGGCTCAGCCGCCGGCCACCGGACTCACGACGTCGAGGCGGTCGCCCGCAGCAAGCGTGCGCGCAACGTGCTGGGCGCGCGCGACGAAATCGCCGTTCAGCGCGACGGCATAGGGCGGACGCGCGCCGAACGCGGCCAGCGCGTCGGCAACGGTCGACCCTTCGGGCAGCGTGAGCGGTTTCTGGTTGATCTGTATGTCCATATCGATTCTGTTTACTTCACGTTCAGTGCTTCGCGTTCGCGGTTGGCGGCGCCGTTGTGCAGCATCGCGCTCCAGCGCGAGCCGTTGCGCCAGGCTTCGAAGGCGTCTGGATCCGCTACGCGGCCGGCGAGCAGCGCCTCTGCGCAACGCACCGCCTCGTCGGCCACAGCGGGCGCAATCATGAAGCCGTGCCGGTAGAGCCCGTTTACCCGCAAGGTCCGTGCGCCGTCCCAGATCAACGCCGGGCGGTGATCGGGCAGCGTGGGGCGGCATTGCGAATTGAGCTCGAGAATGCGCGCCTCGCCGAAGGCCGGATGCACGGCAAACGCCGCGCTCAGCAATTCGAGCGCCGAGCGCACGCTGACCGGCGACATGTCCTCGCCTTCGATCTCGGTGGCGCCGATCACGTAGAGGTCGTTCTGCTTGGGCGCGATATAGAGCGGATAGCGCGGATGCAAAAGACGCACGGGCCGCGTGAGTCCGATGCCCGGCGCATGCACGCGCGCGACTTCGCCGCGGATGCCGCGCAGCGCGGGCAGCGCAGGCTTGGCGCCGAGGCCGCGGCAATCGATCGTCACGCGCGCGGGCGGCAGATCGGCCTCGTCCACCGGCGTGTGCCAGTGCGCTTGTACGCCCCGCTGCGCGAGACCCGCCGCCAGCGCGGGCAGCACCTGGCGGTTATCGAGCTGGCCTTCGCCGGGCAGCAGCCAGCCGCGCGCGAAGCGGCCGGCGAGCGCCGGCTCCGCCGCATCGAGTTCCTGGCCCGCGAGCGCGACGAAGCCCTCGTCCGCCAGCCAGTGCGGCGCGTTCGCGCGCACGCGGCGCTCGAAGAGCGGCGCTTCGGTGCGATCGGCGTGATGCCACACGACGAGCGTGCCGTTGTGCTGGAAGAACACCGGCTCGGGCAGTTGCGCGAGTATCTGCGGCCACGTTTCGAGCGACGCGACACCGAGTTCGGTGATGAGCAGTTCGGCCACGGCGGCTTCGGCGAGCGGCGCGAGCATCGCGGCGGCAACCCACGCGGCGGCGTCGGCACCTTCTGGGCCGCCGCGCTCGTACAGCGCAACGCGATGCCCCGCGCCGGCAAGCCGCCACGCGACGAGTCGGCCGGAAAGCCCCCCGCCGAGCACGGCGAAATCGGGCATGGCAGCGGTGGCGCGCACGCGGCTCATGACGGCACTCCGCCGCGCGCGAGGGCACACCCACAGGTCGCGCCAAAGCTTGCGCGAACAACGAAGCGGGCGGCAACGCCACGAGAAACGCGGGCTAAATAAACTGAGGAATAGGCGGTCATCGTATCCTTTCCGTACGGCAACAGCAGACGTACCCAAGGACGAAACCGGCTGGCAAGGCCGGCCGGACAGGCGCGTGAGGCGCTGGGACACGGGTCCCATGCACGCTTGCCCGGCGGGAAACTGGAAATGGATCCAGCAAGACTTTCCGGAAACTTCCCGCGCCGGTATTACCCGGATCGGGTGCGAAGGGTCTCTCTCAGCCTCACGGCGACATGCACGGCATGCCGGCGAAGCACCCCTGTTTCGTCAACGGTCATTAGACCACAAAAGGCCCGGGGCCCGCAAACCTCGGCGGCGCGGCCTTCCCGGGCCGGCTGGCCGGTGCCGTTTCGCGGGCGCCGCGCACCCTCTGGCACAATGCCCGGAACGCCTGCGGGCTGTCGCAATGAGACAATGAGCCGCGCGCTTTAACGTCGACGGCACCGATGCCTCCCCTGTTAAGCCCCGCTTAAGCGGCCGGCGACAGAATCGCAGCACCGTCGTGCCACGCCGCACGCTTCGCATTTTTCCGGCCCGGGGCCGGGCCAACATCAGGACGCACATGACCAACCTATCTTCCCGCCCCACGCCGGATCAGCCCGAAAAGGTCTCGGCCTGGAGCCTGATCAAACCCTATTGGGTCTCCGAGGAGCGTTGGGTCGCCTGGGGGCTGCTGGTGGCGATCATCGTCATCAATCTGACCGTGGTGTGGATCAATGTGCGGTTCAACACCTGGAACGGCGACTTCTACGACGCGCTGCAGAGCAAGGACGTCAAGCAGTTCCCGCACCTTCTGATGGTCTTCACCGTACTCGCGTTCGCGTTCATCATCCTCGCGGTGTACGGGCGCTATCTGCGCCAGATGCTGGGCTTCCGGTGGCGTCAATGGCTCACGACGCGCTTTCTCGACGAATGGCTCGACAAGGGCGCGTTCTACCGCATCGAGCGCGATCGCCTCGCCGACAACCCCGACCAGCGGATCAGCGACGACCTGCAGGCGTTCGCCAACAACACGCTCGCGCTGACGCTCGATCTGCTCTCGACGGTCGTCACGCTGGTGTCGTTCATCACGATCCTCTGGTCGCTCGCGGGGGCGCTCACGTTTTCGCTGGGCGGCACGCCCATCACGATTCCGGGCTACATGGTCTGGGCCGCCCTGCTCTACGCCGTGTTCGGCTCGTACGTGACCCAGAAGGCCGGCCATCCGCTCGTCTCGATCAACTATCAGCAACAGAAAGTGGAAGCGGACTTCCGCTTCGGCCTCATCCGCCTGCGCGAAAACTCCGAGCAGATTGCCCTCTACGACGGCATGAACACCGAGCGCAGCAATGCGCAGGGGCTGTTCGAGCACATTCGCGAAAACTGGTGGCGCGTGATGAAGTACACGAAGCGCCTCACCTTCGTGCTCAGTTTTTACGGCCAGATTGCCATCATTTTCCCGCTCGTCGTCGCGGCGCCGCGCTACTTTGCAGGTGCATTCTCGTTCGGCGTGCTGATGAAGATCTCTGGAGCGTTCGGCACCGTGAGCGACTGCTTCTCGTGGTTCATGAACAGTTACTCCACCCTCGTCGAATGGCGCGCCACCGTCAACCGTCTGCGCGAATTCGCGCGCGTGGTGCATGCGCCGCGCCTGAAGGAAACGGTTTCTCCCGCCACCGAGCACGGCGGCATCAACCTGCACTACGTGGATGCCAACGCGCTGTCCACCGAGCATCTGAAGCTGTCGCTGCCCAACGGCCTGCCGCTTTCCGAAGTGCGCGACATCGCCATCAGGCCGGGCTCGCGCTGGCTCGTGCGCGGCCCGTCGGGCGCGGGCAAGAGCACGCTCATGCGCGCGCTCGCGGGGCTCTGGCCGTTCGGCGAAGGCTCGATCGACGCCCCCGTCGATGCGCGCATGATGTTCATCCCGCAGCAAAGCTACCTGCCGATCGGCACGCTCAAGGCCGCGCTCACCTACCCCTCGCCCGCCGCCGACTACAGCGACGAAGAATGCCGCGAAGCCCTGCGCGCGTGCCGGCTCGAAGACTACGTCGACCGGCTCGAAGAATCGGCGCACTGGACGCGCGTGCTCTCGCCGGGCGAGCAGCAACGGCTTGCGGGCGCTCGCGTGCTGCTGCACAAGCCCGACTACCTGTTCCTCGACGAAGCGACGAGCGCACTCGACGCCGAGAACGAAGGCCGTCTCTACAAGCTCTTCACCGAGCGCCTGCCGAAGGCGGCTATCGTGAGCGTTGCGCATCGCGAGTCGCTTGCGGCGTTCCACGAGGAAACGCTCGACATCGAGCGCATGCCCGAAGAGCGCATCGCCGCATGAGTGCGGGCGCGCACGAGCGTGTCGTCCTGATCACCGGAGCGGGCGCGGGGATCGGCGCCGCGCTCGCCCGGCGGCTCGCCGCGCCGGGCGTCGCGCTCATGCTGCATGCGCGCGGCGCCGACGAAGCGGCGCAGGCGCGTCTCGCCGCAGTCGCCGCGACGTGCGCGAGCCAAGGGGCGACGTGCGCAACCGTCTGCGCCGATCTGGCCGAATCGGGCGCTGCCGGCCGCATCGTCGAAACCACGCTGGCGCGTTTCGGCGCGCTCGACCAGCTGGTCGCCAACGCAGGCCACGCGCAGCGCCGGACGCTCGCGTCGCTCGATGCCGAAGCGCTCGCAGCCTCTTTCGCCGCCATGCCCGCGGCCTTCGCGGCCCTCGTTCGCGGCGCACAGGCCGCGCTCGCCGCATCGGCGTGCGGCCGCGTGGTGGCGCTCAGCTCGTTCGTCGCGCACCGCTACCGCGCCGACGCACCGTTCGCCGCCACCGCCGCCGCCAAGGCGGCACTCGAATCGCTCGCCAAAACCGCGGCGGCCGAACTCGCGCCGCACGGCATAACGGTGAACTGCGTGGCTCCCGGCTACACGCGCAAGGATCGGGGCCCCACGCCCGCGAACGCGCCCGCATGGGCCCGCGCGGCCGAGGAAACGCCGCTCGGCCGCGTGGCCGAACCCGCCGATATCGCCGAACTCATCGCCTTCCTGCTCTCCGGCGCCGCCCGCCATATCACCGGCCAGGTGATCCACGTCGACGGCGGACTCACGCTGGGCTAACCGTCTTGCGCAAGCTTTGCCGCATGGCGCAGCCGCGCCGCTACGGGTTAGCACGCCGGTTCGCACGCTGATTTGTTCGCTGGTTCGTTCGCTTGCTATCGAACCCGGCGTACGCACAAAGCGCATCGCGCGATCTCGTTACCCTCGCCTCTGCCCCAATCACCCCTTAAAATAGCCCCTCTCCAGCATTCACGCCGTATACGGCGCCGCCGGTCATGGCAGGACAACAACGGGGGAAGACACGCGATGGGATCGTTCCAGTGGTTCACGGAGCTGAGCGCGCGCGAGCGCCGCACGCTCTACGCCGGCTTCGGCGGCTACGCCGTCGACGCGTTCGACTTCATGATCTACTCGTTCCTGATCCCCACGCTGATCGCCGCCTGGGGCATGACCAAAAGCGAAGCCGGGATGATCGCCACCAGCTCGCTGATTTCCTCGGCGATCGGCGGCTGGTTCGCCGGCGTGCTGGCCGACCGCTACGGCCGGGTGCGCGTGCTGCAGTGGACCATCGCCACCTTCGCGCTCTTCACCTGCCTCTCCGGCTTCACGAACTCGTTCTGGCAGTTGCTCGCCACCCGCACGCTGCAGGGCTTCGGCTTCGGCGGCGAATGGTCGGTCGTCACGATCATGATGGCCGAGACGATCCGCTCGCCGCAGCATCGCGCCAAGGCCGTGGGCACGGTGCAGAGCAGCTGGTCGTTCGGCTGGGCCGCGGCCGCGATCCTCTACTGGGCCTTCTTCGCCATCCTGCCCGAAGCGCTCGCCTGGCGCGCGTGCTTCTGGATCGGCATCGTGCCCGCACTGTGGATCCTCTACGTGCGCCGCAACGTGAGCGACCCCGAGATCTTCGTTCAAACGCGCCGCGCCCGGGAAAGCGGCGCCACACAGGCCCATTTCCTGCAGATCTTCGCGCCCGCGCATCTCGGCACCACGCTCCTCGGCAGCGCACTGTGCACCGGCATGCTCGGCGGCTACTACGCCATCACCACCTGGCTGCCCACCTATCTGAAGACCGTGCGCCACCTCTCGGTGTTCAACACGAGCGGCTATCTGATCGTGCTGATCGTCGGCTCGTTCACGGGCTATATCGTCGGCGCGATTCTCTCGGACCGCATCGGGCGGCGCGCCTCGTTCATCCTGTTCGCGATCGGCTCGTTCGCGCTCGGCATGGCCTACACCATGCTGCCCATCACCAATGGCGCCATGCTGCTGCTCGGCTTTCCGCTCGGCATCGTGGTGCAGGGCATTTTCGCGGGCGTGGGCGCCTATCTCTCCGAGCTCTATCCGAACGCGATCCGGGGCTCCGGCCAGGGCTTCTGCTACAACCTCGGGCGCGGACTCGGCTCGTTTTTCCCGATCCTCGTCGGCACGCTCGCGCAGTCCATGTCGCTCGTGAAAGCGATCGGCGCCGTGGCCGGCGCGGGTTATCTGCTCGTGATCGTCAGCGCCCTCTGCCTGCCCGAAACGAAGGGCAAGGCGCTCGTTGCGGGGTCCGCTGCACAATGAGCGCGAACATGCTGCAATACCGACCGTCCCTCCTGGATCGACCGGCATGAAAACGATCGTCCTCGGCGCCGGTGTGATCGGCGTCGCTACCGCGTATTACCTGAGCGAACGAGGCTGCGACGTCACGGTCATCGAGCGCGAGCCGGGCGTCGCACTCGGCACGAGCTTCGGCAATGCGGGCGTGATCGCGCCCGGCTACGTCACCCCGTGGGCCGCGCCGGGCATGCCGGCCAAGCTCCTCAAGTACCTCCTCAAGCCCACCTCCCCGCTCATCTTCCGGCCCACGCTCGACCCCGCCCAATGGCGCTGGATCGCCCGATGGCTGCGCGAATGCGACCTCGCACGCTTTCGTGTGAACAAACAGCGGATGCAGCGCATCGCCTACTACAGCCGCGCCTGCCTGAACGCGTTTCGCGAAACGCACGCGTTCGAATACGGGCGCAGCCAGGGCTATCTCCAGCTCTTTCGCAGCGACTACGATCTCGAACTCGCGCAACCCGCGCTCGCGGTGCTGCGCGACGCGGGCATCGGGTATCGCGAACTCGATCCCGCAGCCTGCGCCCAGGTCGAGCCGGGCCTCGCCTGGGCGCGCATGCAACCCGTGGCCGGCATCTACCTGCCCGACGACGAAGCCGGCGACTGCGCCCGCTTCACGCGCGAATTGCGCGCCGTGTGCGAAGCGCGCGGCGTGCGCTTTCTGTTCGATACCGAGGTCGAGGCGCTCGCGGTAGAGGGCGGCAAGGTGCGCGGCGTGCGCGTGCGCGCCGGGCGCGGCAAGCTGAACCGGCGCGAACAGCGCCGCGCGCCGGCCGAGGTGCTGAAGACGTCGGCGGAAAGGTCCGCCGAGGACGCAGCGCCGCAAACGCTCACGGCCGATGCCGTGATCGTCGCGCTCGGCGTGGAGAGCGCGGCACTTGTCGCGCCGCTCGGCGTGCGCGTGCCGCTCTATCCGGTGAAAGGCTACTCGGCCACGCTGCCGGTGGTGGACGAACAGAAGGCACCGCGCGCCGCGCTCATGGACGAATCGCTCAAGACAGCGATCACGCGCTTCGGGCCGTATCTGCGCGTGGCGGGCACGGCGGAGCTCGGCAATCATCGCGCGACGCTGCGCGAGCAGGCACTGCAGACGCTCATGAAGGTGCTCGACGACTGGTTCCCGCACGCGGCAACGCCCTCGTCGGCGCAGTTCTGGGTGGGGCGGCGGCCGATGGTGCCGGACGGCGCGCCGCTCCTCGGCGCTTCGGGGGTGGAAGGGCTCTGGCTCAACGTGGGGCACGGCTCGACAGGCTGGGCGATGTCGATGGGGTCGGGGCGCGTAGTGGCCGATCTCGTCACGCAGCGCGCGCCCGAGATCGACCTGGACGGGCTCACGCTCGCGCGCTACCGGCGCAACGGGCATTGAGCGGTGAATCAAGCGGTGAACCAAGCGGCGCTGTCCCCCTGAAGACCCCGGCCCGACGCCCTTACGCCAGCGCCACGCTGGCCAGCGCGTCGTAGCGCGCGCCCTGACGGGCGAGCGTGCTCGAATACAGCACGAGCGCCTCGAACCGTAGCGGCGGCAGCGCTTCGCCGTCGAGCGTCGCCGGCCCGGCCGCCGCATCGCGCGCGAAACGCGCGAGCGTCACGTGCGGACGAAAGGCGCGCGCATCGAGCGGCAATCCCACTTCGCCCATGAGCGAACGCACGCGCCAGTCGAGCGCCGTGAACGCCTCCGACATCGCCAGCACCGCCACCATCAGCCGCGGCTGCGCGCGGCCGGGCCAGCATTCGATCTTCGTCACCGGCGCGGGCGCGAAAGGCGCGAGGAGTGGCCGCGCATGCTCGGCCAGCCGCTGCGCAAGCGCCTCGCCCTGCCCGAACGACATCGCGCCGATGAACGCCACCGTGAGATGCAGTTGCGCGTAGGGCACGCGCCGCGCGTTGAGCGGTACGTCGAGCGCGGCGAGCGCATCGCGCGATGCGGCGTCGGGCGCGAGCGCGATGAAGCAGCGCCGCCACTGACCGGTTTCGCGGGCTTCGGACATGGTCGGGGCCGGGAACGGAAGCGGATCGCGTCATGGTAACGCCATCGGAGGAACGCAAAAAAGCCGGGGCACCCTTACGAGCGCCCCGGCTTGGCAACACTACCGCCTGTTCGTCCTTATCTGCGCCTTAGCGCGGCAACTCCGAGCTGCCCATCAGATAGGCGTCGACGGAACGCGCGCATTGGCGGCCTTCACGAATCGCCCAAACCACGAGCGACTGGCCACGACGCATGTCGCCGGCCGTGAAAACCTTGTCGACCGACGTGTAATACGCCTTCTCGCCTTCGGTCGAGGCGCGCACGTTGCCGCGGGCATCCTTGTCCACCCCGAACGCTTCGAGCACCGGCGAAACCGGCTGCGTGAAGCCCATGGCGAGCAGCACGAGGTCGGCCTTCATTTCGAACTCCGAACCAGGCACTTCGACCATCTTGCCGTCCTTCCACTCCACGCGCGCGGCGACGAGCTTCTCGACCTTGCCGTTCTTGCCCTCGAAACGCTTGGTCGCCACCGACCAGTCGCGCTGGCAGCCTTCTTCGTGCGACGAGGAAGTGCGCAGCTTGACCGGCCAGTACGGCCAGACGAGCGGCTTGTTCTCGGCTTCGGGCGGCTGCGGCAGCAGTTCGAACTGGGTGACGCTCTTCGCGCCGTGGCGGTTCGAGGTGCCCACGCAGTCCGAACCCGTGTCGCCGCCGCCGATCACGATGACGTGCTTGCCCTTCGCCACGAGCTGGTCCGCCAGCTTGTCGCCCGCATTGACCTTGTTCTGCTGCGGCAGGAATTCCATCGCGTAGTAAATGCCCTGCAGCTCGCGGCCCGGCGTCGGCAGGTCGCGCGGCGTTTCCGAACCGCCTGCGATCACCACGGCGTCGAACTGCTCCTTCAGCTGATCGGGCGTGAGGGTTTCCTTCGCCGTGTTGCCGATGAACGCGGGCAGCTCGCCACGGCCGATGAACACGTTGGTGCGGAACGTCACGCCCTCGGCTTCCATCTGGCGCATGCGGCGATCGATCAGCCACTTCTCCAGCTTGAAGTCGGGAATGCCGTAGCGCAGCAGGCCGCCGATGCGGTCGTTCTTCTCGAACACCGTCACGTCGTGCCCGGCGCGCGCGAGCTGCTGCGCGACGGCGAGGCCCGCAGGGCCCGAGCCCACCACGGCAACCTTCTTGCCGGTCTTGTGCTTCGCGGGTTGCGGTGCGACCCAGCCTTCGGCCCAGGCCTTGTCGATGATCGCGTGCTCGATCGACTTGATGCCCACGGGATCGTCGTTGATGCCGAGCGTGCACGCCGCTTCGCACGGCGCCGGGCAGATGCGGCCGGTGAACTCGGGGAAGTTGTTCGTGGAATGCAGCACTTCGATCGCCGTCTTCCAGTCCTGGCGGAACACCAGGTCGTTGAAGTCGGGGATCACGTTGTTGACCGGGCAGCCGTTGTTGCAGAACGGAATGCCGCAGTCCATGCAGCGCGCGCCCTGGATCTTCGCGTCCGCGTCGCTGAGTGCGGAGACGAACTCCTTGTAGTGCTTCACGCGCGTGAGCGGTGCTTCGTACGCCTCGTGCTGGCGCTCGTACTCGAGAAAACCGGTTGCCTTACCCATTTGGCTCTCGTCTATCCATGTATTCGGTGAGGGGATCGGCGCCCGCCGCCGCGCGCTTTTTCGCGTTCGCGCGGCGGGCGCTCCTTCGTCTGTACGGTCTTTGCTGTCCGTACGGGGAGGCTTCAGGCAGCCAGCACTTCCGTGTTCGCCTTCTTCGCGCCCAGTTCGGCCAGGGCGCGCTTGTATTCTGTCGGGAACACCTTCACGAACTGGCGGCGTGCCGCATCCCAGTTTTCGAGCAGCGCCTTCGCACGCGGCGAGCCGGTGAACTGGAAGTGACGCTCGATGAGCCCCTTGAGGAGCACCTCGTCGGTCTCGCCTGCGTGCCACAGCGCGCGGTCCACCGTGCGTTCCTGCTCGGCCTGCTGGAGCACCGGATCGAGTGTCACCATCGCGCGGTTGCACTTGCCGGCGAACATGCCGTCCGGGTCGTAGACGAACGCGATGCCACCCGACATGCCGGCCGCGAAGTTACGGCCCGTCTCGCCCAGCACGACCACCGTGCCGCCCGTCATGTACTCGCAGCCGTGATCGCCCGTGCCTTCCACGACGGCCGTTGCCCCCGAGTTGCGCACGCAGAAGCGCTCGCCCGCCACGCCGCGGAAGAACGACTCGCCTTCGATCGCGCCGTACATCACCGTGTTGCCGCAGATGATGTTTTCTTCGGACTTGCCACGGAAATCGTTAGTCGGACGAATGATGATGCGGCCACCCGAAAGACCCTTGCCGACATAGTCGTTGCCGTCGCCGACGAGATCCAGCGTGATGCCCTTCGCGAGGAACGCACCGAAGCTCTGGCCCGCCGTGCCCTTCAGCTGGATGTGGATCGCGTCGTCGGAGAGGCCGTCGTGGCCGTACTTCTTCGCGACGACACCCGAGAGCATCGCGCCGACGGTACGGTTCACGTTGCGCACCGGCTGGATGAACGAGACATGCTCGCCGCTCTCGATCGCCGCGCGCGCCTTCTCGATCAGCGTGTGATCGAGTGCGCGGTCGAGACCGTGATCTTGCGTATCCACGTGCTTGCGTGCGACTTCGGCGGCCACCTGCGGCTGATAGAACACGCGCGAGAAGTCGAGACCCTTCGCCTTCCAGTGCTCCACGCCACGGCGCGTATCGAGCAGGTCCGCACGGCCGACGAGGTCGTCGAACTTGCGGATGCCGAGTTGCGCCATGATTTCGCGCACTTCTTCCGCGATGAAGAAGAAGAAGTTGACGACGTGCTCGGGCTGGCCCGAGAACTTCGCGCGCAGCACCGGATCTTGCGTCGCGACGCCGACCGGGCAGGTGTTCAGATGGCACTTGCGCATCATGATGCAGCCCTGGACGACGAGCGGCGCCGTCGCGAAGCCGAACTCGTCCGCGCCGAGCAGCGCGCCGATCACCACGTCGCGGCCCGTCTTCATCTGGCCGTCGGCCTGCACGCGAATGCGGCCGCGCAGCTGGTTCAGCACCAGCGTCTGCTGCGTTTCGGCGAGGCCGAGTTCCCACGGCGTGCCGGCGTGCTTGAGCGACGAGAGCGGCGAAGCGCCCGTGCCGCCGTCATGGCCCGCGATCACAACGTGATCGGCCTTGGCCTTCGCCACGCCCGCGGCCACCGTGCCCACGCCCACTTCGGACACCAGCTTCACCGAGATCGACGAAACCGGGTTCACGTTCTTCAGATCGTGAATCAGCTGCGCCAGATCTTCGATCGAGTAGATGTCGTGGTGCGGCGGCGGCGAAATGAGGCCCACGCCCGGCACCGAATAACGCAGCTTGCCGATGTAGTCCGAAACCTTGTGGCCCGGCAGCTGACCGCCTTCGCCCGGCTTCGCGCCCTGCGCCATCTTGATCTGGATCTGGTCCGCCGACGAGAGATACTCGGCCGTCACGCCGAAGCGCCCCGACGCGACCTGCTTGATCTTCGAGCGCAGCGAGTCGCCGTCCTTCAGCGGAATGTCCTTGACGACTTCCGGCCCGATGATCGACTGCATCGTGTCGCCGTTCTTGATCGGAATGCCGCGCAGTTCGTTGCGATAGCGCTTCTCGTCTTCGCCGCCTTCGCCCGTGTTCGACTTGCCGCCGATGCGGTTCATCGCGACCGCCAGCGTAGCGTGCGCTTCCGTGCTGATCGAGCCGAGCGACATCGCACCCGTGGCGAAACGCTTGACGATTTCCTTGGCCGGCTCGACGTCGTCGATCGAGATCGCGCGCGCCGGGTCGATGCGGAATTCGAACAGGCCGCGGAACGTCATGTGACGCTTCGTCTGGTCGTTGATGAGGTGCGCGTATTCCTTGTACGTCTGGTACGAGTTGCTGCGCGCCGAGTGCTGCAGCTTGGCGATCGCATCCGGCGTCCACATGTGGTCTTCGCCGCGGATGCGGAATGCGTATTCGCCGCCGGCGTCGAGCATGTTCGCGAGCACGGGGTCGTCGCTGAACGCGTCGCGGTGCAGACGGATGGCTTCCTCGGCCACTTCGAAGAGGCCGATGCCGCCCACCTTCGAAGCCGTGCCCTTGAAGTACTTCTGCACGAGATCGTCGGCAAGGCCAACCGCTTCGAAGATCTGGGCGCCCGTGTACGACATGTACGTGGAGATGCCCATCTTCGACATGACCTTCTGCAGGCCCTTGCCGACCGCCTTCGTGAAGTTGTAGATCGCCTTGTCGGCCGAGAGGTCGCCCTTCAGGCCGCTGGCCATCTGCGCGAGCGTTTCCATCGCGAGGTACGGATGCACGGCTTCCGCGCCATAACCCGCGAGCAGCGCGAAGTGGTGCGTCTCGCGCGCCGAACCCGTTTCCACGACGAGACCCGTGCTCGTGCGCAGACCATGCTGCACGAGATGCGAGTGGATCGCCGAGGTGGCGAGCAGCGCCGGGATCGCGACGTTGTCGCGGTCCGCGCGGCGGTCCGAGACGATCAGGATGTTGTAGCCGGACTTGACCGCATCGACGGCTTCCGCGCACAGCGACGCGAGGCGCGCTTCGATGCCTTCCTTGCCCCAGGCCACCGGATAGCAGATGTTCAGCTCATAGGAGCTGAACTTGCCGCCCGTGTACTGCTCGATCGCGCGGATCTTGGCGATGTCCTTGAAATCGAGCACCGGCTGCGACACTTCGAGACGCATCGGCGGGTTGATGTTGTTCGTATCGAGCAGGTTCGGCTTCGGGCCGATGAACGACACGAGCGACATGACCATGTTCTCGCGGATCGGGTCGATCGGCGGGTTCGTGACCTGCGCGAACAGCTGCTTGAAGTAGTTGAAAAGCGTCTTGTTCTTGTTGGACATGACCGCCAGCGGCGAGTCGTTGCCCATCGAACCCACGGCTTCCTCGCCCGACATCGCCATCGGCGCCATCAGGAACTTGAGGTCTTCCTGCGTGTAGCCGAACGCCTGCTGACGGTCGAGCAGCGCAGCGGCTTCGGCGCGCGCGGTCGCGACGTCTTCGGCCTTCGGCTCGATCTCGTCGAGCTTGATGCGCACGGCGTCGATCCAGCTCTTGTAGGGCTTGGCGTTGGCGAGGTTGTCCTTGAGTTCCTTGTCGTCGATGATGCGGCCGTGCTCCATGTCGATCAGGAACATCTTGCCCGGCTGCAGGCGCCACTTCTTGACGATCTTCGACTCGGGGATCGGCAGCGTGCCGGCTTCCGAAGCCATGATGACGAGGTCGTCGTCGGTGACGATGTAGCGCGCCGGACGCAGACCGTTACGGTCGAGCGTCGCGCCGATCTGGCGGCCGTCGGTGAAGGCGATCGCGGCGGGGCCGTCCCACGGCTCCATCATCGCGGCGTGGTATTCGTAGAACGCCTTGCGGTTCTCGTCCATCAGCGTGTGCTGTTCCCACGCTTCCGGGATCATCATCATGACCGCGTGCACGAGCGGATAACCCGCCATCACGAGCAGTTCGAGACAGTTGTCGAACGAAGCCGTATCGGACTGGCCCGGATAGATCAGCGGCCAGAGTTTGGGCAGGTCGTCGCCCAGCACGTGCGAGGCGATCGCGCCGGTACGGGCGTTCAGCCAGTTCACGTTGCCCTTCACGGTGTTGATTTCACCGTTGTGGGCAATCATGCGGTACGGGTGAGCCAGCTCCCACGCCGGGAACGTGTTCGTGGAGAAGCGCTGGTGCACGAGCGCGAGCGCCGACACCACGCGTTCGTCCTGCAGGTCGCGGTAGTACACGCCCACCTGGCCGGCCAGCAGCAGACCCTTGTAGACGACCGTGCGCGCCGAGCACGACGGCACGAAGTATTCCTTGCCGTGCTTGAGCTTGAGCGCCTGGATGCGGTGGCTTGCGGTCTTGCGGATGATGTACAGCTTGCGCTCGAGCGCGTCGGTGACCATCACGTCCTTGCCGCGGCCGATGAAGATCTGGCGGATCAGCGGCTCGCTCGCCTTGACGGTGGGCGAGATCGGCATGGCGTGATCGACCGGCACATCGCGCCAGCCCAGCACGACCTGGCCTTCGGCGCGCACCGTGCGCTCCAGCTCCTGTTCGCACGCGAGACGCGAAGCATGCTCCTTCGGCAGGAAGATCATGCCCACGCCGTATTCGCCAGCCGGCGGCAGCGTCACGCCCTGCTTGGCCATTTCCTCGCGATAGAAGGCGTCCGGAATCTGGATCAGGATGCCCGCGCCGTCGCCCATCAGCGGATCGGCGCCCACTGCGCCCCGGTGGTCGAGGTTTTCCAGAATCTTCAGACCTTGCTGAATGATTTCGTGACTCTTCTTGCCCTTGATATGGGCGACGAAACCGACGCCGCACGCGTCGTGTTCGTTTTGCGGGTCATACAGACCTTGCGCGGCGGGCACCGCGGCGCGCTGCAGGTGATCGTTCATGGGGACACCGTCCAAGAATGGCCATGGCTGGCCGTTGATTCCGTCTTTTTGTTTCCCGCCGTCAGTCAGAACCGGGGTACGGCGTTGCGCGGGCGATGTGAGCTCCCTGCGTTGTGCGCTTGAGGAGAGCCGAAAGGCGAATATACGCGACGAATCAAGGGCATGCAAATAAAACCGCATGTTAGAACCCCAATTATCAAGATGGTGCATCCGCACATTATTTTATTGGTTCCATATCAAAAAGAGGCAAAAGAAAACGGCGTCCGTGGACGCCGCTCCTCTAGCCAACCCATTGATTCTGAAAAGAATCAGTGCGTTCCAGTGCCCGGCTTGCGTTCTTCGTGAGTCGACGGAGTGCTCGCCGGCTGGCTGCCTCCTGCCGAGGGCGAACCGGGCGCATGACCACCTGAACCGTCACTCTGCCCCCCTGAATGGGCGCCCGAATGTGTTGCAGACTGACCACCCGGCTGTCCCGCCGCCGAGCCAGGTCCGCCATGCGCCGCAGGCGCCGGGTGATTCGACCCCGATAATCCAGCCGCCGGCGGCGCGGCGCCGGCGGGCGCGGCCGGAGCCGTCTGCGGCGCCGTCGCGGGCGCCTCGCGCACCTTGCGCGGCCGGCCGCGCGGCAGCGGCGAGACACGCCGGTTCGCCGAACGCGAAGCCCAGTCGCGCCAGGTGTCGCTGCCGAGCACCCAGCCCTTGAGGGTGGCCTGCATCAGCTGATTGGTCTCGCGCTCGTCGAGCGGCTGCTCGCAGAGTTCGCGATACGCGCGCTGGCGCTCGAACGGCGTGTTCCCGAGCGCCCAATACAGCGGATGGTCGGTGATGAGGCTGTCGACGGTGAGGCCGATATGGTGCCGGTAGCTCGACCATCGGTAATCCTCGGGCGCCGCGACGAGATGGCTGCGCACCGGCGCCAGCTCGACCACCCGGCTCGCGAGCAGGAAGAACTTCTCCCCCTCGATCACCGTGGCGCGATAGCGGCCTTCCCAGAGGGTGCCGCGCCGCGCGTAGCGCCGGTTGAAGTGCGCCACGTAGCGCCGCCCGACGGCCTGCATCGCCTTCGGCAGGCTCGATTCGTCGGAGGGAGTGACGAGCAGTTGCACCGCGCCGGGCATCAACACCCACGCATGAACCGCCAGATGATGATCGCGCGCCGCCGCCTTCAGGCAATCGATGAAAAGCTCGTAATCCTGGTCGTCAACGAATGCGGGCTGCTGGTCGAGCCCGCGCAGGATCACGTGCTGCGGCTGATCGGGGACATAAAGACGTGCAAGCCGTGCCATGCTCGATTTTCCATTAGTCCGTTGGTGAATACCCGCAGACCCGCCAGACCGCGCCAGGGCTTGCTGCACCACTGATGCGGCTTAGGCGGAAACCTCGCGGCGCTTAGGGAGAAGCCTCTAACGGTCGCATATGGTCTGTTGCAAACGTTGTGTTCATAATGAGCGGGCCTTTTATGGAGGAGCACATATATGAAATTAAAACAGGCGCTGGCAGGTATCGCCGCGCTCGCCGGTTTTTCGGCAGCACACGCTCAATCAGCCAACACGTTCTACGTCACGACAGGATGGTTCCATTTCGCACCGCAGGACTCCAGTGACCCGCTCAAGATCGACAGCGTAGGCGGCAATCCCATCAACGACCAGATCGGCAACACCGGCGCCGGCGTCGGTTCCTCCGACACGCTCGGCCTGAGCTTCGGTTACTTCATCACCGACCACATCGCCGCTGAAACCGAAGTCGGCATTCCGCCGAAGTTCAACCTGGACGGCGAGGGTCAACTGAACCAGTTCGGCAAACTGGGCCAGGCACGCCTCTGGAGCCCCGCGCTCCTCCTGAAGTACTACTTCAACAAGCCTGATGCGAAGTTCCGCCCGTATGTCGGCGTGGGTGCCACCTATGTCTGGTTCACGGACGCCAAGATCACCAACGGCAACTTCACCAATAGTCCGGCTCTTGGGGGTCCGACCAGTGTTTCGACGGATCGTTCCTGGGCGCCGGTATTTAATGCGGGCTTCAACTACAACTTCACGAAGCACTGGTTCGCGGGCTTCTCGCTGTCGTACATCCCGGTCAGCGTGATCGCCACCCTCGACACCCAGAAGCAGACCCAGGTGGGCGTGCTGACGCAACGCGCGGAAGCCAAGATCCACCTGAACCCGATCGTCACGTACCTGAAGGTCGGTTACGCGTTCTAAGGCGCCGTCTGCATCGGCTGCGTTTTACCTCGCGTTTTACTCTGATTCACCCGCCCACCGCCAGCCCTTGCGGCTCCCGGCGGCGGGCGGCACCTCCCTCCCGTCCCACCGTTTTCGCCAGCCAGCTTGCAGAAGAACACGCAGGCTTTCCTTGATTCTATGCCTCTGCGAAAAACCGTGCTGTCCCCGTAATCACCTAAGCGTGCGCCCTGGCGCAGAGCCCCGCCTGGCGTGCTTTTCCGGCCGCCCATCTGCGCACCTTCGCGTGCCGGGTACTGGATTTGCGCAATACTGCTCCTGATTCCGCCCGTTTTTGAGGGTGAGGCAAACCCTGGACCTGAGTCATTACCGAGTCATCAACACGGAGCCATTCATGAGCGCATTTCCCAATACGCGAGACGCCCTGGGAGAGTCCTGGACCAAGACGGGCCGCCGCGCGCGGCGCATTGCACGCCGCGGCCGCGGTGCAGCGGCCGATATCGCCGACGAACTGCGCGACCTGCTCGCCGAACTCGAAACCACGCTCGGCGAGGGAACCCAGGCCGACGCGGCCCAACTGCGAGAAGAGGTCCGCAAGCGCCTCGACGCGGCGCGCGAACGCCTCGAAGTCGCGCGCGTGGCGGCACGCGAGCACGCCGACGAGGCGCTCGCCCAGGCCGACGACTACGTGCACGCCAATCCGTGGCAGGCCATTGCCATCGTCGGCGGCGTTGCGCTGATTGCCGGCGCGCTGCTGGCGCGCGGCCGCGGATAAGGCGGTTCACCGGCGCACGCGCCGCCGTCTTGCAGCCGGCGTTCAGCCGTCGAGCGCGTGCGGGCCGATCAGATCGATGCGGTCGGTGCAGATCGTATCGACGCCCCAGCTCACCAGCAGCCGGGCGCGTTCGAGGTCGTTCACCGTATAGACGAGCATGTGCAGTCCCGCCGATTTGATGCGATCGACCAGCGCCTCGTCGAGGTGACGGTGGCTCGCGTGCAACGATACGCACGCCAGATCGGCGGTCTGCTCGCGCCAGTCCGCGGGCACGCGCTCGAACAGCAGCCCGCGTGGCAACTCGGGCGCGGCCTCGCTGGCCGCGGCAAGCGCATCGAATGAAAACGACGACAGGAGCGGCGGCGGCGTCGCCCCACTCCACAGCCTTGCAGCCTCGAGCCCGACGAGCCGCCCCGTCTCCCGGTCCCTGCCCGGACACGGCTTGATCTCCACGTTCGCCGCGAGTCCTTCTTCGCGGCAGCATGCGGCCGCCTGAGCGAGCGTGGGCATGACCTCGCCCGCGAAGCGCGCATCGCGCCAGCTGCCGGCGTCGAGCGCGGCGATTTCGTCATAGCGCAGTTGCGCCACGGCGCCCTGGCCGTTCGAGGTACGCGCCACCGTATCGTCGTGCAGCAGGAAAACGACGTCGTCGGCCGAGAGCTTGGCGTCGAACTCCACCAGCTTGTGCCCGAAACGAGAGCCCGTGCGCAGGCCCGCCAGCGTGTTCTCGGGTGCGAGCGTGCCGCCGCCCCGGTGCGCGCAGACGCGCGGATACGGCCAGGATTTCATCCGTTTTACTCCGGAAAGATAGAAGCGCCGTAATCAGACGTCGTCCGAGACGACGAAGAGACGCCGGTATTCCTTCAATGCGTACCGGTCGGTCATGCCGGCGATGTAATGCGCGATCAGACGCGGCTGCGCCGAAGCGTCGGGCGACTGGTAGGCCGGCGGCAGGAGGCGCGGGTCGTCCGAGAAGGCTTCGAAGAGCCCCTTCACCACCCGCTGCGCCTTGTTCGCCATGCGCATCACGCGATAGTGCCGGTACAGGTTGCGGTAGAGGAAGCGCTTGAGCGCCGACGCCTGCGCGGCCACGCCCGCGCTATGGGCCACGAGCGGCGGCGCCGCGCGCACCTCGTCGAGCGAGCGCGGTGCATGCTCGGCCAGCTTGCGGCTCGTCTCGTCGATCAGATCGACGATCAGCGTATTGATGATGCGCCGCACCGTCTCGTGAACCAGACGGCGTCCCTCGATCTGCGGAAAATCGGCGCGCGCCGCCTCGTAGTGCCCCTGCCAGAGTTCCACTTCGGCCAGTTGCTCGATGGCGAGCAGGCCGGAACGCAGGCCGTCGTCGACGTCGTGGTTGTTGTAGGCGATCTCGTCCGCGATATTGGCGATCTGCGCCTCGATCGACGGCTGGTGCCCCAGCAGGAAGCGCTCGCCCAGGTCGCCAAGCCGCCGCGCGTTCTCGCGCGAGCAGTGCTTGAGTATGCCCTCGCGCGTCTCGAAGCAAAGATTCAGGCCGTTGAAGGCGCCGTAATGCTCTTCGAGCTCGTCCACCACGGCGAGGCTCTGCAGGTTGTGCTCGAAGCCGCCGTGCTCGCGCATGCAGTCGTTGAGCGCGTCCTGCCCGGCATGGCCGAACGGCGTATGGCCGAGATCGTGAGCCAGCGAAATCGCTTCGACGAGATCCTCGTTCACGCGCAGGTTGCGCGCGACCGAGCGCGCGATCTGCGCGACTTCGAGGCTGTGCGTGAGCCGCGTGCGAAAGAGATCGCCTTCGTGGTTCACGAACACCTGGGTCTTGTATTCGAGCCGGCGAAACGCGGTGGAGTGGACGATGCGGTCGCGGTCGCGCTGGAATTCGCTGCGCGCGGCAGGCGGCGGCTCGGGATGGCGCCGCCCGCGCGTCTGGGACGCATGGGCCGCGTAGGGTGCGAGCCCTCCTTCGAGCGTCGCGGCCAGCGCCGACGCGGCGGTGCGCTGACCGCTCGCGCCGCCCATCGGGCTCTGGCCGGCTGAATGTTCGCTGCGACTGTCGCTCACCGGTTCCTCCGCAAGCTGTGTGGGGCGGCGCACTCAGTCCTTCGTCGTGGCGGCGAGCGTAGCGTCGACCGCTTCGTCGGGCGCGCGCGTGATGAGCGTGTCGCCGAAGCGTTTCAGCAGGATGAACTTGATCGCCCCGCCTTCGGCTTTCTTGTCCACCTGCATCAGGTCGACATAGCGGTCGGCGCCGAGTGCGGGCGCGCGCACCGGCAGTTTCGCGGCTGCCACCACGCGCACGAGCCGCTCGCGCGAGGCCTCGTCCAGATGGCCGAGCCGCACCGAAAGATCGGCCGCCATCACCATGCCGCAGCCCACCGCCTCGCCATGCAGCCATTCGCCGTAACCGAGGCCCGCCTCGATCGCGTGGCCAAACGTGTGACCGAAGTTCAGGATCGCGCGCAGGCCGCCTTCGCGCTCGTCGGCGGCCACCACAGAAGCCTTGATCTCGCACGAGCGCTTCACCGCGAGCGCGAGCGCCTGGGGATCGCAGCGGTTCAGCGCCTCGACGTTCGCCTCGATCCAGTCGAAGAATTCCGCGTCGGCAATGGCGCCCGTCTTGATCACTTCGGCGATGCCGGCCGCCAGCTCGCGCGGCGGCAGCGTGGAGAGCACGCCGATATCGGCGATCACGGCCTGCGGCTGATAGAACGCGCCGATCATGTTCTTGCCGAGCGGGTGATTGATCCCCGTCTTGCCGCCCACCGACGAATCGACCTGCGAAAGCAGCGTGGTCGGCACCTGGATGAACGGCACCCCGCGCATGTAGCAGGCCGCGGCGAAACCGGTCATGTCGCCCGTCACGCCGCCGCCGAGCGCGATCAGCGTGGTCTTGCGGTCCGCGCGCGCGGTGAGGAGCGCGTCGAAGATCTCGTTGAGCGTTTCCCAGTTCTTGTGCGCCTCGCCGTCCGGCAGCACGACGGTATTGACGTCCTTGCCGAGCGGCGCGAGCGCGGCGCGCAGGGTCTCGCCGTACAGCGGATCGACGACGGTATTCGTGACGATCGTCACCGACTTGCCCGCGATATGCGGCGCAAAAAGCGCCGTCTGACCGATGAGGCCGGTGCCGATATGGATGGGATAGGCGCGATCGCCCAGTTCGACGTTGACGGTAATCATGCTGGTCATTATGACTGACGCGCCTTCAGCGCGCCGGGGTTCGCGCGACGCCGACCATGTCGAGCTGCATCAGCACCATGTTGACGAGCCCGTTCACCGACGGCCGGCCCGTTTCGATCACGAAGTCGGCAACTTCGCGGTAGAGCGGGTCGCGGACCTCGTAGAGCGCTTCCAGCCGCGCCTTCGGGTCTTCGGTCTGCAGGAGCGGCCGGTTCTTGTCGCGCCGGGTGCGCAGCCACAGGTCGTGCGGCGTCGCGCGCAGATAGACGACGAAGCCGCGCTCCTTGAGCGCCGCGCGGTTTTCGGGCCGCAGCACGGCGCCGCCGCCGGTCGCGAGCACGATGCCCCCGCGGTTCGTCAGCTCGTCGATCACGTGGGCCTCGCGCTCGCGAAAGCCCGACTCGCCTTCCAGCTCGAAGATCACAGGGATGCGTGCGCCCGTGCGGGCCTCGATCTCGTGGTCGGAGTCGAAAAACTCACGCTCCAGCCGGCGCGCGACCGCCCGGCCCACGGTTGTCTTGCCGGCGCCCATGAGCCCTACGAAAAAAACATTGGCGTTTGCGTCCCGCACTTGCAGCGTTTCCAGGTTGAGGTTGGTGCCGCAGCTTACTGGCAAAGCAGCGGGGTTGTCGAGCCTGCGGGCCGCGGCGGGCACGCCCGCTGCCGGCCTTGCGTCGGCGCTCGGCCGGCCGGGGCGAGCCGCCGCAAGCCAGTGCCGCAGGCTCGGGTCAATTGGGGGTCAATTCGCCCCGACGACGCGCGGCGTAATGAACACCACCAGTTCGCTGCGCTGGTCGCGGTGCGACCGATGCGAAAAAAGCGCGCCCAAAATGGGTATTTTGCCCAGGAGCGGCACACGCGTCACATCGTCGCGGTCGTCGGATGCGTCGATACCGCCTATCGTCACGGTGCCGCCGTCCTCGATCTCGACGCGCGTCTGCACGTGTTTCGTATTGATAGCGGGCCCTGCGGCGGTCTGCTCGCCGACGCTGTCCTTGGCCACGTCGAGGTCCAGAATCACGTGTCCATCGGGCGTGATCTGCGGCTCGACTTCCAGCTTGAGGCTCGCGCGGCGGAACTGCACACCGGACACGCCCTGCCCGACCTTCGCCTGGTAAGGCACCTCGGTGCCCTGCTCGACGATGGCGCGCGTGCGGTCGGCCGTAACGACGCGCGGGCTCGACACCACATGCCCGCGTCCCTCGGCCTCGAGCGCGCTCAACTGGAGGTCGAGCAGGCGCGTAGCGCCCGCGGCCAGCAGCGAGATCCCGGCCTGCGCGGGACCGAAGCCCGAGAGCGCACCGGCGGTGAGGTCGTAGACCGTGCCGTCCGAAGCGCCGTGCAGGCCACGCACCGAACCGTCGGTATTTGTCGAGGCCAGACCCAGCCGCACGCCCAACTCGCGCGATAGCCCCTGGTCCCCCTCGACGATGCGCGCCTCGATCAGCACCTGCCGGGCAGGCGTATCGAGCTGCCCGATCAGGTCGGCCATCTGGTCGAGACGTGCAGGCAAATCGGTCACGAAGAGCAGGTTCGTGCGCGCGTCGGCCACCGCGGCGCCGCGCTTCGATAAGGCACGCTGCGTGCCCGAGCCGTTCAGGAGGCGCCGGACATCCTCGGCACGCGCGTAGTGCAGCTCGAACGCGCGGCTCGCCAGCGGCTCGAGTTCGGCGGCCCGCGCGTGCGCTTCGAAGCGTTGCCGCTCGCGTGCGGCCAGATCGGCGACCGGGGCGACCCAGATGACGTTGCCGTTGCGCTCCATCGCGAGGCCATTCACCTCCAGCAGCAGATCGAACGCGACACGCCACGGCACGCGATTCAGCCGCAGCGTCACCGGGCCGCGCACGCGTTCGCTGACGACGATATTCAGCCTGGTGAAGGCCGCGAACGCCTGTAGAACGGCCGAAATCTCCGCTCGCTGGAAATTGAGCGTGATGGGGCGGTCGGGCGGCAAGCCATCGGACTTCGATGCGGGGTCACTCAGCCGCGGCTGGGCGCGCAACGGAACGGGCGGCCCTTCGAGCGGCTCGCCGGCTGTTGCTGCGGCGCTCGTGTTCGCGCCTGCGCTTGCTCCGACGCTTGTTCCCGCACTCGCGCCGGAGCTGGTGCCCGGGGCTTCGTCGGGATTTGCCACCGTGCCATCCGAACCGGCGCCCGGGCGGTCGGCCCTCTCGTCCGCTCCGCCCACATCGCTCGCGAACGGATTGGGCGCCCACCCCGTGGCGCCGTCTCCATCGACACCTTGGGGCAAAGGCGGCACCAAATAGCGCGCAATAGCTCGCGCTCCGGTTTCCAGTGTGGGCAGAGGCGGCGGCACAGCGGATTCGGCATCGGCCACGACACCGAGGCAAGCCAGCGTCAAGAACGCAGCGGGCAGGCGCCTCATTTCGGCTCCTCCGCCCAGGCCAGCCGCTGGTTCGCGCCGCCGGACGAAAGCAGCACGTGCGTCGGGGTAATCTGCTCGATACGGCCTGATCCGAACGGCTGTCCGGATTTCACGGCCTCGGTACGCGTCGGCGTTTCGAGGAGCGCGACGATACCCGCGTCGTCCTGCAGGGTGCCTGCCAGTCGCAGCGAACCGGTGCCCGCCGCGAGTGCCTCACCCTCCGCAAACGGATCGATTTGCGAGACCTCGTTTCCATCCGGCTGGCGACGCAAATGAATGGCGGGAAGCCGTTCGAAAACCTGCATGGCAGCGGTAATCGAAAGGCCACTGCCAGCATTGCGCTTGATTGAAATCTCGACAGGAACGATCAAGCCCGGCGCCGCGGTCAGCCCGACAAGCAGGCTTTGCATCTGCGCAAAACCGCCCTGCGCGGTCAGCTTGAACGTGCGGAAGACTTCTACGCCCGAGCCGCCCGCCGCTGCCGGCTCAAGCGATAACAAGGACAACCCCGATCTCGCCGCAAGTTCGGACACCCCGCGCAGATCGCCAGCCGCCGAGTCCGGATGCAGGCGCGGCATCGTCGCCCGTGAAGCTGCCGCGGCCCGAAGCGCGGGCAGACTGGCCACGGTTTGCTGCGCCTTCGGGAGCGCGCGCTCGGCATCGGCCAAAGCTGCCTCGGCTGTATGCAGCCCGGTGAAATCGCATGCGACGCATGCAATAACCGCGAGACCCGCAGTGAGCACCGCCAGCGCCACGAATACGCCGAGCCGCTGGCGCCCATTCCACGCGTGCAGCGATGTCCACCGGTGCAGCGCACCGACGTCACCATTCGCGATCGAACCCAGACGTCCGCCGAACACACTACTCATTTCGCATTCCTCTCTTTTCTGGCGCTGCTGGCCGCTACCGGCTTCGCCGCTGCCGCGGCATCTCGCCAGACGAGCCTCGCCATCACGCGGATCGGCTGCGCCGGTACAGTCTGATGTTTCGCACCGCTCGCAGCAGAAGCGCGCTTCAGTTCGCGCACGTTCACGGCGCCGGCCTCGGGCAAGGTCCGCAGTCGTTCGAGCCACGCGGCGGCCGCGGTCTCGTCGGCGGCCGTCGCCTGAAGCTCCGTCTCGTTGCCGTGCTGCTCGACCTGCTGCAACACGACGCCTACCGTTGCCTCACTCGCCAGCGCATCGAACAGCGTCACCAGATGAGTGAGCGGCTTCGCATGCTGCTGCGCCTGCTGGGCGGCAGTTCGTTGCGCCGTTGCCTCGCTCTCCAGCCGCGTGGCTTCGGCCAGCGGCGAACTGAGTCGCGCCGCCGCCTGTTCGACTGTCTCGCGCTTCGCGTCGGCCTGGGCGCGCAGCCGCAGTTGCCATCCCGCAAGTGGCGCCGCACACAAGCACCCCAGCAGCACTGCGGCACACCACTCGAATAGCCTGTGCCGACGCCGCCGGCGCATCTCTCGATGCCGCCACGGCAGCAGGTTGAATCCCACGTTCGACGCCAGGCGATTCGCCGCGTTGCGGCCCCCGCGCCTCACTCGCTCACTCCGCGCAACGCGAGGCCGAATGCCACCGCACAGGCCGGGTTGTGCAACAGGTCCGCCGCCAATGGCCGCTCGGGGTCGGCCAGCGTTGCGCATTCGAACGGCAGGATCGGGCAGCCCAGCACGTCCCCCATGTCCCGGAGCGTGAAGTGCACGCCGCGAAGCAGGCCGATGTCGCCCGCCACCACCGCACAGCCCGCCTGTTCGTCCCGCACGAGATCGCGCAGCGCCTCGACGAGGTCCGCATATTCGAGCGCGGGAAAGCGCATCTCGCGCGCGATCGCGTCGTCGGCCATCATCCAGCCGCGTATGCCCTCGGCTCCGATCCACAGCGCCACGTAGGGCTCGTGGGGCGAGAGCTCGTACGCGGCCGCGTGGCGCATCGCACGCAGCGCCGCATGTGCCTCGTCGTCCACCGCGCACAAGGTGACGCCCGCCATGGCGGCGCACTCGATGCGCGCCTCCAGATGCGCCCGCGCCGTCGCGGCGATTGTGACCTGCGTGCCGCCCGGCAGCGCACCGGCCCACGGCGCCACGCGCCAGTCCACGGCGAGCTCGTGACGCTCGATGCCGGCCACGCGCTCCGCCTCTGCCAGCACGAGCGGTTCGAGTTCGGCGTAGATTCGCGATTCGTCCGCCGCACAACCCATTGGCGCGAGTTGCGCCAGCGGCACGGTCGCGACGAGCGTGGCGCTCGCGGGCAGCGCCATCGCACAGCGCATCGAAGCGCCGAGACACTCGCGCGGCACCTGCCCGAACACACCGCGCAATGCCTCCACCACCGCGTCCCGGTCGACGATATCCGCGCCCGCCATGGCCTCCCGGGCCAGCGGCAGGCTCGCCAGCCACTCGAGGCGCAACGGCGCCGAGCCGAGCAAACGCCGGCTCAGCACCGCCAGCGTGACGCCGCGCGCCGCCACGTCGACACCCGCGGCAAAACGGCGCGCGCCCAGCAACATCGGTTTCCCGAAGTCCATCGCAATCCCCCACTCGCTACGCCCGCCACGAACCATTCGCGGCGTTTGCGGTAGGGCCATTGTGCGAATCCGCAGGGTCCGCGAATACTCGGCCGAACGGCCAAACCTCACCGCCGCCGCTGGTCACGCGCGAGGGCCGCGTCTAGAGTGCGGATATGCCTCTGGCGGTTCTCGCCTCGCCCATGTAAGCATCCCGAAAGCGACACAGGTGGGGCGGCTATAATCGCGGGACTGTTTTTCCGGTGTCCGTATGCAAGAAACTTCGTCCCCGTCGTCCGTTCCGCCGCCCCCGCCGCCTGCCCCCCGGCGGCGCCGGCGCCCGTGGTGGGCCACGCTGCTGATCGGCTTCGCGGGCCTGATCGTGGCGGGCATCGCCTGCGTGGCGCTGGTGCTCGGCTACGCGCTGATCGTCGCGACGCCCAACCTGCCGTCGCTCGATGCGCTCACCGACTACCGGCCCAAGGTGCCGCTGCGCATCTACACGCGCGACCACGTGCTGATCGGCGAATTCGGCGAAGAACGGCGTGACATCGTGCACATCCAGGACGTGCCGGACAACCTCAAGAAGGCCGTGCTCGCAATCGAGGACGCGCGTTTCTACGACCACGGCGGCGTGGATCTCACGGGCATTGCGCGCGCGGGCGTCGTCGCGCTCACCAACGGGCATGCCACGCAAGGCGCGAGCACGATCACCATGCAGGTCGCGCGCAACTTCTTTCTCTCGAGCGAAAAGACCTACACACGCAAGATCTACGAGATGCTGCTCGCCTACAAGATCGAGTCTAAGCTCTCGAAGGACCAGATCCTCGAGGTCTACATGAACCAGATCTACCTCGGGCAGCGCGCGTACGGCTTCGCCAGCGCGGCGCGCGTGTATTTCGGCAAGGATCTGAAGAACCTCACGCTCGCCGAGTGCGCGATGCTCGCGGGCCTGCCCAAGGCGCCGTCCGCCTATAACCCTGTCGTCAATCCGAAGCGGGCCAAGGTTCGTCAGGAGTACATCCTCGAGCGCATGCTGGAGCTGCGCTACATCACGCAGGAACAATACGACGAGGCGGTGAAGCAGCCGCTCATCGTCAAGAGCGCGGGCAAGGAGTACAGCGTTCACGCGGAATACGTGGCCGAAATGGTGCGCCAGATGATGTACGCGCAGTACCACGAAGAGGCCTACACGCGTGGCCTGAACGTCGTCACGACCATCGATTCCGCCGACCAGGACGTGGCGTACCGCGCGCTGCGCAAGGGCCTCATGGACTACGAACGGCGCCACGGCTACCGCGGCCCCGAAGCGTTCATCGACCTGCCCGCCGATGCCGACGACCGCGAGCAGGCCATCGACGACGCGCTGCTCGAACACCCCGACAACGGCGAACTCGTCGCGGCAGTCGTGACCGCCGCCAGCCCGAAGGCCGTGCAGGCCACGTTCATCGATGGCAATACCGCCACGCTCCAGGGCGACGGCCTGCGCTTCGCGCAGTTCGCGCTCGGCCCGCGCGCGCAGCCCAGCCAGCGCATCCGCCCGGGCGCGATCATCCGGCTCGTGCGCAACGACGCAGGCGACTGGTCGATCACCCAGCTGCCGCAGATCGAAGGCGCCTTCGTTTCGGTCGTGCCGCAGGACGGTGCGGTGCGCGCGCTCGTGGGCGGCTTCGACTTCAACAAGAACAAGTTCAACCACGTGACGCAGGCCTGGCGGCAACCGGGGTCGAGCTTCAAGCCGTTCATCTATTCGGCTTCGCTCGACAAGGGGCTCGGGCCGGCCACGATCATCAACGACGCGCCGCTCTTCTTCAGCGCCGCCGAAACGGGCGGCCAGGCGTGGGAGCCGAAGAATTACGGCGGCGGCTTCGATGGCCCGATGACGATGCGCACGGCGCTCATGAAGTCGAAGAACCTCGTGTCGATCCGCATCCTCAACCATATCGGCACGAAGTACGCGCAGCAGTACATCACGCGCTTCGGCTTCGACGCCGACCGCCATCCGGCCTATCTGCCCATGGCGCTCGGCGCGGGTCTCGTCACGCCGTTGCAGATGGCGGCGGGCTACTCGGTGTTCGCCAACGGCGGCTATCGCGTGAATCCGTATCTGATCGCCGAAGTGACCGACCAGCGCGGCATGGTGGTGACGCAAGCGCAGCCGCTCGTCGCGCAGCAGAATGCGCCGCGCGCGATCGATCCGCGCAACGCGTACATCATGAACAGCCTCTTGCAGAGCGTCGCGCAGCGCGGCACGGGCGCGAAGTCCAACGCACTCAGGCGCACCGACCTCGGCGGCAAGACCGGCACCACCAACGACTCGCGCGATGCCTGGTTCGCGGGCTATCAGCACACGCTCACGGCCATCGCGTGGATGGGCTACGACAACCCGCGCAGCCTCGGCGACAAGGAAACGGGCGGCGGCCTCGCGCTACCGGTGTGGATCGATTACATGGCGAAGGCGCTCAACGGCGTGCCGGAATACCGGATGCCGATGCCCGACGGCGTGGTGACGCTAGGCGACGAGCTGTACTACGCCGACATGACGCCGGGCAACGGCTTCGTCTCCACGGTCGGCATCAGCCAGGCCGCACTCGACGCCGCGGCGAGCGGCGCTTCGGATGTCACAGGGGCCGGCGACACGACACAGGCGCCCGCGCCGGAGCAGGTGAATGCGAAGGAAAAGGAAGACATCATGAACCTGTTCCGCGGGCACTGAACAGGCGGGTGACCGAGCGGGCGGCGCCTCGCATGCCGCCGCGTCCTCACGCGCGCTGCGCGAAAAACGCAGTCGCGGGCGCGGGCGTCGTGGTCGTCGCGAGCCCGCGCGCAACAATCAAGGCTCGAAGCTGACCGGCTCGCCGGCCTGCTCGGTCGCATAGGCCGACAGCGCCGAGTAGAACTCCGTGCCCGAGCGCGTATCGCGCCACTCGCCATCGATGTAGCGGTAGTGAAAACCGCCCGCCTTGGCCGCGATCCAGATCTCGCTCATCGGCGGCTGCAGGTTCACGATGATCTTGGTCCGGTTCTCGAATTCGAGCGTCAGGACATTGCCGCTGCGTTCGAGTTCGATATCGGCATCGGCCTCGTCGACGGCGCGCTCCACCGCTGCCAGCACGGCTTCCGCCCGGCTCAGGTAGTCACTGTCGGTCATGCTAAACTCCATCGGTTATTCATTCAGGGACAATTATGCGTGCCATTTCGAGGATGCGCGCTGCGACGCGCGGAGTGGCAGCGTCCAGCATGGCGAAGCGCGTTGTACCGGCGCGCGGCGCCATTCTAGCGATTTCGGCAGTCTTTGCAGCCGCGGCACTTGCCGGCTGCGGGCAACGCGGGCCGCTCTACATGCCCACGGTGCCACCGCTCCCCGCCAAGCCCAACTTCGAAACGCAGGACACCGGAACAGCCGCCGCCGATGCGGCTTCCGCGGCCTCGGGCGTTTCGTCGGCCTCGGGCGCCGAGGCAGGCTCGATTCCCGACACGTCCGGCACGCCGCTCACGCTGTCCCCCGACACCGGACTCAGCACGACCCCGACGGCGCCGGCGAACCCGCAACCGGCCTCCAGCGCCACGCCAACCGAATAAGACGCTCGCATGACCCAGCCCGCTTTCCACCGCATCGACGGCACACTTTACGTCGAAGGCGTTTGCGCCAACGATCTCGCCGCGCAGTTCGGCACGCCGCTCTACGTGTATTCGCGCGCGGCCCTCACCGCCGCATGGCACGCCTATGCCGACGCCTGCGCCGGCCGCCGCGCATCGATCCACGTCGCGGTCAAGGCCAACAGCAACCTCGCGGTGCTCAACGTGTTCGCGCGCCTCGGCGCCGGCTTCGACATCGTTTCGGGCGGCGAACTCGCCCGCGTGCTGGCCGCGGGCGGCAAGGCGGAGAACGTAGTGTTCTCCGGCGTCGGCAAGACGGCCGACGACATGCGCACGGCACTCGAAGCGGGCGTGAAGTGCTTCAACGTCGAGTCGATTCCCGAACTCGACCGTCTGAACGCCGTTGCGGGCGCGCTCGGCAAGAAGGCGCCGGTCTCGCTGCGCGTGAATCCCGATGTCGATCCCAAGACGCACCCCTACATCTCGACGGGCCTGAAGGCGAACAAGTTCGGCGTGGCGTTCGACGACGCACGCGCCACCTATCGCGCAGCCGCCGCCATGCCGCATCTCGAGGTGGTGGGTATCGACTGCCATATCGGTTCGCAGATCACCGAAATCGCACCGTACCTCGACGCCATCGACAAGCTGCTCGAACTCGTGGACCAGATCGAGGCCGACGGCCTGGCGATCCATCACATCGACGTGGGCGGCGGTCTCGGCATTCGCTACGACGACGAAACGCCGCCCGACATCGGCACGTTCGTGCGCACGGTGCTCGATCGCATCGAAGCGCATGGCGCGAAGACGGGCCGCGCGCGCGAGGTGTTTTTCGAGCCGGGCCGCTCGCTGGTCGGCAATGCCGGCGTGCTGCTCACGCGCGTCGAGTTCCTGAAGCCAGGCGCGGAGAAGAACTTCGCCATCGTCGATGCCGCGATGAACGACCTCGCGCGTCCCGCGATGTACGACGCGTACCACGCGATCGAACCCGTGGCCGAGCGCAATGCGGCCGCAGAGACCTACGACGTGGTCGGCCCCGTGTGCGAGAGCGGCGACTGGCTGGGCCGCGCCCGTACGCTCGCGATCGAGCCCGGCGACCTGCTCGCGATCCGCTCGGCGGGCGCCTACGGCTTCGTGATGAGCTCGAACTACAACTCGCGTCCGCGCGCCGCCGAAGTGCTGGTCGACGGCACGCAGGTGCACGTCGCCCGCGCACGTGAGACCGTGGCGCAACTGCTCGCCGGCGAGCAGATCCTGCCGGACTGAACCCGGCACGCTCAAGCGCCGGAAGCAAAAAAGCGACGCCTCGTAGAACGAGACGTCGCTTTTTTTACGTGCATGCGTTGCACCCGAAGCGCGGTGCTGCCCGAAGTTCTTCCCTATCCCGCCCGCGTCCCGACGGCCGCATTCGCCCGATGTCGCGCGAGAAGCCACGTCACCACCCGCCAGCCCAGCAGCACGATCACGATCGCCGCATAGAGTTTCGGCTGGGCGAGATCGTGTTTGCCCGCCTTCATCCACCAGAAGTGCAGGATCGCCAGCACGCCGATCGGATAGATCAGGCGATGCAGCGTCTGCCAGCGGCGTCCGAGCCGGCGCGCCATGCCGCGCGTCGAGGTCACGGCGAGCGGAATCAGCAGCACGAATGCCGCGAAACCCACGGTGATGAAGGGCCGCTTGCCGACGTCCTTGAGCATGGCGGCCACGTCGAACCACTTGTCGAACCAGATATAGGTCGTGAAGTGGAGCGCCGCGTAGAAAAACGCATAGAGGCCGAGCATGCGGCGAAAGCGGATCAGCGTGTTCCAGCCGGTGAGCTTGCGCAGCGGCGTGACCGCCAGCGTGATGCAGAGAAACACGAGCGTCCAGAGGCCGGTCGAGCGGGTGATGAACTCGATCGGATTCGCGCCGATCTGCCCGGTCACGCCAAAGAGGATGATGCGCGCGAGCGGATACCATGCCGCCACGAACACGGCCACCTTCGCCCACGGCAGCCAGCGCGGCCCGGCGGGTGCCCTGGCCTGGACTTTCGCGGCCGGACGCTTCGCCGCCGCGCGCGATGTTCCGGCGGCGGCGGGCGCGGTGCCGGATGTCGTTGTCGATTCCATCGGTTGCTCCATGGCTGCCTCGGGTTTGCGCGTCAGAAGTTCTTGCGCAGATCCATGCCTTGATACATCGACGCCACCAGATCGCTGTAGCCGTTGAACATCAGCGTCTTGCGCTTGGGCGTGAAAAAGCCGTCCTCGCCGATGCGCCGCTCCGTGGCCTGGCTCCAGCGCGGGTGATCGACGTTCGGGTTCACGTTCGAGTAAAAGCCGTACTCGTTCGACGCATAGGTGTTCCAGCTCGTGGGCGGCTGCGCCTCCACGAAGCGGATCTTCACGATCGACTTGGCGCTCTTGAAGCCGTACTTCCACGGCACGACGATGCGCACAGGCGCGCCGTTCTGGTTCGGCAGCACCTGGCCGTAGAGGCCCACCGTGAGCAGCGTCAGCGGATTCATGGCTTCATCCATGCGCAGGCCTTCGGAATACGGCCAGTCGAGAATCGGCTGCGCGAGACCCGGCATCTGCGAAGGGTCCGCCAGCGTGATGAACTGCACGTAGCGCGCGTTGCCGGTCGGCTGTGCACGGCGGATCAGCTCGGAAAGCGGCACGCCGATCCACGGAATCACCATCGACCAGCCTTCTACGCAGCGGTGGCGGTACACGCGCTCCTCGAGCGGCGCCAGCTTGAGAATCTCGTCGATGTCGTACACCTTCGGGTTCTTCACCTCGCCCTCCACGCTCACGCGCCACGGGCGCGGCCGCAGCGTGTGGGCGTTCTCGGCCGGATCGCTCTTGTCGGTGCCGAACTCGTAGAAGTTGTTGTAGGTGGTGACGTCCTTGTACGGCGTCGCCTTGTCGAGCGCAACGAACTTCGCGTCGGTCTTCGCCGCGAGCTTCTGCGCCTTGGGGTCGGGCGACGAAAACGCGGCGAACGCACGCGTGGCGCCGAACGACCCCGCAATGCCGCCGAGCGCGAGCGCACCCGCAGCCTGCAGCAGCCGTCTGCGCTGCTCGAATACCTTTTGAGGCGTGATCTCGCTCGCGGCGATGTCGTCGCCGTTGAGGAGGATCCTGCTGCTGCGCCTGGTCCACATATTGCCACTCCTTGTCGCTCGGGCCGCTACGGTCCACATCGGGACTAACACGCGAGACATCCGAACCTTCCCTGGAAACGAAAAAAAACCGCCGGTGCGAAGCATCCGACGGTTAGTTCGTCCTGCGGGCGGAGAAAGTTACAGCTTGCCGTAACTATGGAGGCCCGAAAGGAACATGTTCACGCCCAGGAAGGCGAACGTGGTCACGAGCAGGCCGGTAAGCGCCCACCAGGCGGCGACGCCGCCCCGCAGGCCCTTCATGAGCCGCATATGCAACCAGGCCGCGTAGTTGAGCCAGACGATCAGCGCCCAGGTTTCCTTGGGGTCCCAGCTCCAGTAGCCGCCCCACGCCTGTGCGGCCCAGAGCGCGCCGAGGATCGTCGCAATCGTGAAGAACGCGAAGCCGACGGCGATCGACTTGTACATGACGTCGTCGAGCACGTCGAGCTCGGGCAGGCGGTCCGCCAGCACGCCGCGCTCCTTCATCAGGTAAGCCACGCCGACCATGGCCGAAAGCGCGAAACTGCCGTAGCCGATGAAGTTCGCCGGCACGTGGATCTTCATCCACCAGCTTTGCAGTGCGGGCACGAGCGGCTGGATCTGCTGGGCGTCGCGCGAGATCGAGTACCACATCAGGAAGCCAACGGCCGCGCTGATCACGAGCAGCACGAACGCGCCGAGCGCGCGCGTGTTGTAGTGCCTTTCGTAATACAGATAAAAGAGCGCCGTAATGAGGCTGAACAGCACGAACACTTCATAGAGGTTCGAGATGGGGATATGGCCCACATCCGCGCCGATCAGGTAGGACTCGTACCAGCGCACCATCAGGCCGACGAAGCCCATCAGCACCGCCGCCCACGTGAGCCGCGAGCCGATCGCGCCGCCCGTTTCCGAGCGCGACACGAGGCCGATCCAGTAGAACAGCGTGGCAAGCACGAAGAGCGCGCTCATCCACAGGATGGCCGACTGGCTCGAAAGGAAGTACTTGAGGAAGAACGCCGAATCCGCGCGCGCAAGGTCGCCCTGATAGATCTGGATCGCGCCGATCGAGAACACTGCGATCGCGGCCATCAGGAGGCGCGACGGCTTCCAGCGCCAGCCCAGCACGACGAGCGCCGGCACCGTGCCGCACAGCACCAGCTTGTCGTAGTAGTTCATGTGCGCGTGGTAGCGCGAGAGCGCGAACCCCGCGCCGGCTACCAGCGCGAGCGCGAACAGCCAGTCCACGACCGACAGCCGGCGCAGAAAGGGGCGTTCGTCGAAGAGCGCGTCGTGAAGGGCGTCGCGCGTACTGCCCGTAGCCGCCGGGCGGTTCGTGCGCCGGGCGTTTGCGGAAGAGGAAACCTGGGTCAAGTCCATGGGCTTACCGGTGTTGATCGTCAGAATCCGTGGATCGAAGCGCACGGTCCGGCCCGCTTTCATCGCCCCCGCCATCCTTGCCGCCGGACTCAGCCTGGGGCGCCACGCCCAGCGCGCGGCCTACCGCGTCGCGGGTGCGGGCAAACTCCTTTTCGAAGTCGAGGGTCCGGCGTGCGGTCGACATGGCCATGATGACTTCCACGCCGTGACCATTCTTGTCCCTGCCTGCATCCTTGAGCCAGAACCACAGCCGCCGCTCGCGCACGTAGAACATCGAAAAGATGCCCAGCACGAGGAGCAGGCTGCCAAGATACACGACTTTCTTGCCCGGCGCGCGCGTCAACTGAAATACCGAAGCTTGCACCTGCTTGAATGAATCGAGCTGTAGATAGACAGGTGCGCCGTACAGGAAGCTGTCCGAAATCGCATTGATCGAATCCTGCACGAAGCGCGCGGAGTCGGCATCGGGCTTGAGATCGGGTTCGCCGGCCTGCTCGCGCGCCAGTTGCCAGAGATCCCAGGTCGCGCCTTCCAGCATGCGCAGCAGCAGGCCCGCGGCCTTCTCCTGCTGGTCCTTCGGCACCGACTTGTCGATGAAGGCCGCCACCGCCTGGAAGCCGCCCGCGTCCTGCGGGTCCGCGGGCTTCGCCCCCGGCTGGCCCGTGCCCGCAAAGAGGGTCAGCACGCGCAGGGCACTGTCCTCGAGATGCTGCTGGAGTTCCTTGTTCGAATCGGGGACGGAGCGCGCCGCAAAGCGCTGCGCCGCCTCGGCGCGCAGCTTCGGGTCTTCGAACGCCGCGCGCAGCAGCATCCACTCCTTCGGCGTGCCGCCCGTGTCGGCGGGAATGCGCAGATAGCGGAACGGATCGTCGGGGTTCTCGCGCATGCCCGCGAGGAACATGCGCGCGCCGCTCACATCGACGGGCAGCATGTAGTTGTTGTACTCGCGCGCCTGGCCGTCCTTGTCGCGGATCTTGTACTGCACCGAAGGCCCGACGTTATGCAGGTCGAGCGGCTTCGAGGACTTCGCGCCCGAGCCGAGGCGCTCGTCGAACGCCTCCTTGAGCGACTGGTGCGCGACGCCGCGCACGTCGTTCGCGCCGCTGCCGTTCGAGATGTTCTCCACGTTGATGGCGCGAAAATCGGCGAATTCGATGGTCTGGCCGTCGACGCCCGGCACCGACCCGGGCGCCGGCAGCTTCAGCGGCGAGGTGTTGCCGATCGTGCCGCCCACCGGGAAGCTCTGCGCGCTCGCGCCGGCCATCGGCCAGGCCGTCATCGACATCTGCGAGCCGCCGTCCTGGAAGCTCGACTGGTAGATCGACACGCCGTCGTACTCGAACGGCTCGTTCACCTCGATGCGCGCCGGGATGCGCTGGCCGGTCTTGTGGTCGATCACGACGATGTCGCTCGCGAAAAGCTTCGGCATGCCGGTCGAGTAGTAATCGACGATGAACTTGTTCAGCTGGATCGAGAACGGCAGGTCCTGGATCAGCGAGCCGTCGGGCTGGTTCAGGATCGCCGTGGAGACGTACTGGCCCTCGGGCACCCACGCGTAGCCGCGGAAGGTGGGATTCGAGGCGGAGAGCCGGTGCTCGGGCGCAATGTCGTTGATGACGGCGTTGCTGCGGATGGGCGTCTTGTCGAAGAGCCACATCTGGAATTTGATGGGCAGATTGCTGTCGAGCAGGCCGCCGAGACAGATCACCACGATCGCGAGGTGGGCGAAGATGTAGCCGATCCTCGTGAGCGCGCCGCGCTTGGCGGCGATGAGCGTGGCGCCTTCGGATTCGCGCACGACGAACCGGTAGCCGAGCCGCCCGACAAGCTTGCCGAGCGTCGCGACGGTTTGTTCGCGCGAGGCCTCGGGAAGGGCGAACTCGCCCTTGTGATGGAACGCGCGCAGGCTGCCTTCGCGGACCTTGTCCTTCCAGCTCTTCATGTCGGCGACCATCTTCGGCGCGTTGCGGATCACGCAAAGCGAGATCGAGGCGACGAGAAAGCCGAGGATCGTCATGAACCACCAGGCGCTATAGACCGTGTAGAGGCTCAGCGACCGGAAGATGTCGGCCCAGAATGGACCGAACTGGTTGACGTAATTGGGGTACGGGTCGTCCTGCGTCAGCACCGTGCCGATGATGCTCGCGATGGCCAGCACCACCAGCAGCGAGATCGCGAAACGCATCGAGCTGAGCAGCTCGACCGCGCTTCGCACCGCCTTCTGGCGTACGTTCAACTCCAAACCCGAGGTGGTGACGCTCATTCAAACTCCGCTTCTAACAGCGATCCGATCTTCGCCAGACAGCAAAAAGGGTGAAGGACCACCGCTCGCACACGGCGCCTTCACCCTTTTCTTGTTCTTCGACCCGCCGGCGTGATGCGTGCCGGCCGTTAATGCAGGCCGGCCGCGTAGTCGGCAACCGCCTTGATTTCGTCATCCGAAAGCCGATGCGCAATCGTGTGCATCGCCTCGTTGTTGTTGCGCGTGCCCTGCTGGAAGGCATCGAGCTGCGCGACGATGTACTCCGACCACTGACCCGAAAGGCGCGGATACTGGATCGGTATGCCCTGCCCGGTCGGCCCGTGGCAAGCCGCGCACGCGGGCACGCCCTTGTCCGCGATCCCCGCGCGCCAGATCGTCTGGCCGAGCGGCACGGTTTTCGCGTCGCGCGCGTAGCCGGGTTTCGGCGTCTGCGAGGCGAACCAGGCTGCGACGTTGATCATATCCTGATCCGACAGCGCGGAGGCGAAGCCCGCCATAATCGCGTTATTACGCGCGGGGGGCTTGCCACCCTGCGATTTGAAGTCCTTGAGTTCTTTGACGAGATATTCGGCGTGCTGGCCGGCGAGCTTGGGATAGGCGCCGCCGGTGCTGTTGCCGTCCGCGCCGTGGCAGGCTGCGCACACCTGGGAGGCGATGGCCTGGCCGCGGGCAATATCCGGTTTGGCCGGATCGGCTGCCGCCGTTTGTGCCGCCACCATCGTAAGACCTGCAGTAAGACCCGCCGCTATCGCAAATTCAAGCACCTTCAAGGACTTGCCCAGTCGATTCATTCGCGCACCTTGTTTCGTCTTGTGGGAATCAGGTTCTGCAAAGTACGACAGCGACCGATCTACCTCGAAAGGCCCGCGCTGGCCTCACGGGTATTCAGTAAACCATCGCATTGTACAATAGCGCGGTGGGCGCAACCGCGCCAGTCGGGCGCTGCCCCGATATCCCCGATTCCCTCCCGGCCGCCTCCGGGCCCGCGGCTACGCCGCGACGTTGTCTCCTATTGTGGTTTCCCAGATGGCATTCCTGCTGCATCAAGCCCGCTTTTTCACGACGGTGAACCACCTGCGCGACCTGCCCGCCACGGCGCGGCCGGAAATCGCGTTCGCCGGCCGCTCGAATGCCGGCAAATCCACGGCGATCAACCTGCTGTGCAACCAGAAGCGCCTCGCCTTCGCCTCGAAGACGCCGGGCCGCACCCAGCACATCAACTATTTCGCGGTGGGCCCGGCGGACGATCCCGCGGGCTATCTGGTGGACCTGCCGGGCTACGGCTACGCCGAGGTGCCGGAGGCGTCGAAGACGCACTGGGAGATACTGCTGTCCCAATATCTGGCCACGCGCGCCCAGTTGCGCGGCCTGATCCTGATGATGGATGCGCGCCGCCCGCTCACCGAACTCGACCGCCGCATGATCGAGTGGTTCGCCCCCACGGGCAAACCGATCCACGCGCTTCTGACCAAATGTGACAAATTGACGCGTCAGGAATGCACGCTCTCGCTGCGCACGACGAAAAAAGCCTTCGAGGAATATCGCCAGCAGGGCTATGAGGGCGAGTTGAGCGCGCAGCTCTTCTCGGCGCTCAAGCGCGTGGGTCTCGAGGAGGCGCACGCGCTGATCGAAAGCTGGCTCGTGCCGGCCGCGGGCGACGAGGCCGCCGGCGAAGCCACCCAAGGTCCCGCCGCTTAAGGATATTTCTTCGTACGAGTGTGCGGCAGCGCACAAGAAACGCCCCGCCTCTCCCCTTTTTCGAGGACCCGATGGCGCCCGCCACGGGTTCGGCTGCGTCCGTTTTGCCCGGGCCCTGCACGTTTCGGCCGCACATAAAAAAACCCGCCGCAAGTGCCGGCGGGCTAAACAGCCTTATCGAAAAACGACAGGCACCCGCTCAGGGAGGAGAAGCGGGGAGTCCGGCGCAGAGCGCCTCGCTCGATCGGTATGATATACCATTGTCCTGGAAAGTTTCCGGAGCCCCGGGAACGCAGTTCGATCCAGGTCTATCCGCCGACATGAGCTTCTATCCGCATCATCGTCCGCGCCGCATGCGCCGTGACGACTTCTCGCGCCGCCTGATGCGCGAGAACCTTCTCACCACGAACGATCTGATCTACCCCGTGTTCGTCGTCGCGGGCAACAACGTGCGCGAAGCCGTGCCGTCCATGCCCGGTGTCGATCGCGTGTCGATCGACCTCCTGATGGGGGTCGCCGAACAATGCGTCGAGCTCGGCGTGCCGGTGCTCTCGCTTTTCCCCGCCGTGGACGCCGCGCTGAAGACGCCGGACGGCATCGAAGCGACGAACCCCGACGGCACGATCCCGCGCGCCGTGCGCGAACTGAAGAAGCATTTCCCGGATCTGGGCGTGCTGTGCGACGTCGCGCTCGACCCGTACACGAGTCACGGCCAGGACGGCGTGCTCGACGAAAACGGCTACGTGATCAACGACGAAACCATCGAGATCCTCGTCGCGCAGGCGCGCACGCAGGCCGAGGCGGGGGTCGATATCGTGGCGCCTTCCGACATGATGGACGGCCGTATCGGCGCCATTCGCGAGATGCTGGAAAGCGAGAACCACGTCCATACGAAGATCATGGCCTATTCGGCCAAATATGCTTCGGCGTTCTATGGACCGTTCCGCGACGCGGTGGGCTCGGCCCCAAATCTGGGCAAGAGCAACAAGATGACCTACCAGATGGACCCGGCCAATTCCGACGAGGCACTGCGCGAAGTGCGCCTCGATATCGAGGAAGGCGCGGACATGGTGATGGTCAAGCCCGGCATGCCGTATCTCGACATCCTGCGCCGCGTGAAGGACGAGTTCCGCTACCCGACCTACGTGTACCAGGTGAGCGGCGAATACGCGATGCTCAAGGCCGCTGCGCAAAACGGCTGGCTCGACCACGACAAGGTGATGATGGAGTCGCTGCTCGCATTCAAGCGCGCAGGCGCGGACGGCATTCTCACGTACTTCGCGCTCGACGCTGCGCGGCTGCTGCGCGCGCAGACGTAAGGGTCGCTGTTCAGGGTTCCGAAGCGATCCGGATTCCTGCAAAGCAAAAGGGCACGTCGATCACGGCGTGCCCTTTTCTCTTTGTGCGCCCCGTTTTTGATCAGGACTGCGGCACAGGCGACGCCGCCGGCGCCGAGAGTTGATCGAGGCGCGCGAGGAAGCGGTCCGCGGCCTCGTAGCCGACCACGCGCAGCACTTCGTGGCCCTTGTCGTCGAAGAAGATGATGCCGGGCGGCCCGAACAGGCCAAAGCGCTTGAGCAAGGCCTGATCTCCGGCATTGTTCGCGGTAACGTCGGCGCGCAGCAGGTCCAGTTGCTTGAGCCGTGCCACGACGCGCGGATCGCTGAACGTGAACTTCTCCATCTCCTTGCAGCTCACGCACCAGTCGGCGTAGAAGTCGAGCATCGAGGCTTTGCCCGAGGTCCCCAAGGCGGCGTCGAGTTGGGCCGGTGAGGCCACCGGGGCGAAGGTCAGTTCGCTGGCAGCCGGTCCGCTCGACGAGGCCACTGCGCTGGTCGCCGCTCCCGCGCCGTCCATGCGCGCAGCCAGCACGCCGAGTGGATGCAGCGGATCGGTAGAGCCCGCCGCCAGCCCGACCAGCAGCGTCGCCGCCCAGATCGCGAACGCGGCCCCCACCCCGCGGCCCAGACGCCGCCAGACGCCCTGCCCACCCGCGTGGGGCGAGAAAAGTCCGAGGGCGGCGGCGGCCAGCAGCAGCCACAGCGCGGCGAGCAGCATCTGCGCCGTGGCGCCAAGCACCGGCCAGACGATCCACAGCGCGGCCGCAAGCAGCACGACGCCGAAGAACACCTTCACGCCCTCCATCCAGGTGCCCGCGCGCGGCAACACCGTGCCCGCGCCGAGCCCGATGATCATGAGCGGCACGCCCAAGCCGATCCCCATCGCGAAGAGCGCGGCACCGCCGAGCACGGCATTGCCCGTGTGCGCGATGAACGCAAGCACCGCGAAAAGCGGCGCGGTCATGCATGCGCCGACGACGAGCGCGGAAAGCGCGCCCATGGCCGCGACGGCGGCAAACTTGCCACCCGAGCGCCCCTGCGAGGCACGCGAGGCGCCGTCCTGCCAGCGTTGCGGCAGGGCGATGTCATAGCCGGCGATGAGCGTGACGGCGAACGCCGTGAGCAACAGCGCGAACGCGCCCAGCACCCAGGGGTTCTGCAGCCACGCGCCAAGACTCTGGCCGACGAGCGCCGCCGCGATGCCCAGCACCGTATAGACGAGCGCCATGCCGAGCACGTAGACGAACGAGAGCGTAAAACCGCGTGCACGCGTCACGCGCGCGCCCTCGCCGACGATGATCGCCGAGAGAATCGGGATCATCGGGTACGAACACGGCAAGAGGCTCAGCACGATGCCCGCGACGAAATACAGGCCGACCACGGCGAAAAAGCCGCCGCCCTGGAGCAGCGACTGCGCGTAGTCCGCGCTAGTCGCGCGCTCGTACCAAGGTTCGCTCGCGGCGGCACCGGGGGCCGCTGCCACGGCCGGCGCCGCGATGCTCTGTCCGGCGCTCTCGCTCTGCGCTGCGCCTGCGGCAGCCGCCTGCAGCGCGGCACCGCTCACGCGATAACCGTGCTCGGCGGGCGGATAGCAGACGCCCGCGTCGGCGCAGCCTTGCGATGTCACGGCCAGATCGAACGGGCCGCTCGCACTCTTCACCGGCACGCGGATCGTGAGCTCGTTGCGGTAGGTCTCGACGTTCTTCTGGAAGGTCGGGTCGAACTTGACATGCCCCGGCGGGATATCCGGCGTGCCGAGCGTGGCCGTCCCGTTACGCGTCGCGAAAGCGAAGCGTTCGCGGTACATGTAGTAGCCGTCGGCGATCTTGAAGTGCACGTCCACTTCGCCCGGCTGCTCAGTCGCACTGAAGCTGAATGCCTGATCGGGCGGCAGGAAATCGTCATCGGCATGAGCAGGCGGCGCCGCGGCGAGCAACGAAAGCGTGCAGCAAACAAGCGCCAGCAGGAGCGGCAAGCCGGCGCGCAGGCGCCGTTCGAAACGGTTAAACATGAATGGGACGCTGGGTTTCGGCATTGACCCATTGTCCATACGCGTTCGACGCTGTCACCTGCCACGAGAGGATCTCAGGCGTGTCGTAGGGATGCTGGGTCTGGATGAACTGTTCGAGGTCGGCCGCGCGGGCCACGCTCGTCTTGAAAAGCAGCTGGATCTCGTCGGTGGATTCGAGCTTGCCCTGCCAGTGATACTGCGAGTGCACCGCACCCAGCCGCGTCACGCAGGCCGCAAGCCGCTGCGCCAGCGCGTCGGCGGCCAGGCGGTCGGCCGTCGCAGCGTCGGGCACCGTGGTCAGCATCAAGGTCACATTGAGGGTCACGTCGAACTCCGGCGCGAAACTTCAGGCAGGACGTTATCGTACCACCGGCTGCCATCGCCTTCCGACCGCGCCGGCAACAGGGGACGACGCAGCGCAAACACCGGCGACGCCCCTTTATTCCGCGCCCAAAACAAAAAAGCCAGGCAAGGCCTGGCTTTTCTGCATAACGGCTCGAACGCCGCAGGAAGCTTATTCCGCTTCTTGCACGTTCTCTTCCGCCACTTCCGGACGGTCGAGCAGCTCGACGAGCGCCATCGGTGCGTTGTCGCCGACGCGGAAGCCGAACTTCAGGATGCGCAGGTAGCCGCCCGGACGGTTCGCGAAACGCGGACCGAGCACGTCGAACAGCTTCGTGACCGAGTCACGATCGCGCAGGCGGTTGAACGCCAGACGGCGGTTCGCGAGCGACGGCTTCTTGCCGAGCGTGATGAGGGGCTCGACAACCTTACGGAGTTCCTTCGCCTTCGGCAGCGTCGTCTTGATGACTTCGTGCTCGATCAGCGAGTTGGACATGTTACGGAGCATTGCCAGACGGTGGCTGCTCGTGCGGTTCAGTTTCCGCAGACCATGACGGTGACGCATTTCAGTTTCCTTGAAACAAAGTTTTGGTCCAGCTCTTCTATCGCCCTGCAACTACCAGGGCACGGGCCGGTACATAAAAAAGGCAAGACGCGGATTCTACAGGAAAAATGCTGGAAAATCCGCGCCCATGCCGGACTTGCTTACTTGTCGACTTATTTGTCGAGACCGGCCGGCGGCCAGTTTTCGAGCTTCATGCCGAGCGTGAGACCGCGCGAAGCGAGCACTTCCTTGATCTCGTTGAGCGACTTGCGACCCAGGTTCGGGGTCTTGAGCAGCTCGTTCTCGGTGCGCTGGATCAGGTCGCCGATGTAGTAGATGTTCTCGGCCTTCAGGCAGTTCGCTGAGCGAACCGTGAGTTCGAGGTCATCCACCGGACGCAGCAGGATCGGGTCGATCTGCGGTGCGCGCGACGGGGCTTCCGCCGCCGTTTCCGTGCCTTCCAGAGCAGCGAACACCGACAGCTGATCCACGAGGATGCGCGCCGACTGGCGGATCGCTTCCTCAGGCGAGATCACGCCGTTGGTTTCGATGTTCATCACGAGCTTGTCGAGGTCGGTACGCTGTTCGACACGCGCGCTTTCCACGGCGTAGCTCACGCGGCGAACCGGCGAGAACGACGCGTCCAGCACGATGCGACCGATGATCTTGGCCGACTCCTCGCCGTAGCGGCGCACGTTGCCGGGCACATAGCCGCGGCCCTTTTCGACCTTGATCTGAACGTCGAGCTTGCCGCCCTTCGTCAGGCGCGCGATCACGTGGTCCGGGTTGATGACTTCGCAGTCGTGCGACAGTTCGATGTCGCCCGCCGTCACGACGCCTTCGGTTTCCTTGCGCAGCGTAACCGTCACTTCGTCACGGTTATGCAGCTTGAACACCACACCCTTCAGGTTCAACAGCAGGTTGACCACGTCCTCTTGCACACCGTCGAGCGTCGAATACTCATGCACGACGCCTGCGATCGTCACTTCGGTCGGCGCGTAGCCCACCATCGACGACAGCAGCACGCGCCGAAGCGCGTTACCCAAGGTGTGGCCATAACCGCGTTCGAACGGCTCCATGACCACTTTCGCGTGGTTGTCGCCGAGCGATTCCACAGCGATGATCTTGGGTTTCAACAAACTGGTTTGCATAGGTTTTCCTTTTCAATACCCTCGGCTCGTTACACCGATAAGGCTGAGATGGCAACAACCTGAAAAAAACAGCCGAGGCTCCCTCCTGCGCGAAGCACAGAGGTGACCCCGGCCGTCAATCCGATTAACGCGAATACAATTCGACGATCAGGCTTTCGTTGATGTCGCCAGCGATGTCGCTGCGCTCCGGCACGCTCTTGAACGTACCTTCGAACTTCTTCGCATCGACAGCGACCCAGCCCGGCATACCGCCTTGCTCGGCCAGCGACAGGGCTTCGAGGATACGAGCCTGCTTCTTGGCCTTTTCGCGGATGGCGACGACGTCGCCTGCCTTGACCTGCATCGACGGGATGTTCGCGACGACGCCGTTCAGCGTGAGAGCCTTGTGGCCCACGAGCTGACGCGCTTCAGCGCGGGTCGAGGCGAAGCCCATGCGGTACACGACGTTGTCGAGACGCGACTCGAGCAGTTGCAGCAGGTTTTCGCCGGTGTTGCCCTTGCGGCGGTCCGCTTCCGCGAAGTAGCGGCGGAACTGACGCTCGAGCACGCCGTAGATGCGCTTGACCTTCTGCTTTTCGCGCAGCTGCGTGCCGTAGTCGGACGTGCGGGCGCCCGAGGTGCGGCCGTGCTGACCCGGCTTGCTGTCGAGCTTGCACTTGTCGGCGAGCGAGCGGCGTGCGCTCTTCAGGAAGAGGTCGGTGCCTTCACGGCGGGACAGCTTGGCCTTCGGGCCGATATAACGTGCCACGTTGCTTTCCTTCGATAATGAATCACGCAAGAGCGGGGGGGGAAACCCGGCTTTCGCGCTAGTCCGGCTCTTTGAACCGAACGGTGGGCTTAGTCAATTCAATAATGCCGAGAGCCTGCACACGCCAGAGCGGCGGTACAGGCAAACGGCTAGAGCGACGCCTTAGATACGACGGCGCTTCGGCGGACGGCAGCCGTTGTGCGGAACCGGCGTCACGTCGGAGATCGCGGTGATCTTGATGCCAAGACCATGCAGCGCGCGCACCGCCGATTCGCGACCCGGGCCCGGGCCCTTGATTCGCACTTCGAGGTTCTTCACGCCGTATTCCATCGCCACGCGGCCAGCCGACTCGGCCGCGACCTGAGCTGCGAACGGAGTCGACTTGCGCGAACCCTTGAAGCCCTGGCCACCCGAGGTCGCCCAGGCAAGCGCGTTGCCTTGACGATCGGTGATCGTGATGATGGTGTTGTTGAACGACGCGTGAACGTGAACCACGCCCTCGGCGACGTTCTTCTTAACCTTCTTGCGAACGCGTTGCGCCGCGGTGTTGTTCGAAGCCTTAGCCATTACGTTTTCCTGTAACTGTCAGTTCCGCTTACTTCTTCAGCGACTGCGCTGCGCGGCGCGGACCCTTGCGCGTACGCGCGTTGGTACGCGTACGCTGGCCACGCAGGGGCAGGCCCTTGCGATGGCGCACGCCGCGGTAGCAGCCGAGGTCCATCAGGCGCTTGATGTTCATCGTCACTTCACGGCGCAGATCGCCTTCGACGACAAACTTGCCCACTTCCTCACGCAGCTTTTCCAGATCCGCGTCGTTCAGGTCCTTGACCTTCTTGTCAAACGGGACACCAGCGGACACGCAGATGTTGCGCGAACGCGTGCGGCCGATACCGAAAATTGCCGTCAGGCCGATTTCCGTGTGCTGGTGGTTCGGGATGTTAACCCCTGCGATACGAGCCATTGTTTTTCCTCAAACAAAAAGCGCAAGCGCGCTAATCAGCCTTGACGCTGCTTGTGGCGCGGGTCCGAGCTGCAGATCACGCGAACGACGCCGTTGCGCTTGATGATTTTGCAGTTACGGCAAATGCGCTTTACCGATGCCATCACTTTCATGATATTACCCTTTTTCTAAATCACTTCGCCCGGAACACGATCCGCGCACGCGACAGATCGTAAGGCGTCAATTCAACCGTCACCTTGTCGCCCGGGAGAATGCGGATGTAGTGCATCCGCATCTTTCCGGAAATATGTCCCAGAACGACATGGCCGTTTTCCAGCTTCACCCGGAAGGTTGCATTGGGGAGGTTTTCGATCACCTCACCCTGCATCTGGATTACATCGTCTTTGGCCATAGGTCCTTTTAACGCATCGGGACGCCGCCGCCCTTGAAGTTGGCCTTCTTGAGCAGCGATTCATATTGTTGCGACATCACGTACGACTGCACCTGCGCCATGAAGTCCATTGTGACGACGACAATGATCAGCAGCGACGTTCCGCCGAAATAAAACGGCACGTTCCAGCGCAGCACCAGAAATTCCGGCAGCAGGCAAACGAACACGATATAGATCGCACCGGCCAGCGTGAGACGCGTGAGGATGCGGTCAATATAACGGGCCGTTTGATCGCCCGGACGGATACCCGGTACGAACGCGCCACTCTTTTTCAGGTTGTCGGCCGTTTCCCTGCTGTTGAACACCAGTGCGGTGTAAAAGAAGCAGAAGAACACGATCGCCAACGCGTACAGCAACACGTACACGGGCTGGCCAGGCTTGAGGGCTTCGGCCACGTTGTGCAGCGTGTCCGCGAACCAGCTGCTTCGCGAACCCGAACTGAACCAGTTCAGGATGGTTGCCGGGAACAGGATGATCGACGACGCGAAGATCGGCGGAATCACACCCGACATGTTCAACTTCAGCGGCAGGTGGGACGACTGCCCGCCGTAAATCTTGTTGCCGACCTGACGCTTCGCATAGTTCACGAGGATCTTGCGCTGGCCGCGTTCGATGAACACCACCAGATAAGTCACCGCCGCGATCAGCACGACCACCAGGATGGCGGAGAACGGACCCATCGAGCCGGTCTGCACCAGCGAGAACAGGCCGCTGACCGCATTCGGGAAGCCCGCTGCGATCCCGCCGAAGATGATGATCGAGATGCCGTTGCCGAGGCCGCGTTCCGTGATCTGCTCACCAAGCCACATCAAGAACATCGTGCCGGTCACGAGCGTCACGACCGTCGTCAGGCGGAACACCATCCCCGGATCGATCACGAGAGCCGGCTGGTTTTCCAGCGCGACCGCGATGCCGAACGCCTGGAACGTCGCCAGCACCACCGTGAAGATCCGCGTGTACTGCGTGATCTTGCGTTGTCCTGCCTGCCCTTCCTTCTTCAGCGCTTCCAGCTGCGGCGAGACGATCGCCATCAGCTGCAGGATGATCGACGCCGAGATATACGGCATCACACCCAGCGCGAAGATCGTGAACCGCGACAGAGCGCCACCCGAGAACATGTTGAACATGCCAAGAATGCCGCCCGACTGGCTCTGGAAGAGCTTCGCCAGCTGGTCCGGGTCGATGCCCGGCACCGGAATATGCGCACCGATGCGATAAACGACCAGCGCCAGCAGCAGGAACACTGCACGCCGGCGCAGGTCGCCGAACTTCGGAGCGCTGCGACCGGTTTTTGCGAGACTCGGGCTAGTAGCCAAGTAGCTTCTCCGATGCAGATGCTAGTGACGGCGGGCGAACCCGCGCGCACCACTCACAATCACTCGGCAAAAGAACCGCCTGCTGCTTCAATCGCAGCACGCGCATTCTTCGTCGCACCCAGACCCTTAACCACGACCTTGCGCTTGATTTCGCCGGTGGCGATGATCTTCGCGCTCTTGGTCAGTTCGCCAACGAGGCCTGCCTGCTTCAGCGCCAGCAGATCGATTTCGTCGACCGGCAGCTTTTCGATGTCGGCGAGGCGCACTTCACCCACGAATTCCTTCGTGAGCGAGGTGAAGCCGCGCTTCGGCAGACGACGCTGCAGAGGCATCTGGCCGCCTTCGAAGCCGACCTTGTGGAAGCCGCCCGAACGCGATTTCTGACCCTTGTGACCACGGCCGGCGGTCTTGCCGAGGCCGGAGCCGATGCCGCGACCGACGCGACGCTTTGCGTGCTTCGCGCCTTCTGCCGGCTTCAGGTTATTCAATTCCATTTTCAACTCCTGGAGTCTTTGGTCCGCGTGCGCTTAAGCGATGACCTTAACGAGGTACGAGACCTTGTTGATCATGCCACGCACAGCCGGCGTGTCCTGCAGCTCGGAAACCGAGTTCAGGCGGCGCAGGCCGAGACCGCGCACGGTGGCACGGTGCGATTCGCGGGTCCCAATCAGGCTCTTGACGAGCTGAACCTTGACAGTTTTTTCAGACATGGTGCCCACCCTTAGCCCAGAATTTCTTCGACGGACTTGCCGCGCTTCGCCGCGATGTCAGCCGGAGTGGACTGCTTGCGCAGGCCGTCCAGCGTCGCACGAACGAGGTTGTACGGGTTCGTCGAACCGTGGCTCTTGGCCACGACGTTCTGCACGCCCATCACGTCGAACACCGCGCGCATCGGGCCGCCGGCGATCACGCCGGTACCGCCCTTCGCCGGGGCGAGGAGGACCACCGAGGCGCCGTGCTTGCCGTGCACTTCATGTTGCAGGGTGCCGTTCTTCAGGGGCACCTTGAACATGTTGCGGCGAGCTTGTTCCATCGCCTTCTGGACAGCGACCGGCACTTCCTTCGCCTTGCCCTTGCCCATACCGACGCGGCCATCACCGTCGCCAACCACGGTCAGTGCGGCGAAGCCGAGAATACGGCCACCCTTCACGACCTTGGTCACGCGATTGACCGAAATCATTTTTTCGCGAAGGCCGTCGTCGCGTTCGTCAGCCTGAACTTTCGCTTGCATCTTTGCCATGACGAATTCCTTCCTTAGAACTTGAGCCCGGCTTCGCGCGCAGCCTCAGCCAGCGCCTTCACGCGGCCGTGGTAGCGGAAACCCGAGCGGTCGAAGGCGACGGATTCGATGCCGGCAGCCTTGGCCTTTTCTGCGATACGCTTGCCGATCAGCGTGGCAGCGGCGACGTTGCCGCCCTTGCCCGACTGGTCAGCCAGTTGCGCACGCACTTCGGCTTCGAGCGTCGACGCGCTGGCGAGCACCTTGGTGCCGCAGGGCGAGAACACTTGCGCGTAGATGTGCGTGTTCGTGCGATGCACGGCCAGGCGCGCGACCTGCAGCTCAGCGATCTTGAGACGCGTCTGACGAGCGCGGCGCAGGCGAGATTGAGTCTTATCCATGATTGCGCACCCTTACTTCTTCTTCGTTTCTTTGAGGATCACAACCTCGTCGGCGTAACGCACACCCTTGCCCTTGTAGGGCTCAGGCGGGCGATAACCGCGCACTTCTGCAGCGGTTTGGCCGACTTTCTGCTTGTCGATCCCCTTGATCACGATTTCCGTTTGCGACGGGGTTTCAGCCTTGACGCCTTCCGGCATCTGGTGCACCACGGGGTGCGAGAAACCCAGCGACAGGTTCAGCTTGTCGCCTTGCGCCTGAGCACGGTAACCAACGCCAACCAGCGTCAGCTTGCGCTCGAAGCCCTTCGTCACGCCTTGCACCATGTTCGCGACGATCGCGCGCATCGTGCCCGACATCGCATTCGCTTCGCGGCTTTCGTCCGTCGGCTCGAACTTCAACGTGCCGTTGTCGTTCACCACCTTCACGAGGCGGTTCGCTGCCTGCGAAATCGTACCCAGCGGGCCCTTGACGGTAATCTTCTCGTCGCTGAGCGTCGCTTCCGCGCCTTGCAGCGCGATCGGGCTCTTACCTACTCGAGACATGTGTCTTCTCCTTCGGCGTTAGGCGACGTAGCAGATGACTTCGCCGCCCACGCCATTGGCGCGAGCCTTGCGGTCCGTCATCACACCCTTCGGCGTCGACACGATCGCAACGCCGAGGCCATTCATGACCTGCGGGATGTCGTTGCGGCCGCGGTACACGCGCAGACCCGGCTTCGAGACGCGCTCGAGGCGTTCGATAACGGGACGGCCAGCGTAGTACTTCAACGCGATGTTCAATTCCGACTTCGCACCTTCGGTCTTCACCGCGAAGTCGTCGATATAACCTTCGTCCTTCAGGACCTGCGCGATTGCGATCTTGACCTTCGACGAGGGCATTTGCACCGAAACCTTCTCGACCATCTGCGCATTGCGGATGCGAGTCAGCATATCGGCGATAGGATCACTCATGCTCATTTATGTTTCTCCTATTACCAGCTCGCCTTGGTGACGCCAGGGATCTCACCACGGAACGCGATTTCACGAATCTTGTTACGTGCGAGACCGAACTTACGGAACGTGCCACGCGGACGACCCGTGATCGCGCAGCGGTTACGCTTGCGGGTCGGGTTCGAGTTGCGGGGCAGCTGTTGCAGTTCGAGACGAGCTGCGTAGCGTTCTTCTTCCGACTTGCTTTGGTCGTCGATGATCGCCTTCAGCGCTGCGCGCTTCGGCGCAAATTTCGCTGCCAGACGAGCGCGCTTCTTTTCACGTTCGATCAGTGCCAGTTTAGCCACGGTAACCTCAGTTTCTGAACGGGAACTTGAAGCCGGCGAGCAGTGCCTTTGCTTCTTCGTCGGTCTTCGCGGTCGTCGTGATGCTGATGTTCAGCCCACGCAGCGTGTCAACCTTGTCGTAGTCGATTTCGGGGAAAATAATCTGCTCTTTCACACCGATGTTGTAGTTACCACGGCCGTCGAACGCCTTGCCCGACACACCGCGGAAGTCGCGCACGCGGGGGAGCGCAACCGTCACGAAACGATCGAGGAATTCGTACATTGCCTGGCCACGCAGCGTGACCATCGTGCCGATCGGATAACCTTCGCGGATCTTGAAGCCGGCGATTGCCTTGCGCGACTTCGTGATGACCGGCTTCTGGCCGGCGATCTTCGTGAGGTCGCCAACGGCGTGCTCGAGGACCTTCTTGTCAGCGACGGCTTCACCGACACCCATGTTCAGGGTGATCTTGGTGAGGCGCGGCACTTCCATGATCGACTTGTAACCGAACTTCTCGATCAGGCCGGGAACGACCTTCTCTTTATAAAATTCTTGCAAACGTGCCATTTTTTACTCCGCAGCGTCAGGCGCTCAGAACAGCACCGGTCGTCTTCAGGAAACGGACCTTCTTGTCCCCTTCGACCTTGATGCCCACGCGCGACGGCTTGCCGTTCGCGTCGACCAGCGCGACGTTCGAAATGTTCAGCGGCATGACCTTGGCTTCCACGCCGCCCGTCGTACCCTTCATGGGGTTCGGCTTCACATGCTTCTTGGCGATGTTGACGCCTTCGACGGTGACGCGCTCTTCGCCCACGGCCAGCACGACGCCGCGCTTGCCCTTGTCTTTGCCGGTGATGACGATGACTTCGTCACCCTTGCGAATCTTGTTCATCGCGACTCCTTACAGCACTTCCGGCGCGAGCGAAACGATCTTCATGAATCGTTCGCTACGCAGCTCACGCGTGACCGGCCCGAAGATGCGGGTGCCGATCGGCTCAAGCTTGGTATTCAAAAGCACGGCGGCGTTGCCATCGAACTTGATCAGCGAGCCGTCTTGACGGCGCACGCCCTTCGCGGTGCGAACCACAACAGCGTTGTAGATTTCGCCCTTCTTCACGCGCCCACGCGGCGTTGCTTCCTTGACGCTCACCTTGATGATGTCGCCAATGCTGGCATAACGACGCTTCGAGCCGCCGAGCACCTTGATGCACATGACTTCACGTGCACCCGTGTTGTCGGCCACTTCAAGCCGAGTTTCGGTCTGGATCATGGTTTATCTTTCCCAACTTAATCCGGTCGCGCCACCATGGCACATCCGGTCAGTCTTGGTCCCGTCAGCCGCGCCGCCACTAGAACGACCGCTCAGCTGCTTGGGTTAGAACAGCAGCGACGGCAAACGAAACCGGCCATCGCATTCCGGTAAATCTTGCAGATCCGGACTGGCGCCTGAATCCGCTTTTTGCAGACTTCCCCGCTTAACTTTGCCTGCTGCTTTGCCAACAGCAAGCCTCATAAAGAGGGAAGACCAAGACTATAACTCGATAGTCTTGGTCTAGCAAGCGAAATCTTTAGCGATTTCAATAACTTCTCCACCCCGGGAGGTTTTGCAACCTGCGGCCCCGGGGCGGTGTTGCGTCACTGTTTAGATGACGCGTGCTGCTTCGATCAGCTTCGACACGGTCCAGGCCTTCGTCCGCGAAATCGGACGGGTTTCCTGGATTTCAACGAGGTCGCCCTCGTTGTACGTGTTCGCTTCGTCGTGCGCGTGGTACTTCTTCGACTGCACAACGTACTTGCCGTAGATCGGGTGCTTGACGCGGCGCTCGACCAGGACGGTGACCGTCTTGTCCATCTTGTTGCTGACGACCTTGCCGACCAGCGTCCGCTTAAGCGAGGTTTTCACGCTTTCGTTCATTTCTGGTTCGCCTTCTCAGTCAGGACGGTCCGCACACGTGCGATGTCGCGACGAACCTTCTTCAGCTGGCTCGTGTTCGTGAGCTGCTGGGTCGCGAGTTGCATGCGCAGGCCGAATTGCGCCTTCAGAAGGTCCGACAGCTCTTGATTGAGCGCGGCCTTGTCTTTCTGGTGAAGTTCGGATGCCTTCATCATTCACTCCTTAGGCGCCGAGCTGGCGAATCATGAAGACCGTCTTCAGCGGCAGCTTGGCTGCAGCCAGACGGAAAGCTTCACGGGCCAGTTCTTCGGACACACCATCCATTTCGTACAGCATCTTGCCCGGCTGGATCTCGGCGACGTAGTACTCCGGGTTACCCTTACCGTTACCCATACGCACTTCTGCCGGCTTTTGCGAGATCGGCTTGTCCGGGAAAATGCGGATCCAGATGCGGCCGCCACGCTTGATGTGACGCGTCATTGCACGACGCGCCGCTTCAATCTGACGCGCGGTCAGGCGACCACGACCGATAGCCTTCAGACCGTATTCACCGAACGACACTGCGTTACCACGCGTGGCGACGCCGGTGTTACGACCCTTCTGCTCTTTGCGATACTTCCTGCGTTTCGGTTGCAGCATCGTTATTCTCCAGTCTTGCCGTCACCGCCGGCAGCGCCACGGCGCGGTGCGCCACGACGGGCACCCGGTGCGCCTTCGCCATCACGGCGCGGACGACGATCGCCCGGGCGCGCGTTGCGGCGCGGACGCTTTTCTTCGGCGACTTCTTCCACCACCGGTGCGTCGTTGCGGCCGAGCGTGTCGCCCTTGTAGACCCAAACCTTCACGCCGATGATGCCGTACGTCGTCTTCGCTTCCGAGGTCGCGTAGTCGATGTCGGCACGCAGCGTGTGAAGCGGCACGCGACCTTCGCGGTACCACTCGGTACGCGCGATTTCGATACCGTTCAGACGGCCGGCGCTCATGATCTTGATGCCCTGGGCACCCAGACGCATCGCGTTCTGCATCGCGCGCTTCATCGCGCGGCGGAACATGATCCGGCGCTCGAGCTGCTGCGTGATCGAATCGGCGATCAGTTGAGCATCGGTTTCCGGCTTGCGGATTTCCTCGATGTTCACGTGAACCGGAACGCCCATGCGCTTCTGGAGTTCGGCCTTGAGGAGTTCGATGTCCTCGCCCTTCTTGCCGATCACCACACCCGGGCGCGAGCTGTAAATCGTGATGCGAGCGTTCTTTGCCGGACGCTCGATCACAACACGGCCCACCGAAGCGTTCTTCAGCTTCTTCTTCAGGTATTCACGAACACCGATGTCTTCCTTCAACATCGCCGCGAAATTGTTGTTGTTCGCGTACCAACGCGAAGCCCAATTGCGGCTGACGGCCAAACGGAAGCCAGTCGGATGAATTTTCTGTCCCATCGTATGGCTCCTTAATTCCCGACCGTCACAGTGATGTGACAGGATTGCTTCTCGATGCGGTTGCCGCGGCCCTTGGCGCGCGCGGTGAAACGCTTCAGCGAAGCCGCCTTGTCGACGTAGATGCTCTTGATCTTGAGCTCGTCGATGTCGGCGCCTTCGTTGTGTTCCGCGTTTGCGATCGCCGAGAGCACAACCTTTTTCACGATGCCGGCCGCTTTCTTCGGCGAGAACGTCAGAACGTTCAGTGCCTTGTCAACCGGCAGACCGCGGATCTGGTCAGCCACAAGGCGCGTCTTCTGCGCCGAGATGCGGGCACCGCGATGAATTGCCTTCACTTCCATCTTGATTGCCCCTTATTTCTTGGCCTTCTTGTCGGCCGCGTGACCCTTGAACGTACGGGTCAAGGCGAACTCGCCAAGCTTGTGGCCGACCATGTTTTCCGTGACATACACCGGAACGTGTTGACGGCCGTTGTGAACGGCGATCGTCAGGCCGATGAAGTCCGGCAGGATCGTCGAACGACGCGACCAGGTCTTGATCGGTTTCTTGTCGCGCGTCGCTGCAGCCGCCTCAACCTTCTTCAGCAAATGGGCGTCGCAGAACGGACCTTTCTTGATAGAACGTGCCATTGCCTACTCCTTAACGCTTGTGACGGCGCTGGACGATCATGCTCGTCGTGCGCTTGTTGCTGCGGGTACGATAGCCCTTCGTCGGCGTGCCCCACGGGCTCACCGGATCGCGACCAGCCGCAGTCTTGCCTTCGCCACCACCGTGCGGGTGGTCGACCGGGTTCATTGCAACGCCACGGACCGTCGGGCGGATACCGCGCCAGCGGTTCGCGCCGGCCTTACCGATCTGACGGAGGCTGTGCTCTTCGTTGCCGACTTCACCGATCGTCGCGCGGCACTCGACGTGCACGCGGCGGATTTCGCCCGAACGCAGACGAACCTGCGCGTAGACGCCTTCACGGGCCAGCAGCATTGCCGACGTACCCGCCGAACGCGCGATTTGCGCGCCCTTGCCAGGCAGCATTTCGATGCAGTGGATCGTCGTACCGACCGGGATGTTGCGGATCGGCAGGGCATTGCCCGCGCGGATCGGCGCTTCCGAACCCGACATCAGCTGTTGACCCACCGTCGCACCCTTCGGAGCGATGATGTAGCGGCGCTCGCCGTCTGCGTACAGAACCAGCGCGATGTTCGCGCTACGGTTCGGGTCGTACTCGAGACGCTCGATCTTTGCCGGAATGCCGTCCTTGTTGCGACGGAAATCGACCACACGGTAGTGCTGCTTGTGACCGCCACCCTGGTGACGCGTCGTGATGTGGCCGTTGTTGTTACGGCCCGCCTTCGAGGATTGCTTTTCGAGCAGCGGCGCGTACGGCGTGCCCTTGTGCAGTTCCTTGTTGACGATCTTCACCATCGCGCGGCGACCGGGCGAAGTCGGCTTAACTTTCACGATTGCCATGATTACTTGGCCTCCGCTTCAAAGTTGATTTCCTGGCCGGGCTTCAGGCAGACGTAGGCCTTTTTCACGTCTTTACGCTTGCCGACGAAACGGCCAAAGCGCTTGTTCTTGCCCTTCTGGACCAGAACGTTGACGGAATCGACTTCCACCTTGAACAGCAGCTCGACAGCAGCCTTGACTTCCTGCTTGGTCGCGTCCGGCGCGACTTCGAACACAACTTGTTCGTTCTTGTCCGCCACCAGCGTCGCCTTTTCGGAGATCACCGGTGCGAGCAGGACCTGCATCAAACGATGATCGTTCTTGCGAATCTCGCTCATGACAGCAACTCCTCGATCTGGGCGACCGCAGCCTTCGTGATCAGAATCTTCTTGAAGTAGATCAGCGAGAGCGGGTCGGCGAAACGCGGCTCAACGACTGCCACGTGGGGCAGGTTGCGCGACGCGAGATACAGGTTCTCGTCAACCGTGTCGGTGATGACCAGCACGGACTCGAGACCCATGGCCTTGAACTTTTCGGCCAGCAGCTTCGTCTTCGGCGCTTCGAGGGAAAGATCCTCGACGACCGAGATGCGGCCTTCGCGGGCCAGCTGCGAGAAGATCGAGCAGAGACCTGCGCGATGCATCTTCTTGTTGACCTTGTGCGAGAAGTTTTCTTCCGGCGAGTTCGGGAAGATACGACCACCGCCGCGCCACAGCGGGCTCGACGACATACCGGCACGAGCACGGCCCGTACCCTTCTGGCGCCACGGCTTCTTGGTGGTGTGCTTGACCTGCTCGCGATCCTTCTGCGCGCGGTTGCCGCTACGTGCGTTCGCCTGATAGGCGACGACGATCTGGTGAATCAGGGCTTCGTTGTACTCACGACCGAACACGACGTCCGATGCGTTCACCGCAGCACCTTCCTGACCATTAGCGTTCAGGAGCTTCAGTTCCATTATTGCGCTCCTTTCTTCACGCGAGCCTTGACCGCCGGCGTCACGAAAACCTTGCCGCCCTTGGCGCCCGGAACAGCACCCTTCACGAGCAGGAGCTTGCGCTCTGCGTCGATACGTGCGATTTCGAGGTTTTGCACCGTCACGGTTTCGTCACCCATGTGACCGGTCATGCGCTTGCCCGGGAACACGCGGCCCGGATCCTGCGCCATACCGATCGAACCCGGCACGTTGTGCGAGCGCGAGTTACCGTGCGAAGCACGGCCGGAGCTGAAGTTGTAACGCTTGATGGTACCGGCGTAGCCCTTACCGATCGAGGTGCCTTGCACGTCGACTTTCTGGCCTTCCGAGAAGAGATCCACACCGATCACAGCGCCAGCGGACAGTTCGGCAGCCTTGGCGGCGTCGATCTGGAATTCCTTGAGGATTTCACCGGCTTGAACGCCAGCTTTGGCGAGATGACCTGCGAGCGGCTTCGTCACGCGCGATGCACGGCGCGTACCGAACGCAACCTGAACGGCCGTGTAGCCGTCGGTTTCAACAGTCTTGATCTGCGTCACGCGGTTGTCGGACACGTCCAGCACGGTAACGGGAATCGAGTCCCCATCGGCCGTGAAGATACGGGTCATGCCAACCTTGCGACCTACGAGTCCAAGGCTCATCGTTTTCTCCATTCCCGACTGCGATTGGTCGGGGCTAATTTACAAAGTACCGGCGCTTTTTCCAGCCCGCCCAAGGTAAAGGCCTGGGTCAAAGTCCCGGAAAGAACACACCGATTTTTTGCGCAGATGCGCGAAAAGACGTCAAGTATAACGTCCTTTCTCGTTTTCCGCAAGCAATCAAAGACTTAGCACCGCCAGACAACGCTGACAGCGCCCGGAGTCTTACTGCAGCTTGATTTCGACGTCCACACCAGCCGGCAGATCGAGCTTCATCAGCGCGTCGACGGTCTTGTCCGTCGGGTCGACGATGTCCATCAGGCGCAGGTGGGTACGGATTTCGAGCTGATCGCGCGACGTCTTGTTGACGTGCGGCGAACGCAGGATGTCGAAACGCTGGATGCGCGTCGGCAGCGGCACCGGGCCACGGACGATTGCACCCGTCCGCTTCGCCGTGTCGACGATCTCGGCTGCCGACTGGTCGATCAGGCGATAGTCGAAAGCCTTCAGGCGAATACGGATTTTTTGGTTCTGCATGACGATTCCTTGAAAAGAGCGAGGCGGACTTGCGCCGCCAGACTAGATAAAGAGCGTAGGCCTGACCCGCGGCGGAGAGCCGCAGGTCAGACCTGGGTAAAACAACTTCTAAAACCGCAACTTCAAAGCCACAACTTCTACAGCAAGCCGGCTATTCTACTCGATTACTCGATGACCTTGGCAACGACACCGGCGCCGACGGTACGGCCACCTTCGCGGATTGCGAAGCGCAGACCTTCTTCCATCGCGATCGGGGCGATCAGCTTCACCGTGATCGACACGTTGTCGCCCGGCATCACCATTTCCTTGTCCTTCGGCAGCTCGATCGAGCCCGTCACGTCCGTCGTACGGAAGTAGAACTGCGGACGGTAGTTGTTGAAGAACGGCGTGTGACGGCCGCCTTCGTCCTTGCTCAGCACGTACACTTCTGCCGTGAAGTGCGTGTGCGGCGTGATCGAACCCGGCTTGGCCAGCACCTGGCCACGCTCCACGTCTTCACGCTTCGTGCCGCGCAGCAGGATACCCACGTTGTCGCCCGCCTGACCCTGGTCGAGCAGCTTGCGGAACATTTCCACGCCCGTGCAGGTCGTCTTCACCGTCGGCTTGATACCGACAATTTCGATTTCCTCGCCGACCTTCACCACGCCGCGCTCGATACGGCCCGTCACCACCGTGCCGCGACCCGAGATCGAGAACACGTCTTCCACCGGCATCAGGAACGCACCGTCAACCGCGCGCTCCGGCGTCGGGATGTACGTGTCCAGCGCGTCGGCCAGGTTCAGGATCGCCACTTCGCCCAGCTCGCCCTTGTCGCCTTCCAGCGCCAGCTTGGCCGAACCCTTGATGATCGGCGTGTCGTCGCCCGGGAAGTCGTACTTCGAGAGGAGCTCGCGCACTTCCATTTCCACCAGCTCGAGCAGCTCGGCGTCGTCCACCATGTCGCACTTGTTCAGGAACACGATGATGTACGGAACGCCAACCTGACGCGCCAGCAGGATGTGCTCACGCGTTTGCGGCATCGGGCCGTCAGCGGCCGAGCACACCAGGATCGCGCCGTCCATCTGCGCGGCGCCCGTGATCATGTTCTTCACGTAGTCGGCGTGGCCCGGGCAGTCAACGTGGGCGTAGTGGCGGTTCGCCGTTTCGTACTCGATGTGCGCCGTGTTGATCGTGATACCACGTGCCTTTTCTTCCGGCGCCGCGTCGATTTCGTCGTACTTCTTCGCTTCGCCGCCGAACTTCGCCGACAGAACCGTTGCGATCGCTGCCGTCAGCGTGGTCTTGCCGTGGTCAACGTGACCGATCGTGCCCACGTTCACGTGCGGCTTGGTCCGTTCGAATTTACCTTTTGCCATGTTTCTCTTCTTTCAAAAAAGTGATGAACCGGTGACTGTGCGATGCGAGCCAGGCAGAAATGCCTGGCTCACCTTTGCGCCGATGCTTACTTCGCCTTCGCGCTGATGATCGCGTCGGCCACGTTACGCGGCGCTTCTGCGTAGTGCTTGAATTCCATCGTGTACGTGGCGCGACCTTGCGTGAGCGAGCGCAGCGAGGTCGAGTAGCCGAACATTTCCGACAGCGGTACTTCGGCGCGAACGATCTTGCCGCCGCCCACCATGTCTTCCATGCCCTGGACGATACCGCGACGGCCCGACAAGTCGCCCATCACGTTGCCCATGTAGTCTTCCGGTGTTTCGACTTCGACGGCCATCATCGGTTCGAGGATGACCGGCTGCGCACGGCGCATCGCTTCCTTGAACGCCATCGAACCGGCCATGCGGAACGCGTTTTCGTTCGAGTCAACGTCGTGGTACGAACCGAACGTCAGGTGAACCTTCACGTCGACGACCGGGAAGCCCGCCAGCACGCCCGACTTCAGCGTATCGACAATACCCTTGTCCACCGCCGGGATGTATTCGCGCGGAATCACGCCGCCCTTGATCTCGTCCAGGAACTCGTAGCCCTTGCCCTGCTCGTTCGGCTCGAGCGTGATGACCGCGTGACCGTACTGGCCGCGACCACCCGACTGCTTGACGAACTTGCCTTCGACGTCCTTCGCCGTGGCACGGATCGTTTCGCGGTATGCAACCTGCGGCTTGCCGACGGTCGCTTCCACGCCGAATTCGCGCTTCATGCGATCGACCAGAATTTCGAGGTGGAGCTCGCCCATGCCCGAAATGATGGTCTGGCCCGACTCTTCGTCCGTTTGAACGCGGAACGACGGGTCTTCCTGCGCCAGGCGGTTCAGGGCGATGCCCATCTTTTCCTGGTCCGGCTTGGTCTTCGGCTCGACGGCCTGCGAAATCACCGGCTCCGGGAACACCATGCGTTCCAGCACGATCGGGTTCGCCGGGTCGCACAGCGTGTCGCCCGTGGTCGCTTCCTTCAGGCCGACCGCAGCGGCGATGTCGCCGGCGCGAACTTCCTTGATTTCCTCACGGTTGTTCGCGTGCATCTGCAGAATACGGCCGAGGCGCTCTTTCTTGCCCTTGGTCGAGTTCAGCACCGTGTCGCCCGAGTTGACGACGCCCGAGTACGCACGGAAGAAGATCAGCTGGCCGACGAACGGGTCGGTCATGATCTTGAACGCGAGTGCCGAGAACTTCTCGTCGTCCGACGCACGGCGCTCTGCCATTTCGCCGTTTTCGAGCTCGCCCTTGACCGGGGGGATATCCACCGGCGACGGCAGGAAGTCGATCACGGCGTCGAGCATGCGCTGCACGCCCTTGTTCTTGAACGCGGTGCCGCACAGCATCGGCTGGATTTCGCAGGCGATCGTACGGTCGCGCAGCGCCTTGACGATTTCGGCTTCCGAAAGCTCGTCGCCGCCGAGGTACTTTTCCATCAGCTCTTCGCTGGCTTCAGCCGCCGACTCGATCATCTTCTCGCGCCATTCGTTGCACGAGTCAACGAGTTCGGCCGGGATGTCGACGTAGTCGAACTTCGTGCCTTGCGAGGCCTCGTCCCAAATGATCGCCTTCATCTTCAGGAGGTCGACCACGCCCTTGAAGGTTTCTTCCGAACCGATCGGCACCACGACCGGAACCGGATTCGCCTTCAGGCGCGTCTTCAGCTGGTCGTAGACCTTGAAGAAGTTCGCGCCGGTGCGGTCCATCTTGTTGACGAACGCGAGACGGGGAACCTTGTACTTGTTCGCCTGGCGCCACACCGTTTCCGACTGCGGCTGCACGCCGCCCACGGCGCAGTAGACCATGCACGCACCGTCGAGCACGCGCATCGAGCGCTCGACTTCGATCGTGAAGTCGACGTGGCCCGGGGTGTCGATGATGTTGATGCGGTGTTCGGGATAGTTGCCGCCCATGCCCTTCCAGAAGGCGGTCGTAGCAGCGGAGGTAATCGTGATGCCACGCTCCTGCTCCTGCTCCATCCAGTCCATGGTGGCGGCGCCGTCGTGAACTTCACCAATCTTGTGGTTCACGCCGGTGTAGAACAGAATGCGCTCGGTCGTCGTCGTCTTGCCGGCGTCGATGTGAGCGCTAATACCGATATTGCGGTAGCGCTCGATAGGAGTCTTGCGAGCCACTTTGATCCTCTATGGGGAGGGGCGCGCCGGATTGGAGAACCCGACGCGCCTGAACACAAACGGGCGAGGCGCTGGATAAGCGCACCCGCCCGGATTTTTTTCCGCTTTAGGGCTAACCCGTAGTTGGGTTTTGCTCTTAGAAGCGGAAGTGCGAGAACGCCTTGTTCGCTTCTGCCATCCGGTGAACTTCGTCGCGCTTCTTCATTGCGCCACCGCGGCCTTCGGCCGCTTCGGAGAGTTCACCTGCCAGGCGCAGGGCCATCGACTTCTCGCTGCGCTTCTTCGCGGCTTCACGCAGCCAACGCATCGCCAATGCCATACGACGCGAGGGGCGCACTTCGACCGGAACCTGATAGTTCGCACCACCAACGCGGCGGCTCTTCACTTCCACCACCGGCTTCACGTTGTTGAGCGCGACAGTGAACACTTCCAGCGGGTCCTTGCCACCCTTGGTCTGGATCTGTTCGAAAGCGCCGTACACGATACGCTCGGCAACCGACTTCTTGCCGGAGAGCATCAGCACGTTCATGAACTTGGCTACATCAACGTTGCCGAACTTCGGATCCGGCAACACTTCCCGCTTGGGGACTTCGCGACGACGCGGCATGTTTCTTCCTTTAACTTTTCAGTTGAAGCGCGGGTTCGAACCCTTGCGCTCCGCGGCCACCAACTAACCCGATTCATCCCGGGTTTTACATCCCCGGACTTACCAGCCTGGTCGGGTGACCACTTACTCGACAGCACCGGCCAATCCGGCACCACCGCCTGTATCGCCTCGCACTTTCGACAAGCGCGGACGACCCTTCTGCAATGCTTACTTCGCAGCCTTCGCGCGCTTCGCGCCGTACTTCGAACGAGCCTGCTTACGATCCTTGACGCCCTGGGTATCCAGCGAGCCACGAACCATGTGGTAACGCACACCCGGCAAGTCCTTCACACGGCCGCCGCGAATCAGCACGACCGAGTGTTCCTGCAGGTTGTGGCCTTCACCACCGATGTACGAAATGACTTCGAAGCCGTTCGTCAGACGAACCTTGGCGACCTTACGGAGCGCCGAGTTCGGCTTCTTCGGCGTCGTCGTGTACACACGGGTGCACACGCCGCGACGCTGGGGGCAGTCCTGCAGGGCCGGCGACTTGCTCTTCGTAACTTCCGAAGTGCGGCCTTTGCGAACCAGTTGATTGATGGTTGGCATTGTTTATTCCTGAAATTGAACAAAATCGACGCGTTTATTTCCGGGCAAAGCGGAAAACCACGCGCTTTCGATCCGGATCTTGCGTTTTTGACGTGAGTTTTCGCCGCGCTTTTCCCGCTGTTTCCGCTTGTTCGACAAACTGTTCGATAAACGGACCGACGAGCGCACACATCCCAAGAACCGGAACCCAGCATAATATTCCGAAAATACCAAGTGAGTCAATGGCTTGCGATGTTCGGAGAACAGAGCAAATGACGCTGGCGTGACAGCGGACGGCGCGAGGGGTTTCTTCCGCGCGCTTTATTGACGCTGCCTTCGCGCCCTATTCGTCGCCGACGACCTCGATCAATTCCTCGCCGAAGCGTTCGAGCTTGCGCGCGCCCATTCCGGGGATGTCGCGCAGTTCGTCGATGGATTCGGGGCCATTACGGGCAATCTCCGCCAGCGTGGCGTCGTGGAAGATGACATAGGCCGGCACGCCGTCGCTCTTCGCCGTTTCGGTACGCCAAAGGCGCAGCCGCTCCCAGCGCGAACGCTGGCGCGGACTCATGCCGAGGGTCGGATCGGCACGCTCGCTCGTGCGACCCGACGACTGGCGCGTGCGCTGCGGCTTTACGTAGCGGCGCATCGTGACCATCTGCTCGCCCTTGAGGACAGGCTTGCTCGCCTCGGTCAACACGAGCGAACCGAAGCCGTCGTGATCCACTGCGAGATAGCCGAAGGCGACGAGCTGCCGGAAGATCGCGCGCCATTCGGCCTCGCCGAGCGCGGCGCCGATGCCGAACGTCGACAGCTTCTCGTGCCCGCGCTGCAGGATCTTTTCGTTACGGTTGCCGCGCAGGATATCGATCAGATGACCCGCGCCGAAGTTGAAACCGCTCGCGCGCTGCGCACGGAACACGCACGAGAGCGCCATCTGCGCCTCGCGCGTGGCATCCCACGTGGCGGGCGGCTCGAGACAGCTATCGCAGTTTCCGCAGGGCTGGCTCTCTTCGCCGAAATACGCCAGCAACCGCACGCGGCGGCAGGTGGCCGCTTCGCACAGGCCGAGCAGCGCGTCGAGCTTGCCGGTCTGCACGCGCTTGTGCGCGTCGTCCGCGTCGGACTCCTCGATCATCTTGCGCTGCTGGACGACGTCGCCGAGACCATAGGCCATCCATGCGTTCGCCGCCAGCCCGTCGCGGCCGGCACGCCCCGTTTCCTGGTAGTAGCCTTCCACGCTCTTGGGCAAATCCAGGTGCGCGACGAAACGCACGTCGGGCTTGTCGATACCCATGCCGAACGCGATCGTCGCGCACATCACCACGCCTTCCTCGCGCTGGAAGAGCTCCTGGTGGTGCTGACGCACCTCGAACTCCATGCCGGCGTGATACGGCAGCGCACGGATGCCCTGCCCCTTGAGCCATTCGGCCGTCTCTTCGACCTTGCGGCGCGAGAGGCAATAAACCACGCCGGCGTCGGTCGTGCCGTCGGCGCGCGTATGTTCGGCGCGAATGAAATCGAGCAACTGCGTGCGCGCATTGTCCTTTTCGACGATGCGATAGCGGATGTTCGGCCGGTCGAAGCTCGACACGAAAATGCGCGCGTCGTCGAGCGCGAGCCGGTGCACGATCTCGTCGCGCGTGATCGCATCTGCGGTCGCCGTGAGCGCGATGCGCGGCACGTTCGGAAAACGCTCGTGCAGCACCGAGAGCTGAATGTATTCGGGGCGGAAATCGTGCCCCCATTGCGACACGCAATGCGCCTCGTCGATCGCGAAGAGGCCGATGCGCGCGCGCTCGAGCAGGTCGAGAAAGCGCGACGTCATGAGACGCTCGGGCGCGACGTAGAGCAGGTCGATGTCGCCTTCGCGCAGCGCGCGTTCGGTGGCGGCGGCTTCGGCGCCCGTGAGCGTGGAATTGAGATACGCGGCCCGCACGCCCACTTCGGTGAGCGCCGCGACCTGGTCCTGCATCAGCGCAATAAGCGGCGACACGACGATGCCGGCTCCCTGGCCGGCTTCGTGGCGCACGAGGGCGGGAATCTGATAGCAGAGCGACTTGCCGCCGCCGGTGGGCATGAGCACCAGCGAATCGCCGCCCGCTGCGACGTGCTCGACGATCTCGGCCTGCTGCCCTCTAAAGGCGGGATAACCGAAGACTTCGTTGAGGATTTCGAGGGAGCGGGACATGAAAGCGGCGACGGGTCGGTAGAGAAGCGCGAAGCAAAGGCGGTGGACCGGATTCTACCAATCCGGATGCACCTTGACCGCCATGGCCGCGAAGATTGGCCATCGGGCCAGGGGGGAAAAGTGAGAGGAGAGTCTGCGCAAGCGTGTGCTGAACGCACACGCCTGGAAACAGCGGACAGCGCGCGGCGCGCTCAGGAGACGACGCGCGCGCCACCGCGCGATACCCGCCGCAGCGCGCCGACAATGGTCACGATACCGGCGAGCGCCGCGAGGAAAACGAGCGGGCCGATGGGCAAAAAGGTGAAGCTGCCCACCACGAGCACGATCGATCCGATCGTGAGCAACGCGGCCCCCATTTTCACCTTGCCCGCCAGCTGCATGATGAAACCGATGATGAAAAATGCCCACATGACGAGGAAGGTCGCGAAGAACATCGCGGCCGGCTGGTTCCCGACGTGATGCAGCAAATGCGAAAAGACGGCGACGCACGCCACCAGATTCAGGATGAGACCGACCCCAACGACCCACATGATTACCGCCTCCGGATTCAGATAAACGCCGCCTGCTTCGTGCGAAAACGCGCAAGCAGGCAGATATGGCGCGCTACGGTAGCACGCTGCGACACGCCGTGCAGCGGCCATGACGGCCCTGCGGCGCGAGGTCGCACACGCGGCCGCGCTCGGGCGCAACGCGCGCGTGCCCAAAAAGAAAAAAGCCGTCCGGTCGAAACCAGACGGCTTTGCGAGGTTTTTTCGGCAAGGAGCGGTTGGCACCGCCCCATTGCTTACTCGTCCGTCGTATGCGACTGCGGCTGTTGCGGCTCTTCCACAGCCGGGGTTTCCGGCGTGCCGAAGTCGAACGCTTCTTCCGCTGCGATCTGGTCGAAACGCTCGCGATCCGACGATTCCTTCGCACGGCGCGCCTTGTGGAACGCGAGACCCGTACCGGCCGGAATCAGACGGCCGACGATCACGTTTTCCTTCAGGCCACGCAGATCGTCGCGCTTGCCCATGATCGCCGCTTCGGTCAGCACGCGGGTCGTTTCCTGGAACGATGCCGCCGAGATGAACGAGTCGGTCGAGAGCGATGCCTTCGTGATACCGAGCAGCACGTTCTCGTACGTTGCCGGGCGCTTGTCCTCGGCGTTCATCTTGTCGTTTTCGTCCAGCATGTCCGAACGCTCGACCTGCTCGCCCGGAATGAAGCGCGTATCACCGTTGTCGGTGATCTGCACACGACGCAGCATCTGACGCACGATCACTTCGATGTGCTTGTCGTTGATCTTCACGCCCTGCAGACGGTACACGTCCTGCACTTCGTCCACGATGTAGCGCGACAGCGCCTCGATACCCTGCAGACGCAGGATGTCGTGCGGATCGGCCGGGCCGTCCACGATCATTTCGCCCTTGTTGACGACCTGACCGTCGTGGACCAGCACCTGCTTTTCCTTCGCGATCAGGAACTCGTGCTGATTGCCTTCGAGATCCGTGATAACGAGACGCTGCTTGCCCTTCGTGTCCTTACCGAACGACACCGTACCCGTGACTTCCGCCAGGATGCCGGCGTCCTTCGGCGAACGTGCTTCGAACAGTTCCGCCACACGCGGCAGACCACCGGTAATGTCACGCGTCTTCTGCGATTCGGTCGGGATACGTGCGAGCACTTCACCCACCTGAACCTGCTGACCGTCCTTCACGGTGATCAGTGCGCCGACCTGGAAGCCGATCTGCACCGAGTGCTCCGTGCCCGGGATCTTCACTTCGTCGCCGTTCGCGTCGAGCAGCTTGACCTGCGGACGCACGCTCTTCGAAGCCTGCGAACCGCGGCGCTTCACGTCGATCACGACGAGCGTCGAAAGCCCCGTCACGTCGTCGATCTGCTTGGCCACGGTCACGCCTTCCTCGACGTTCTCGAACTTCACCGTACCGCCGTACTCGGTGATGATCGGACGCGTGAGCGGATCCCACGTCGCGAGCTGCGTGCCGGCCTTGATCTGCGCACCGTCGAGCTGCAGCAGCGTCGCGCCGTACGGCACCTTGTGACGCTCGCGCTCGCGGCCGTGATCGTCGGTGATGATGGCTTCGCCCGAACGCGAGATGACGATCTGCTCGCCCTTCGCGTTCGTGACGTAACGCATCGTCACCGTGAAGCGCACGGTACCGTTCGACTTGGCTTCCACCGACGAAGCGACTGCCGCACGCGATGCCGCACCACCGATGTGGAACGTACGCATCGTGAGCTGCGTGCCCGGTTCGCCGATCGACTGTGCCGCGATCACACCCACGGCTTCGCCGACGTTCACGCGCGAGCCACGGCCGAGGTCGCGGCCGTAGCAGGCAGCGCACAGGCCGTAACGCGTTTCGCAGGTGAGCGGCGTGCGCACGCGCACTTCGTCGATGCCGAGGCTTTCGATCGTTTCGACTGCGTCTTCGTCGAGCAGGTCGCCCGCTGCGTAGATCGTCTCCTGCGTTTCCGGATTGACGACGTCCGCCACCGCAACGCGGCCGAGAATCCGGTCGCGCAGCGCTTCGACGACTTCACCGCCTTCCACGAGGGCCTTCATTGCCACGCCGTTCGACGTGCCGCAATCGTCCTCGACGACCACGAGATCCTGCGTGACGTCCACGAGACGACGCGTCAGGTAACCCGAGTTCGCGGTCTTCAGTGCCGTATCAGCCAGACCCTTACGTGCACCGTGGGTCGAGATGAAGTACTGCAACACGTTCAGACCTTCGCGGAAGTTTGCGGTAATCGGCGTTTCGATAATCGAGCCGTCCGGCTTCGCCATCAGGCCGCGCATCCCCGCCAGCTGGCGAATCTGCGTCGCGGAACCCCGCGCGCCCGAGTCGGCCATCATGTAGATCGAGTTGAACGATTCCTGACGCGTTTCGTTGCCGTCGCGGTCGATGACCGGTTCCGTCGCGAGCTGCTCCATCATCGCCTTGCCGACCGCTTCCGACGTATTCGACCAGATGTCGACCACGTTGTTGTAGCGTTCCTGCGCGGTGACGAGACCCGACATGTACTGGCGGTCGTACTCCTTCACCTTCTTCGCCGCTTCGCCGACGATCGTTTCCTTCTGCGGCGGCACGAGCATGTCGTCCACGCAGATCGAAATGCCGGCGCGCGTTGCGAGGCGGAAGCCCGACTGCATCAGCTGGTCGGCGAAGATCACCGTTTCGCGCAGACCGCACTTGCGGAATGCCGTGTTGATCAGACGCGAAATTTCCTTCTTCTTCAGCGGCTTGTTCAGCACCGAGAACGGCAGGCCCGGCGGCAGGATTTCCGAGAGGATCGAGCGGCCGACCGTAGTCGCGTACAGCGTGATCTTCGGCACGAATGCCGGTGCGCCTTCCGACTTGTCCTCGTTGTGGACCATTTCGGTAATACGCACGTTCACGCGCGAAGCCAGCTCGACTTCCTTGTTCTCGTAGGCGCGCAGCACTTCCGACACGCCCGTGAACGTCATGCCTTCGCCCTTGCCGTTGACCGCTTCACGCGTGGCGTAATACAGGCCCAGCACGATATCCTGCGACGGCACGATCGACGGATCGCCGTTGGCCGGGAACAGGACGTTGTTCGACGCGAGCATGAGCGTGCGCGCTTCCATCTGCGCTTCGAGCGACAGCGGAACGTGAACGGCCATCTGGTCGCCGTCGAAGTCGGCGTTGAACGCCGCGCAAACGAGCGGGTGCAGCTGGATGGCCTTGCCTTCGATCAGCACCGGCTCGAAAGCCTGGATGCCGAGACGGTGCAGCGTCGGCGCACGGTTGAGCATGACCGGATGTTCGCGGATCACCTCTTCGAGGATGTCCCACACCACCGGCGTCTGGTTCTCGACTTCCTTCTTCGCCGCCTTGATGGTCGTCGCGACGCCCATCGTTTCCAGCTTGTTGAAGATGAACGGCTTGAAGAGTTCGAGCGCCATCAGCTTCGGCAGACCGCACTGGTGCAGCTTGAGCGTCGGACCCACCACGATGACCGAACGGCCCGAGTAGTCCACGCGCTTGCCCAGCAGGTTCTGACGGAAGCGGCCGCCCTTACCCTTGATCATGTCGGCGAGCGACTTCAGCGGACGCTTGTTCGCACCCGTCATCGCCTTGCCGCGACGGCCGTTGTCGAGCAGCGAGTCAACCGCTTCCTGGAGCATCCGCTTTTCGTTGCGGACGATGATCTCCGGCGCCTTCAGCTCGAGCAGACGCTTCAGACGGTTGTTACGGTTGATGACGCGGCGATACAGGTCGTTCAGGTCCGAGGTCGCGAAACGGCCGCCGTCGAGCGGCACGAGCGGACGCAGTTCCGGCGGCAGCACCGGCAGCACTTCGAGCACCATCCATTCGGGCTTGATGCCCGAACGCTGGAAGGCCTCGAGCACCTTCAGGCGCTTGGCGTACTTCTTGATCTTCGCTTCCGAACCGGTGTTCTTCAGCTCCGTGCGGAGCTGTTCGACCTGCTCGTCGATGTTGATCGCGCGCAGCAGTTCACGCACGCCTTCCGCGCCCATCTCGGCACGGAATTCGTCACCGTATTCCTCGACCTTGTTGTAGTAATCCTCTTCGGTCATGATCTGACGCGCCTTCAGCGGCGTCATGCCCGGATCGATCACCACGTAGGCTTCGAAGTACAGCACGCGCTCGATGTCGCGCAGCGTCATGTCGAGCACCATGCCCAGACGCGACGGGAGCGACTTCAGGAACCAGATGTGCGCGACCGGCGAGGCCAGCTCGATGTGGCCCATGCGCTCGCGGCGCACCTTCGCCAGCGTCACTTCCACGCCGCACTTCTCGCAGATCACGCCACGGTGCTTCAGGCGCTTGTACTTGCCGCACAGGCACTCGTAGTCCTTGATCGGCCCGAAGATCTTCGCGCAAAAGAGACCATCGCGCTCCGGCTTGAAGGTCCGGTAGTTGATGGTTTCCGGCTTCTTCACTTCGCCGAACGACCACGAGCGGATCTTGTCCGGCGAAGCCAGACCGATCTTGATCGCGTCGAAAACTTCTTCTTGTTGGACTTGCTTGAATAGATCGAGCAGAGCTTTCATTGCCTTCTCTCCGTAGTCCGATTAGTTGCGGTCGAGGTCGATGTCGATACCGAGCGAGCGGATTTCCTTCACCAGCACATTGAAGGATTCCGGCATGCCCGCATCGATCACGTGGTCGCCCTTGACGAGGTTCTCGTACACCTTCGTCCGGCCCGTCACGTCATCGGACTTCACCGTCAACATTTCCTGCAGTACATACGAAGCGCCATACGCTTCGAGCGCCCACACTTCCATTTCACCGAAACGCTGGCCACCGAACTGCGCCTTACCACCCAGCGGCTGCTGCGTGACGAGCGAGTACGGACCCGTCGAACGCGCGTGCATCTTGTCGTCGACAAGGTGGTGCAGCTTCAGGTAGTGCATGTAGCCCACGGTCACCGTACGTTCGAACATCTCGCCCGTGCGGCCGTCGTACAGACGCACCTGGTTCTTCGACGGCGTCATGCCGAGGTTCTGTGCAATGTCGTCCGGGAATGCCAGATCGAGCATCTTGCCCATTTCCTCTTCGGTCGCACCGTCGAACACCGGCGTTGCGAACGGCACGCCTTCGCGCAGGTTCTTCGCCAGCTCGAGGATCTCGTCGTCGCTGAAGCTGTCGATGTCTTCCTTGTGGCCCGACTCGTTGTAGATCTTCGTGAGGAATTCACGCAGCTCTGCAATCTTCGTCTGACGCGCAAGCATCTCGCCGATACGCCAGCCGAGACCCTTCGCGGCCCAGCCGAGGTGCACTTCGAGAACCTGACCCACGTTCATCCGCGACGGCACGCCGAGCGGGTTCAGCACGACGTCTGCCGGACGGCCGTCGGCCATGTACGGCATGTCTTCGATCGGCACGATCTTCGACACGACACCCTTGTTACCGTGACGGCCTGCCATCTTGTCGCCAGGCTGCAGACGGCGCTTCACCGCGAGGTACACCTTGACCATCTTCAGCACGCCCGGCGGCAGTTCGTCGCCTTGCGTGAGCTTCTTGCGCTTCTCTTCGAACGCGAGGTCGAACTGGTGGCGCTTCTCTTCGATCGAGTTCTTGATCGCTTCGAGCTGGGCCGCGGCTTCCTCGTCCGCGAGGCGGATGTCGAACCAGTGGTAGTGGTCCAGATCTTCGAGGTAAGCGCGTTCGATCTTCGTGCCCTTCGCGAGCTTCTTCGGACCGCCGTTCGCAACCTTGCCTTCGAGCATGCGCGCGAGACGCTGGAATGCGTCGCCTTCCACGATACGCAGCTGGTCGTTCAGGTCGAGGCGATAGCGCTTCAGTTCATCGTCGATGATCTGTTGCGCGCGCTTGTCGCGCTGAATGCCTTCACGCGTGAACACCTGCACGTCGATGACCGTGCCGCTCATGCCCGAGGGCACGCGCAGCGACGTGTCCTTCACGTCCGAAGCCTTCTCGCCGAAGATCGCGCGCAGCAGCTTTTCTTCCGGCGTGAGCTGGGTTTCGCCCTTCGGCGTGACCTTGCCCACGAGCACGTCGCCCGCTTCGACTTCCGCGCCGATGTACACGATGCCCGACTCGTCGAGACGGCCAAGCTGCACTTCCGCGAGGTTCGAAATGTCGCGCGTGATTTCTTCCGGCCCGAGCTTCGTGTCGCGAGCTACGACATTCAGTTCTTCGATGTGGATCGACGTGTAACGGTCGTCGGCCACCACCTTCTCCGAGATCAGGATCGAGTCTTCGAAGTTGTAGCCGTTCCACGGCATGAACGCGATCAGCATGTTCTGGCCGAGCGCGAGCTCGCCCAGATCGGTCGATGCGCCGTCGGCCAGCACGTCGCCGCGCTCAACCTTGTCGCCCATCTTCACGATCGGACGCTGGTTGATGTTCGTGTTCTGGTTCGAACGCGTGTACTTGATGAGGTTGTAAATGTCCACGCCGACTTCACCGGCGACGGCTTCATCGTCGTTCACGCGAATCACGATACGGCCTGCATCGACGTAGTCGACCACACCGCCGCGCAGTGCCTGAACCGTCGTGCCCGAGTCGACCGCAACGGTGCGCTCGATACCCGTGCCGACGACCGGCTTTTCCGGACGCAGGCAAGGCACGGCCTGACGCTGCATGTTCGAGCCCATCAGTGCACGGTTCGCGTCGTCGTGCTCGAGGAACGGAATCAGCGAAGCTGCCACCGAAACGATCTGCGACGGCGCCACGTCCATGTACTGGATGCGGTCCGGCGTGACCATCAGCGTTTCGCCCGCTTCACGCGACGACACGAGTTCGTCGGTCAGCGTGCCGTCGTCGGCCACTGCCGCGTTCGCCTGAGCGATCACGTAACGGCCTTCTTCGATCGCCGAGAGGTAGTCGATCTGGTCGGTCACCTTGCCGTCGGCCACCTTGCGATACGGCGTTTCGAGGAAGCCGTATTCGTTCAGGTGCGCGTACAGTGCGAGCGAGTTGATCAGACCGATGTTCGGACCTTCCGGCGTCTCGATCGGGCACACGCGGCCGTAGTGGGTCGGGTGCACGTCGCGGACTTCGAAGCCTGCGCGCTCACGCGTCAGACCGCCCGGGCCCAGTGCGGAAACACGACGCTTGTGCGTGATTTCCGAGAGCGGGTTGGTCTGGTCCATGAACTGCGACAGCTGCGACGAACCGAAGAACTCGCGAATCGCCGACGAAATCGGCTTCGAGTTGATCAGGTCGTGCGGCATCAGGTTTTCGCTTTCGGCCTGGCCGAGGCGTTCCTTCACAGCACGTTCGACGCGCACGAGACCCGCGCGGAACTGGTTCTCCGCGAGTTCGCCCACGCAACGCACGCGACGGTTGCCGAGGTGGTCGATGTCGTCCACTTCGCCCTTGCCGTTGCGCAGCTCGACGAGGATCTTGATGGTCGCGAGGATGTCGTCGTCCTGCAGCGTCATCGGGCCGACGATTTCATCGCGGCCGACGCGGCGATTGAACTTCATACGACCCACCTTCGAGAGGTCGTACGCTTCTTCGCTGTAGAAGAGACGATTGAAGAGGGCCTCGACCGCTTCTTCGGTCGGCGGCTCGCCCGGACGCATCATGCGATAGATCGCGATACGTGCGGCCATCCTGTCGGCCGTTTCGTCGATACGCAGCGTCGAGGAGATGTACGGACCCTGATCCAGATCGTTCGTGTAGAGGGTCTGAATGTCCTTGATCTTCGCTTCGCGCAGCTTCTCGAGCACGCTTTCGGTGATTTCGTCGTTCGCGTTAGCGATGACTTCGCCGGTGTCGCCATCGACGACGTTCTTCGCCAGCACGCGGCCGAGCAGATAATCTTCGGGGACCGAAATAAACGTGGTCTTCGCGTTTTCGAGGTCGCGGATGTGCTTCGCGTTGATCCGCTTGTCCTTCTGGACGATGACCTTGCCGTCGCGATCCGTGATGTCGAAACGCGCGACTTCGCCACGCAGACGCTCCGGCACGAACTCCATCTGCGCGCCTTCCGGCATCAGCGAGAAGTTGTCGAACACGAAGAAGTTCGCGAGGATCTGTTCCGGCGTGAGGCCGATGGCCTTCAGCAGGATCGTGACCGGCATCTTGCGGCGACGGTCGACGCGGAAGTACAGCACGTCCTTCGGGTCGAATTCGAAGTCGAGCCACGAGCCGCGGTAAGGAATGATACGGGCCGAGAAAAGCAGCTTGCCCGAGCTGTGCGTCTTGCCCTTGTCGTGTTCGAAGAACACGCCGGGCGAGCGATGCAGCTGCGAGACGATGACACGCTCGGTGCCGTTGATGACGAACGAGCCCGTCGGCGTCATGAGCGGAATTTCGCCCATGTACACTTCCTGCTCCTTCACTTCCTTCACGACCGGCTTGCTCGGCGATTCCTTGTCGAGCAGGACGAGACGGACCTTGGCACGCAGCGCCGAGCAGTACGTGAGGCCACGCTGCTGACATTCCTTGATGTTGAATGCCGGCGGCGAGAGCATGTAGCTCACGAACTCTAGACGAGCAAAGCCGTTATGGGAAACAATAGGAAAAACGGACGTGAACGCAGCCTGCAGACCTTCCGGTTTGCGTTGTGCGGTCGGGGTTTCTGCTTGCAGAAACGTGCTGAATGATTCAAGCTGGGTAGCCAGCAGGAAAGGAACCTGGTGAACGATGGGGCGCTTCGCGAAACTCTTGCGAATACGCTTCTTCTCGGTGAAGGAATATTGCATACGATCTCCGAATCACGGCGGGTAGGACGACCCGAGTGTTCACCGACTGAGACCCGATGGCTTCGCGAGCCTTGGAAGCTTGGTGGTTGGCCTCTACCAACCGCTGGCTGACGGCAGCGGATTTGGGCTTGTCATAACTTGCCCGCTGCCCGACCAAACTTGCCTTCTGCAGTCGCTTCAGAAGACAAAGAGAAGCGCCGTTCTGCACGTGAGCTGCACGCGGTGAAAGACGATTTTCTTTGGCTTCTGCTTCTAGGTTCCGCATCCTGCCTCCGACTCCTGAAAATCGAACACGAAAACGCAGTTCCCACAAAGCACAAAAAGGCCGGCGGTGTAAAAACCGCCAGCCTTCGCACAGCGCGCTGAAATTTACTTGATTTCAGCCTTCGCGCCGGCTTCTTCCAGCTTTTTCTTCGCTTCTTCAGCAGCAGCCTTGGGCACCGCTTCCTTCACGGGCTTCGGTGCACCGTCGACCAGGTCCTTCGCTTCCTTCAGGCCGAGACCCGTCAGTTCACGAACGGCCTTGATGACCGAAACCTTGTTCGCGCCTGCTTCAAGCAGGTTGACCGTGAATTCGGTCTGCTCTTCAGCAGCAGCAGCAGCGCCGCCAGCTGCCGGGCCAGCGACTGCCACAGCAGCTGCCGACACGCCAAACTTCTCTTCGAAAGCCTTGACCAGTTCGTTCAATTCGAGAACCGACATCGAGCCGACGGCTTCGAGGATGTCTTCTTTTGCGATTGCCATTTGAAATTACTCCAGATTTGAATTCGGAAACAGCTAGCGATCTTGTTCGCTCGCCTGTTATTACGCAGCTTCGGCTTGCTTCTTTTCCGCCAAGGCGGCAAGAGCGCGCGCCATACCGGAAACCGGAGCCTGCATAACGAACAGGAGCTTCGAGAGCAGTTCTTCGCGGCTCGGGATGCTGGCCAGCGCTTGCACGCCTGCCTTGTCCATCACCTTGCCTTCGTAGGAACCGGCCTTGATGATCAGCTTGTCATTGCCCTTGGCGAAGTCATTGACGACCTTCGCTGCAGCAATGGCATCTTCCGAGATGCCGTAGATCAGGGGACCAGTCATCTGCTCTGCCAGCGGAGCAAACGGAGTACCTTCGACAGCGCGACGCGCCAGCGTGTTCTTCAACACGCGCAGGTACACCTGTTGCTCACGCGCTTTCGCGCGCAGCTTGGTCAGATCGCCAACCGCGATTCCACGATACTCGGCCAATACGACGGTCTGAGCCTTCGCGACTTGCGCGGAGACTTCAGCCACGACGGCCTGCTTACCTTCTTTGTTCAGTGGCACGGTTAACCTCCAGATTCGACACACACCGCTTTCGTGACATGTGCCGCGTTCAACAACGGCGACCGACCAGTCCGGAGTAACTCAGTTTGCGTTCGGGGACGTTACCGCCCGCTCCCGCTCCCTACAGCACTTCAAAACCTTTTCGGGTTCGCCATCTGCGTTGGCTTCACATTAAGGAAGCACCCAACTGCTGCACTTCCGCCAACGGTCTTTGACAACCGGCTGGACCGCGCAAACTGCCGCTGCCCAACCGCCCAAAGCCCTTAAATCCACGCTGCGATCCGGTCCAACTTCCGTTCCGAATCTCAGCGCGGCAAAACTTGTTGCGACGCTTACGCTGCGAGCGACGTTTGATCGACGCGAACGCCGACGCCCATCGTGCTCGACACAGCGATCTTGCGCAGGTACACGCCCTTGCTCGTCGCCGGCTTCGCCTTGGTCAGCGCTTCGAGAAGCGCGTCCAGGTTGCTGCGCAGCGCTGCCTGCTCGAACGATGCACGGCCGATGGTCGCGTGGATGATACCGGCCTTGTCGACACGGAATTGCACCTGACCAGCCTTCGCGTTCTTGACCGCGGTCGCCACGTCCGGCGTCACGGTGCCGACCTTCGGGTTCGGCATCAGGCCGCGCGGGCCGAGGATCTGACCCAGCGTACCGACGATACGCATCGTGTCCGGCGAAGCGATCACGATGTCGAAATTCAGGTTGCCGCCCTTGATCTGCTCGGCGAGGTCTTCCATGCCGACGATTTCGGCGCCGGCGGCGCGAGCCTGTTCAGCCTTTTCACCTTGCGCGAACACAGCAACGCGAACCGACTTGCCGGTGCCTGCGGGCAGCACGACCGAGCCGCGAACGACCTGGTCCGACTTCTTCGCATCGATGCCGAGCTGGACAGCCACGTCGATCGACTCGTCGAACTTCGCCGTAGCGCATTCCTTCACGAGCGACAGAGCGTCGACGATCGGGTACAGCTTCTGGCGGTCGACCTTGGCGGCGATAGCCTTTTGACGCTTCGAAACCTTAGCCATTTACACGCCCTCCACGACGATGCCCATCGAACGGGCGCTACCAGCGATCGTGCGGACCGCTGCGTCCATATCCGCTGCCGTGAGGTCCGGCATCTTGGTCTTGGCGATTTCTTCAGCCTGGGCGCGCGTGATCGTCGCGACCTTGTCCGTATGCGGCTTGGCCGAACCCTTGTCGACCTTCGCTGCCTTCTTGATCAGGACCGTAGCCGGCGGCGTCTTCAGGATGAACGTGAAGCTCTTGTCCGCGAAAGCCGTAATGACGACCGGCACCGGCAGACCCGGTTCCATCGCTTGAGTCTGCGCGTTGAACGCCTTGCAGAACTCCATGATGTTCAGGCCGCGCTGGCCCAGTGCCGGACCGACCGGCGGCGACGGATTGGCTTTACCTGCAGGAATCTGCAGCTTGATAAAGCCGATGATTTTCTTTGCCATGTTGAAAACCTCGTTGGAACGCGTGAGCGTTCAGGTGAGTGGTAGCGCGCTCTCGCCCGGCGTACTGCAGCCGCTGGACTACTGGCGCTCCTCTACGGTCATGACGCAGACCGTAAGCGCGAAAGACGGACCGAACCCGAAGGTGCGATCCGTTGGAATGCTTTTACAGCTTTTCGACCTGACCGAATTCGAGTTCGACCGGGGTAGCACGACCAAAAATGGTGACGGAGACCCGGACGCGCGATTTCTCGTAGTTGACTTCTTCGACGCTGCCGTTGAAGTCCGTGAACGGACCCTCTTTCACACGAACCATTTCGCCGACTTCGAACAGGGTCTTGGGGCGCGGCTTTTCCACGCCTTCCTGCATCTGCGACATGATCTTTTCGACTTCGCGCGGCGAAATCGGGCTCGGGCGATTGCGCGCCCCGCCGACGAAACCCGTCACCTTGGCCGTGTTTTTCACGAGGTGCCACGTTTCGTCCGTCATTTCCATCTCGACCAGGACATAACCCGGGAAGAAACGACGTTCGGTCACCGATTTGTGACCGCCCTTCACCTCGACGACTTCTTCAGTCGGGACGAGGATCTGGCCAAACTTGTCCTGCATGCCAGCACGGTCGATGCGCTCCTGAAGCGCACGTTGCACGCTCTTCTCCATGCCGGAGTAGGCGTGCACGACGTACCAACGTTTTCCGCTCGGGGATGCCGGTGTATCGCTCATATCATTTCCAACCCAGAATCGCCGAGAAAATCACCCATTCGATGGATTTGTCGCAAACCCACAAAAAGATGGCCATTACCAGCACAAAACCGAAGACCACCAGCGTCGTCTGCGTGGCCTCTTTACGAGTCGGCCAGACGACCTTGCGAACTTCTTTGTACGAGTCTTTGGCAAACGCGATGAAGCTCTTGCCGGGCGCCGAGAGAAGACCGACTACCACCCCCGCGATGACACCGACAGCAAGCGCGGCACCGCGGACATACCACTCCTGGCTACCGAGCCAGTAGAACCCTACGAACCCGGCCAACACCAACAATACGCCCGCCGCAAGCATCAGCTTGTCGCTGGAAGTATTAACAGTTTCGACGGAAGGATTCGCCATAACACCTTAAAGAACAACGCGCCAGAGACGCGGTAAGTTGGCAGGGGCAGAGGGAATCGAACCCCCAACCTTCGGTTTTGGAGACCGACGCTCTGCCAGTTGAGCTATACCCCTAAACCATTTGGGGTTGGCGGCATCGCCAACCCCGAAAACCACACTAGTCGATCAACGAGACTGGCAGTACAACTTACTCGATGACCTTGGCAACGACGCCGGCGCCGACGGTACGGCCACCTTCGCGGATTGCGAAGCGCAGACCTTCTTCCATCGCGATCGGGGCGATCAGCTTCACCGTGATCGACACGTTGTCGCCCGGCATCACCATTTCCTTGTCCTTCGGCAGCTCGATCGAGCCCGTCACGTCCGTCGTACGGAAGTAGAACTGCGGACGGTAGTTGTTGAAGAACGGCGTGTGACGGCCGCCTTCGTCCTTGCTCAGCACGTACACTTCTGCCGTGAAGTGCGTGTGCGGCGTGATCGAACCCGGCTTGGCCAGCACCTGGCCACGCTCCACGTCTTCACGCTTCGTGCCGCGCAGCAGGATACCCACGTTGTCGCCCGCCTGACCCTGGTCGAGCAGCTTGCGGAACATTTCCACGCCCGTGCAGGTCGTCTTCACCGTCGGCTTGATACCGACAATTTCGATTTCCTCGCCGACCTTCACCACGCCGCGCTCGATACGGCCCGTCACCACCGTGCCGCGACCCGAGATCGAGAACACGTCTTCCACCGGCATCAGGAACGCACCGTCAACCGCGCGCTCCGGCGTCGGGATGTACGTGTCCAGCGCGTCGGCCAGGTTCAGGATCGCCACTTCGCCCAGCTCGCCCTTGTCGCCTTCCAGCGCCAGCTTGGCCGAACCCTTGATGATCGGCGTGTCGTCGCCCGGGAAGTCGTACTTCGAGAGGAGCTCGCGCACTTCCATTTCCACCAGCTCGAGCAGCTCGGCGTCGTCCACCATGTCGCACTTGTTCAGGAACACGATGATGTACGGAACGCCAACCTGACGCGCCAGCAGGATGTGCTCACGCGTTTGCGGCATCGGGCCGTCAGCGGCCGAGCACACCAGGATCGCGCCGTCCATCTGCGCGGCGCCCGTGATCATGTTCTTCACGTAGTCGGCGTGGCCCGGGCAGTCAACGTGGGCGTAGTGGCGGTTCGCCGTTTCGTACTCGATGTGCGCCGTGTTGATCGTGATACCACGTGCCTTTTCTTCCGGCGCCGCGTCGATTTCGTCGTACTTCTTCGCTTCGCCGCCGAACTTCGCCGACAGAACCGTTGCGATCGCTGCCGTCAGCGTGGTCTTGCCGTGGTCAACGTGACCGATCGTGCCCACGTTCACGTGCGGCTTGGTCCGCTCAAACTTACCCTTGGCCATTTTCGACTCCTAAGAGGATTTTTCCGTACGTTGCGCGGGGCGCGCAAACAATCACTGGTGTTGCCGGTACAGCCTGATACTGCAGATACCCGCAGTGTCCTTCTGGTGCCCATGGGCAGGATCGAACTGCCGACCTCTCCCTTACCAAGGGAGTGCTCTACCACTGAGCCACATGGGCATTTACTTTCGCGCTTGCGTCTATTGCGTCTGGCTCGCTGGAGCGGGTGAAGGGAATCGAACCCTCGTCGTAAGCTTGGAAGGCTTCTGCTCTACCATTGAGCTACACCCGCAAGGATTGCCGATTCCCGACACATTACTTCAGCTGAATTCTGGTGGAGGAGGTTGGATTCGAACCAACGTAGGCGTAAGCCAACAGATTTACAGTCTGCCCCCTTTAGCCACTCGGGCACCCCTCCGCAGAGAACTGATGATTATGGGGGAACATCCGGACAGTGTCAAGCACTTTGTTCGGAGCAAAACCCACAACGCTCTCACTTATAGGAAGGCACAAACGCAAAAACCCCGGCTTTTTAGGGCCGGGGTCTCGCGTATTAAGGA
>NZ_CAJMZC010000017.1:0-105345 GCF_905220215.1 Paraburkholderia sp. J12
CGGCCCGGAAAGCCAGCGGCTCTACCACCGCAGAGAGCCGTCCACAGGGACGGCTTTGTCATTTACACAAGTCGAGACACAGCGCTACTAATGCGTTGTCTTCGGCGCAGCGGCAACCGCCTCCTCCGGCATCGCCGAACCCGCCAAGGCTTCTTCCTCCGCAAGCTGCTCTTGCGTCAGTTCCTCGAGCAGCGCCATATCGCGAGCAATCACCTCGGGCAGATGCGCCCGCAGGAACTCGACCCACGTCTTCGTCTTGGCATCGACGAACTTGCGCGACGGATAGAGCGCATACACGTTCGTCTTCTGCAGCTTGTGCTGCGGCAACACGCGCACGAGCGTCCCGTTGCGCAATCCTTCGATCGCCGTATAAACCGGCAGAACGCCGATTCCCATGCCCTCGCGGATCGCCACCGCAAGCGATTCCGCGATATTCACCTGTACCGGCCCGTCCACGTGCATCTCGACGTTCCCCTCCGGGCCCTCGAGCGTCCATTCGTGCGCGGGCAGCGCCGGCGTCTTCAGAATCAGGCAATCATGATGGGCGAGGTCGGCGGGCACGCGCGGCACGCCATGCGTGCGCACATAACCGGGCGACGCGCACAGGATGCTGTAGGTCGTCCCCAACTGATGCGAAACGAGGTCCGAATTCGGCAGAGACGACGCCGTGACCACCGAGACGTCGCTGCTGCCCTCGAAGAGATCGGGCATGCGTTGCGAGAGCGTCAGTTCGACCGTGACTTCCGGGTGCAGCGCGCGATAGCGCGAAATGGCGGGCAGCACGTACTGCTGGCCGAGGCTCGCGAAGCTGTGCATGCGCAGCGCGCCGGCGGGGCGCTCGTGTGCGCCGCTCGCTTCTTCCTCGGCGCTGCCGACGTCGGCAAGGATCTGCGTGCAGCGTTTCAAATACCGTTCGCCGGCGGGCGTCAGCGCGAGACGGCGCGTCGAACGGTTGAGCAGGCGGGTGCGCAGATGCGCTTCTAGTTCCGACACCGCGCGCGACATCGCACCGGTCGTCGAATCGAGCGACTGGGCTGCCGCGGTAAAGCTGCCCGCTTCGACGACGCGGACAAACACCCGCATATTTTGTAGCGTATCCATCAAACCTTCTTGTTCGGCACAGAAACGATATTGTCCGCCTCGCGAGCTGCGGCATTGTTGAGCGATCTGGAACGGACGTTCCCCGTTCGTCCCGTTAATTCGCCGCGGTGACGCTCCTACAATCGGCGCCAGGGTTCCTGTCTCGCACAGGCGGCCTTCTTCACAACAGCCCCGAGCGTAGTGCCATTCCCATGACCCGCCAGCATGCGATTCATCGAGCGTTCGGCTCGCGCCGGCGTACCCAGGCACTGCGGCGCGCCACGCGGCGGGCGTTGCGAGAGTGGCTCGCCGCCGACGGGGTGATCTGGCTGCATCTCTTCAAGACGGTCACGGCCGGCTTGCTCGCGATGGGCATTGCAATGCTGCTGGACCTGCCGCAGCCGCGCATTGCGATGACCACCGTGTTCGTGCTGATGCAGCCGCTCTCGGGCATGGTGTTCGCGAAGAGCGTGTACCGGATAATCGGGACCACGGTCGGCATGATTGCCGCTGTCGTGCTGGGCGGCGTGTTCGTCCAGCAGCCCGAACTGTATATCGCCGGGCTGACGTGCTGGATCGCCGCCTGTACGGCGGCCGCCATGCGCAACCGGCATTTCCGCTGGTACGCCTTCGTGCTCGCCGGCTATACCGCCGCGCTGATCGGCGTTCCCCTCGTGCAGGAACCCAACGGACTCTTTCTCGCCGCACTTGGCCGCGGGGCGGAGGTCGCCGTGGGCATCCTCTGTTCCGGCATGGTGAGCGCGGTGATCGTCCCCCGGCAGACCGGCTCGCTGCTCGAACGAACCCTGCGTACACGCTACCTCGATTTTACTGCGTTCGCCTCCGGTGTGCTGTTGGGCCGGCTGGAGCGGGGCGCATTCGAAGGCCGTTTCGCGCGTCTCGTCGACGACGTGGTGGGCTTCGAGGCGACGCGTGCGTTCGCCTTCTTCGAAGACCCGGTCATGCGTTCGCGCAGTCCCTTGCTCGGCCGCCTGAACGGCGAATTCATGGACGTGTGTGCGCGTTTGCATGCGCTGCGGCAACTGCTCAAGCGCCTCGGCCGGGACAACGATGCGATTGCACCGATGGCCTCGTATTTTCGCGAACTGGCTGCCTGGCTGGGCGAGCGTCCGCGGCGCGGCGAGACCGATCGCGACTACGCGCTGCGTCTTGCAGACGCGCTTGAAGCCTGGCAGCGCACGCTGCCGCGCCATGTGCGCGAAACGCGGCGTCCACTGGAAGCGGAGGCGCCCGGCGCGTTGCAGGACTTCGATACCTCGGCGGAACTGGTCTGGCGCTTCACGTCGGAGATCGTTCGCTACAGCCGCACCTATGCGTCGGTGACGCAACCGCGCCTCGCGCAGGAGCCGCGCACGACGCGCTACGTGCCGCGCACGAGCTTGTATGTCGTCGCGTTCACGTTCTTGCGCACGGTTGTCGTGGTGGCCACGCTCGGCGGGTTCTGGATCGAGACGGACTGGCCGAGCGGCGGCATGGCGGTGATCGCGGCGGCACTCGCCTGCGCGCTCACCTCGTCGGCGCCCCACGCCACGCGCATGGCGGCCCAGATGGCCGCGGGCGCGGCCTGCGCAGCCGTGACGGGCTATCTGTACACCTGTTACGTCTATCCGGACATCGATGGCTTTCCGCTTCTCTGCGCCACGCTGGCGCCGGTGCTGGCGCTCGGCGCATTCCTCGCCACACGGCCGCGCATCTCGGGCTACGGCGTGGGCTTCTCGGTGTTCTTCTGCCTGCTGGCCGGCCCCGACAACGTCATTGCCTACACGCCCGATCTCCTCATCAATAACGGCATTGCGATCGTGACCGCCATGCTGCTCGCGGCGCTCGCCTTCGCGGTGGTGTTTCCGCCGCGCATGAAATGGCTCGTCGGCCACATGTGCGCCGAACTGCGCCGCCAGGTGGTGATCGCCTGCCGCGGCGACCTCGCGGGACTCGGCCAGCGCTTCCAGTCGGGCACGCACGATCTGATGCACCAGTTGCGTCTGCTGCTCAACGGAGACCGGCGTGCCCATCGGCGCGCGCTGCGCTGGATGCTCGTCACGCTCGAGGTGGGGCATGCGGTGCTGGATCTGCGTTGCGAGGCGCAAGAGGCAGGGTGGCTCTCTTCGCGGGACGCACGTTGGGATCCGGCGCTCGCGCAGGTGCAGGAAGACATCGCACGGCTCTTCGAGCAGCCCGACGCCCAGAAGGTTGAGCGCGCACTCATCTCCGTGCGTGCGGCGACGGGGGTAGCCCAGGAAGCGCTCGATGCGGTCCACGAGGAACGCGAGCGCCGTCATGACGTACAGCGCTTGCTCTCGCATCTCCACTTCATCCGCAGTGCGCTGCTGGATCGGGACGCGCCCACGGGCGCCCTGGCCCGCCGCCGCTCCACACGGGGTCCGGCGCGCGTTCGCGCGAGCCGCTGAAAGTCCCATTGCAGGGGTTTTCAACGGCCCCGGCGCGCGATCTTGTCACACGCTGGAAATATCCCTTCTATCTCGCCTGCTTAATCAAATCGGGACCGGGTCATATAGTCACATCACTGCGAGGCACTATTCAAGCAGTACCCGTTAGCACTGGAGAGCAAGATGAAGTCCCTGAAGATCGCTGTTGTTGCCTGTTCGCTGTTTGCCGCCGCCGTTGCCCACGCACAGAACGAAGCACCGGTCGCGAGCGCCTCCCAGCAGGTTGCCCAGGCCGCCCTGCAAGCTGCCCCTGTTGCGCAGGCACCGGTTCAACACCGCGCCGTGACGCCGGCAAAGAAGGACGAATGCGTCGGTCCTGCCAGCTTCTGCAACCTTTACTTCGGTAGCTGAAGTCCGGTAGCCCAGACGCGACATTCGCTCGCGATGAGCCAGGCGCAAGCCTGATCCACCATGCCGCGGCGCCTTCGAACAGGGCGGCGCGGCATTGCGCATTGTGGCCGCAAAGGTGTGTTGTTGACGCCGCAGTGTACGGCAGCCGGTACTGAACGCGACAATCGCGCTTGCTGGCGAACAGTATGTTTCTGGAGACTCTGATGTACGAAGACCGTATTCGTTGTGCCGCCCTGCGCGGGAAGATCACCACAGCCGCCGAGGCGGCGCAGCTCGTGCGCAACGGCATGCGTGTCGGCGCGAGCGGCTTCACGCGCGCGGGCGACACCAAGGCCGTGCCGATCGAACTCGCGCGCCGCGCGCGCGAGGAGAAGGAGCCGCTGCGCATCACGCTCATGACGGGTGCCTCGCTCGGTCACGACGTCGATCGCATGCTGACCGAAGCGGGCGTGCTCGAACGCCGTCTGCCGTTCCAGGTCGATACCACGTTGCGCCGTGCGATCAATCGCGGCGAAGTGATGTTCGTGGATCAGCACCTTTCCGAAACGGTCGAGATGCTGCGCGCCAATCTGTTCGGCAAGCTGGACCTCGCGATCATCGAGGCGGCTGCGATCACGGAAACGGGCGGCATCGTGCCCACCACGTCGGTGGGCAATTCGGCGAGCTTCGCGATCCTCGCGGAGAAGGTGATCGTCGAGATCAATCTGGCTCAACCGCTCGCGCTCGAAGGCCTGCACGACGTCTGGATTCCGGGCCGCCGCCCGCATCGCGATCCGCTGCCGATCGTGCGCGTGCAGGATCGTGTCGGCACGCCGATCATCGATATCCCGCCCGAGAAGATCGCGGCCATCGTCATCACCAACGAAGCGGACAGCCCCTCCACCGTGCTGCCCGCCGACGAAGAAACCGCGCGCATCGCCGGCCACCTCATCGATTTTCTGCAGCACGAAGTCAAACACGGACGCATGAGCGCGCAACTGCCGCCGTTGCAGGCCGGCATCGGCACGATTGCGAATGCGGTGTTATCGGGTTTCGTGAACTCGCCGTTCGAAGCGCTCACGATGTATTCGGAAGTGCTGCAGGACTCCACCTTCGATCTCATCGACGCAGGCAAGATGGTGTTCGCCTCGGGCGCCTCCATGACGCTTTCCGCGCCGCGCCAGGCCCAGGTGCTCGCGGAGCTCGACCGCTATCGCGACAAGCTCGTGCTGCGGCCGCAGGAAGTGAGCAATCATCCCGAGGTGATCCGCCGGCTGGGTCTCATTGCGCTGAACACGGCGCTCGAATGCGACATCTACGGCAACGTGAATTCGACCCACGTGGGCGGCACGCACATGATGAACGGCATTGGCGGCTCGGGCGATTTCGCGCGCAACGCCGCGTGCGCGATCTTCGCGACCAAGGCCATTGCGAAGGACGGCCGCATTTCGAGCATCGTGCCGATGGTGCCGCACGTGGACCACAACGAGCACGACGTGGACGTGATCGTGACGGAGCAGGGGCTGGCCGATCTGCGCGGCCTGGCACCTCGCGAGCGGGCTGCGCTCATCATCGAGCGCTGTGCGCATCCGCTCTATCGCGACCTGCTGCGCGACTACTACAAGGCGGCGCTCAAGCACGGCGGCCAGACGCCGCACGATCTCGCGAAGGCGTTCGAGATGCACCTGCGCTTCAACGAGACGGGCTCGATGCGGCCCGAAGACACCGCGGCCGCAGGCGGCCTCGTCGTCAACGGCTAACCAGGCAGCAAGCCGGCCATAAAAAAAGGGAGTGCCGGTAACGGCACTCCCTTTTTGCTTGCGCGGACTGAATGAGAAAACCTGCCGCGCCGCTACGCGCGTTTGAATAGCCGGATGATGAACAGCAGAATGACCGCGCCGATGACCGCGGTGATGATCGAGCTGATCCAGCCGCCGCCGATGTGTATCCCGAGGACGCCGGCGAGCCACCCGCCGATGAACGCACCCACGATCCCGACGATGATATCGACGATCAATCCGAAGCCGCCGCCCTTGACGACCACGCCGGCGAGCCAGCCCGCAATTGCACCGATGATGAGCCAGGCGATGAGGCCATGTTCCATATTGAGCACTCCCCTTTATTAATGTGAGGTGATGTGCAGCTTAGACCAAGGTGGGGAGGGCGTCCACGTTACGTGCCCAGAATTGACACTTATTAAAGAGTGCCGCGCATCGTTCAAAGATGTGCAACAGTGGCGAAATGAAATTGAAAGCTTTGGCGCCGCGCCGGCTCGTCCGGCCCCTCACTCGGGGGCGACCTCGGTATCCGCGGCCGTCCAGCTCACGCTCGACACGCCCTTTTCCATGCTCAGGCGGCTCGCCATCAGTTCGAGCTTGGACTGGAATTTCGGATGCATGCGCACCGTTGCTGTCACCCGCAGCCGTTGCGGCTGGTCGGGCACATCCTCGCTCGTCAGGCTTTGGAAAGAGAGCGGCGTCGAGTACATTGAGTTGGAGAGCACGGTTCGGATATGGATCTCGTCCTCTTCGCGGCAGACCACCGTGAGCACGTATTCGCGCACGAGATCGGCAGACGACACCGGAGTCGCGTTGATCACGCGGCTCAGTTCGCGCAGCGCGGTATTGATGAGCAGCACGGCCACCGTGCCGGCCGCTGCCGGCCCGTAGTGGCCGGCTCCCGCGAGGACCCCCACCGCCGCCGAGCACCAGAGCGTCGCCGCCGTGTTGATGCCCTGGATAGAACCCTTGTCGCGCATGATCACGCCGCCGCCGAGGAAGCCCACCCCCGAGACCACGTAAGCCGCGATCTGCGTGATGCCGGACGAACCGTTGCCGGTCAGCACGCCGAGCGTGACGAACAGGCACGCTCCCGTCGCCACGAGCACGATCGTGCGCAGGCCCGCCGTGCGCTGGCGAATCTGGCGCTCCAGTCCGATGGCGACGCCGCAGGCGAACGCCATGAGCAGGCGCAGGACGAATTCGAGAGTCATCGTTTTGTCATGTAAGCGTCGTCGCCCATACGTGACGCGGGATACGGGCATTGGGACGGCGCCGCATTGCGGCACGGCGGTTGCGCCGAGGATCATACGCGGCACGGCCCGGCTCGCCAAGCTGTCGGCGCTGTCATTTAGAGGTCAGCATGTGGCCACGACCTCTCCTTCACACTGGCGCCATTCGTGTTACGACAGGCAGGGTGGGCAGAATGAACGGGAGCTACTGATGGATACGCTGCGCAATATGCGGATCTTCGTGAGAGTCGTGGAATCGGGCAGCTTCACGCGCGCCGCCGCGAGCGAAACCATGACCACCGCGCAGGTTTCGCGCGCCGTGACCGACCTCGAATCGCGTCTGCGCACGCGGCTCCTGAACCGGACCACGCGGCGCATGTCGCTCACCGAAGCGGGCGAGCGCTACCTGCAAAGCTGCAAGCGCATTCTGGCCGACATCGAGCAGGCCGAGGCCGAAGCCGCCGCCGCGCATGCGAACCCGGCGGGCAAGCTGCGGGTGTACGGCGGCACGAGCTTCGGGCAGCACTATGTGATGCCGCTGATCGCGCGCTACCAGCAGCACCTGCCCGAGGTCGCCGTCGACCTGACCATCGCGCAGGAGATGCCCGACATCATCGAGGAAGGCTTCGACGTGGCGGTGGTGGTGGCCGCCGAACTCGAGGATTCCGCGCTGATCTCGCAGCACCTGGGCAGCACGGCCGCCATCCTGTGCGCCTCGCCCGAGTATCTGCGCGCGCGCGGCGTGCCGCAGTCGTTCGACGACCTCGGCGCCCATACCTGCCTGCATCTCACCGATGCGAGCCTGCCGGCGGGCCAGTGGGTTTCCGAAGGGCCGCACGGCGACACCTTCCGCCACACCGGCGTCACGCCCTTCCAGGTGAACAATCCCGAGGCGCTGGCCCTCGCGATCCGCGAGGGCATGGGCATCGGCCCGCTGCCGGTGCCGGTGGCGCTGCCGGGCCTCGCGGACGGGACGCTTGCGCGCGTGCTGCCCACGCACCGGCTGCAGAAGCTCAATATTTACGCGCTCTACGCCTCGCGCCGGTATCTCGACGCCAAGATCCGCACCTTCGTGGAGTTCCTGCGCGAAAAGGTGCCGCTCGTGCTCGCGGAACAGGAAGCGGCGCTCGCCACGTGCGACGTGCCGCCCCCGCGCCGGGGCGCAGCCGTGCCGCTGCGCGCGCGCGATGCACGCGACGCCCGCGATGCCCGTGACCTGCGCGGCGACGCGGAGCGGCTGCGCCTCGTCAACTGAGAGCCCGGCAAGAGGGCCCGGCAAGACCGGGCCGCAGTCGCACTCGAAGCCGCGCCTGAAAGCCGTCCATTCCGGTCCGATTGAAGCGGTAGCCGCGGTGCCCCTGCGCGGCGCCGAAGCTTTCGTTTGCCTGTTGTAACGCATCTGTACGGTGCGGCGGCAGCGATTCTTCCGCGTTCTGCAACCGGCCTTTCCGGGGCGCCTGCTGGCTGTCAATTTCGCCATATTGGCGCCAGCAAAGCGCCACTCCCGTTGCCTATCATGCGGCACCGCCTGGTTAATGCATCCCGGGTCAATGCTCCATGTCCGTTAGCTCAAAGCTTGCCTGAAACAGTCACATGTGGATTGTCAATCTCGCACTGAAACGGCCGTACACGTTCATCGTGATGGCCATCATGATCGTGCTGGCCACGCCGTTCGCCCTCATGCGGATGCCGACCGACGTGCTGCCGAACATCAACATTCCGGTGATCAGCATCATCTGGTCGTACACGGGGCTGTCCGCCAAGGACGTGGCCGACCGCATCACCTCGGTCAACGAACGCGGCCTGACCACCACCGTCAGCAATATCGAGCACATCGAATCGACGTCGCTGCCGGGCATCGCCGTCATCAAGCTGTTCCTGCAGCCGGGCGCGAGCGTGCAGACGGCCATTGCCCAGGCCGTCGCCTTCGAACAGGCCACGCTCAAGCAGATGCCGCCGGGCGCGACGCCGCCGCTCGTCATCAGCTATTCGGCCTCCAGCATTCCGGTGATCCAGCTCGGCCTGTCCAGCAGCACGATCAGCGAGCAGGCGATTGCCGACATTGCGATGAACTTCCTGCGCCCGCAGCTCATCACGATTCCCGGTGCGCAGGTGCCGTTTCCTTACGGCGGCAAGACGCGCGTGATCTCGGTGGATATCGACACGCGCGCGATCATCGCCAAGGGCCTCACGCCCAGCGACATCGTCAACGCGGTCAACGCCCAGAACCTGATCCTGCCCACCGGCACCGCGAAGATGGGGCAGACCGAATATCGCGTCGATACCAACGCCTCGCCGGACACGATCGCGGGCCTGAACCGCATTCCCGTGCAGACGATTAGTGGAGCGACGACTTACCTCGGCGACGTGGCGCACGTGCGCGACGGCTACTCGCCGCAGACCAACGTGGTGCGCCAGGACGGCGTGCGCGGCGTGCTGATCTCGGTGCTCAAGAACGGCGACGCCTCCACGCTGCAGGTGGTGAGCGACCTCAAGGGCCTGCTGCCGAAGGTGCGCGACACGCTGCCCGCGGACCTCGTCGTGAAGCCGCTCTTCGACCAGTCGATCTTCGTTTCGGCGGCGGTGGCGGGCGTGGTGCGCGAGGCGCTGATCGCAGCAGTCCTCACCGCGCTGATGATTCTTATCTTCCTCGGCAACTGGCGCAGCACGCTCATCATCGCGGTTTCGATTCCCCTGTCGATTCTCGCTTCGATTCTCGCGCTCTTCGCGCTCGGCGAAACCATCAACATCATGACGCTCGGCGGCCTCGCGCTCGCCGTGGGGATTCTGGTGGACGACGCGACCGTGACGATCGAGAATATCGAACGCCACCTGCATCTCGGCGCGAACCTGCACGACGGCATCCTGGAAGGCGCGGGCGAGATCGCGGTGCCGGCCCTCGTTTCGACGATGTGTATCTGCATCGTGTTCGTGCCGATGTTCTTCCTCACCGGCGTCGCGCGCTTCCTGTTCGTGCCGCTTGCCGAGGCGGTGGTGTTCGCCATGATCGCGTCGTATATCCTCTCGCGCACGCTGGTGCCGACGCTCGCGATGCTGCTCTTCACGCACGGCGGCCCTGACGTCGCCGCAGCGGGCCACGCGCATCAAGGCGCCTCGCGCTCGGTGTTCGCGCGCATGCACGAGCGCTTCAACCACGGCTTCGAGCGCGTGCGCGCCAATTACATCGCACTGCTGAGCCTGCTGCTCGCGCGCCGCCGCGTGTTCGGCACCAGCTTCCTCGCGTTCTGCCTGCTCTCGCTCGGCCTCGTGTTTTTCCTCGGCCGTGACTTCTTCCCGAGCGTCGATTCGGGCAACATCCGTTTGCACATGCGCGCGCCCACGGGCTACCGCATCGAAGAAACGGCGCGGCTCGCGGACGAGGTGGAGCGCACCATTCGCCAGGTGGTGCCGCCCGATCAGCTCGAAACGATCGTCGACAACCTCGGCCTGCCGTACAGCGGCATCAACCTCTCGTACAGCAACGCGGGCACGATCGGCACGCTCGACGGCGAGATCCAGATCGCGCTCAAGCCCGATCACGATCCCTCCCACGTCTATATCGACAAGCTGCGTCAGTTGCTGCCGCAACGTTTCCCGGGCGTGGAGTTCTTCTTCCAGCCCGCGGACATCATCACGCAGATCCTCAACTTCGGTCAGCCTGCCGCGATCGACGTGCAGGTGGTGGGCACGAACCTGGGCCAGAACATGGCGCTCGCGAGCCAGTTGCTCAAGGAAGTGCGCCAGATGCCCGGCGCCGTCGATGCGCACATCGAACAGCGCAACGACGAGCCGGAGCTCACGCTGGCAATGGACCGCACGCGCATGCAGCAGGTGAACCTGAGCCCGCAGAACGTCGCGCAGGACGTGCTGATCGCGCTCGCCGGCAGCTCGCAGACGGCGCCCGCATTCTGGGTGAGCCCGCAGAACGGCGTGGAATATCCGCTCGCCGTGCAGACACCGCAGTATCGCGAGGCCTCGATCAACGAGGTGATGGGCACGCCGGTGACGGCCGGGCCGAATGCGCCCATCCAGCTCGTGAGCAACCTGGTGCAACTGCGCCCGCATGTGGGGCCTGCCATCGTCACGCACTACAATATCCGCCCCGTGATCGACCTGCTCGTGAGCGTGGAGGGCAGCGACCTCGGCAGCGTGGGCTCGCGTATCGACGATCTCATCAAGAACGTGCAGGCGCATGCGCCGCGCGGCACGACCATCACCATGCGCGGGCAGATCGGCACGATGCGATCGTCGTTCATCGGCCTGGGCGTGGGCATTGCGATGGCCGTGGTGCTCGTCTATCTGCTCATCGTCGTGAACTTCCAGTCGTGGGCCGATCCGCTCATCATCATCAGCGCGCTGCCCGCGGCGCTCGCCGGCATCGCGTGGATGCTGTTCATCACCGGCACGCACCTGAGCGTGCCCGCGCTCACCGGGGCCATCATGACCGTGGGCGTGGCGACGGCCAACAGTATTCTCGTCGTGGCGTTCGCGCGCCAGCGGCTCGCGGCGGGCTCGACGCCGCTCGCGGCCGCGCTCGAGGCCGGCGCAACGCGTATCCGCCCCGTGCTCATGACGGCCTTCGCGATGATGATCGGCATGGTGCCGATGGCGCTGGGTCTCGGCGAAGGCGCGGAGCAGAACGCCCCGCTCGGCCGCGCCGTGATAGGCGGCCTGCTCTTTGCTACGGTTTCTACATTGCTGTTCGTGCCGCTGATGTTTGCCACGGTGCACGGCCGGCTCGCGCGGCGCGCCGAACAAAAGCGCGAACGCGAAGCGCGGCGCGGGCTGCGTTGATTCGCGGCGGCACGTTATACGGTTACTTCGCCTACCTGGTTGATGACATGAACGAACCCCATCATCACTCCTCTCTCGATATCGCCGTCGGCGGCACGCAGCACGGCATGGATCTGCCCGCCCGCCATCAGGCCGGCAAGCGGGCGCGCGTGGCCGTGATCGTCGTCGCGCTGCTGCTCGCTGCCGGCGCGGTGCGCACGATCGTCTCGAACTTCACGAGCTCGCACCGCCTCGTGGACGTCACGAAGCAAAACGCGAAGCAGTTCGTGAACGTGGTGCAGCCCGTGGCGGCCGGCGCGAATGCCAGCATCGTGCTGCCCGGCACGCTGCGCGGCTACGTCGAGGCGCCGATCTACTCGCGCGCGAACGGCTACGTGCTGCACTGGTATGCCGATATCGGCGCGCACGTGCAGCAAGGCCAGGTGCTGGCCGATATCGACACGCCCGAGATCGACCAGGAGCTTTCGCAGGCGCAGGCCCAGCGCGAGCAGGCCGCTTCGACGCTTGCGCTCGCCAAGACCTCGTTCGACCGCGCGCAACAGCTGCGCACGCGCGATGCGGTCTCGCAGCAAGAGCTCGACGACCGCCAGGGCGCGTACAACCAGGACGTGGCCAACCTCGCGGCGGCCGACGCCAACGTGCGCCGGCTCACGGAGACGAAGGGCTTCCAGCGCGTCGTCGCGCCCATCACCGGGATCATCACGCAGCGCAACGTCGATATCGGCGACCTCGTGAATGCGGGCAACGGCGGCGCGGGCCACGCGCTCTTCGCGATCGCGCAGGCCGATCCGCTGCGCCTCTATATCGACGTGCCGCAGACCTATGCGCAACAGGTGGCCGTCGGCCAGCCGGTGAGCGTGACGCAGCAGGAAATGCCGGGCGTGACGTTCGAGGGCAAGGTCACGCGCACCTCGGAAGCGATCAATACGGCCACGCGCACGCTGCAGGTGGAAATCACGCTGCCCAACCACGATGGCAAGCTGCTGCCCGGCGCCTATGTGCAGGCCTCGCTCAAGACCGATTCCGCGGGACTCCTCACGGTACCCGGAAACACATTGCTGTTCCGCGCGGAAGGGCCGCGCGTGGCTGTGGTGGACGCCGACAACAAGATCCGGCTCAAGCCGGTCGAGATTGCGCAGGACCTGGGCCAGACGCTCGTGATCGGCCACGGGCTCGCCCCGGCCGACCACGTGGTGCTGAACCCGAGCGATTCGATCGCCGATGGCGACAGCGTGACGGTGGTGGCGCCGCACGCGAATGGCGGGGCTAACGGTGGCGCAAGCGGTGGTGCAAGCGGTGGTGCAAGCGGTGCCGCCGAGGCGAACGCCGCAGCCGGGCGAGGCACGACGTGAGCATGAAGCATCACGCAAAGACCCGGCTCTCCACGCGCGTCCGCGCGGGGCTGGCGGCGCTCGCTGCAACGTCCCTTGCCGCCTGCACGGTGGGGCCGGACTACCACGCGCCGCAAACGGCCAGCCCGGCCGCCTGGCGTGTCGATCCCGCCGATTCGTACTGGCGCGCGGCACAGCCCTCGCATGCGCCGCTCGATCCGCAGTGGTGGAAGGCGTTCGACAACGCCGAACTCAACGACCTCGAAACTCAGGCGCTGGCGGAGAACCAGACGCTGCGCGTGGCCGTCGCGCACTACGACCAGGCGCGGGCGACGCTCGCTTCGGTGTCCTCGCAGCAGGCGCCGCAGGTCACGCTCGACGGCGGCCTCGCGCGCGCGCGCGTTCCGGCCAACCGGCCGGATCTGACCTACACCACGCCGAATATGTCCACGGTGCGCAACGACATCACCGTCGGCCCGACGATCAGCTACGAGCTGGATCTGTTCGGCCGCATCCGCCGCATGGTGGAATCGGCGCAGGCTTCCACGCAGCAGGCCGGCGACGACCTCGCGAACGTACGCCTCGTGCTGACCGCCGAACTCGCCACCGACTACTATGCGCTGCGCGAGCTCGACGACGAGATCGACGTCGTGAACCAGTCGGTGACGCTGCAACAAAAGGCGCTCGACTTCGTCACCGCGCAGCACGACCTGGGCGCCGTTTCGGGCCTCAACCTGCTGCAGCAGAAGGCCCAGCTCGACGCCACGAAGACCCAGGCCGAGCTGCTTGTGAACACGCGCCAGCAGGACGAGCACGCGATTGCCGTGCTGATCGGCAAGCCCGCGCCCGAATTCGCGATCGAGCCGAGAGTCACGCCGCTGCCGGTGCCCGCTCTGCCCACGGGCCTGCCGAGCGAACTGATGGAGCGCCGCCCCGACGTCGCTTCGGCCGAACGCGCCATGGCCGCGGCCAATGCGCAGATCGGCGTGGCCCGCTCGGCCTACTATCCGGACATCACGCTTTCGCCCAGCATCGGCTGGGAGTCCACCCGCTTCGGCTCGCTCTTCTCGGTGCCGAGCCTCATGTGGTCGCTCGGCGCCAGCGCAAGCGAGGTGCTGTTCGACGGCGGCAAGCGCGCGGCGGGCGTCGATTACGCGCAGGCGGGTTATGTCTCGGCCGAGGCCAGTTACCGGCAAACCGTGCTCACCGCGTTCCAGGAGGTGCAAAATGCGGTAACGGGCCTGTCCGTGCTGGAGCGCGCCTCGACCGAAGGCCAGGCGGCCGTGGATGATGCACGCCAATCGTACGATCTCGCGAACGACCGCTATCAGGGCGGCCTCGTCGCCTTCCTCGACGTGCTGACCGCCGAGCAGCAACTACTTGCCAGCGAGCGCACGGAGGTGCAGATTCACGGTCAGCAGGTCGCGACGGTGGTCTACCTCGCGAAGGCGCTGGGCGGCGGCTGGAGCGCCGACGAACGCGAAATGGCCTGCAGCGCGGGCACGTGCCGCGCGGTGCCGATGGGCGCACAGGGCACCGTGAGCACCCAGGGTGCGCAGGAGATGCAGGATACGCAGGGCACGCGCGTCGTGCCTGCAACGGGGAACGCAGCCGCGCTGGCGGCTGTGGGCGGAAAAAGCTGACCTCGCGTAGCGCCTCGTCCGGCGCGGCGAAGGCAGCGGGCGGCAAGCCGCACAGCGCTGCACGGCACCGCACGAAGAGGGAGAAACGGGCATGAAGGTATTGGTAATCGAAGATGAGCGCAAGGTGGTGGACTACCTGCGCAGCGGGCTGAGCGAGCAGGGCTGGATCGTCGACGTGGCGATGGACGGCGAGGAAGGCGCGTGGATGGCCACGGAGTACGACTTCGACGTGATCGTGCTCGACGTGATGCTGCCGAAGCTCGACGGCTTCGGCGTGCTGCGCGCGCTGCGCTCGAAAAAGGACACGCCCGTCATCATGCTGACCGCGCGCGACCGCGTGGACGACCGCGTGCACGGCCTGCGCGACGGCGCCGACGACTACATGACGAAACCCTTCTCGTTCCTGGAGCTGGTCGAACGGCTACGCGCGCTCACGCGCCGCGCGCGTTCGCAGGAGTCCACGCTGATCTCGGTGGGCGACCTCCAGGTCGATCTCATCAGCCGCCGCGCCACGCGTGACGGCGTGCGGCTCGACCTCACCGCGAAGGAGTTCCAGCTGCTCTCCGTGCTCGCGCGGCGGCGCGGCGAAATCCTCTCGAAGACGCTCATCACCGAACTCGTCTGGGACGTGAACTTCGAGAGCAACGCGAACGTGGTCGAAACGGCGATCAAACGGCTGCGCGCGAAGCTCGACGGTCCGCATGCGGGCAAGCTCCTGCATACCATCCGCGGCATGGGCTACGTGCTGGAAGTGCGCGAGGAGGGAGGGCAGCCGTCATGAAGCACTCGATCTCGCTGCGGCTTTCGGCCATGTTCGCGGCGGTATCGCTCGTCGTGTTTACGCTGACCGGAACGGGGCTTTTCCTGCTGATGCGCAACCAGCTCATGGACGAGCTGCGCGAGACGCTCGACACGCGGGCGCGCATTGCGAGCCTGATCGTTTTGCACGCACCGGACGTGCAGAAGTGGGCCTTCGTGCAGGAGAAGCTGCATGACCTCTCGCCGGCGGACAGCCGCATGCACTACTACGTGGAAGGCCCCGATCCGCGCTTTCGCTTCGGCACGCCGATTTCCGGCGCGGTGACCGACACGCTCGGGCCGAATCATCAACTGATCCGCCCGCCCGGCGCTGATTACGACATCGTGGTGACGAGTTACATGGTGCCCGCGAGCGGCGAGCGCCCGGCCGTGACGCTGGTCGTCGGGAGCGACTGCGAGCGCACCGAGCAGATGCTGCGGCGCTTCGGTCTCGTGCTCGGCATGCTGATCGCGGCTTCGACCATCGCGGTGGCGCTGCTGAGCCGGGCCGTGACGCGCTTCGGCCTCGCGCCGCTCACGCGGCTCTCGCGCGAAGCCGCGCAACTGAGTCCTTCGAACCGCCGGCAGCGCCTGCATGACGATGCGCTGCCCGAAGAGCTGCACGAACTGGCGACCTCGTTCAACGGCGCGCTGGAGCGGCTCGACAAGGCCTACGAGCGGCTCGAATCGTTCAACGCCGATGTCGCGCACGAACTGCGCACGCCGGTCAGCATCCTGATCGGCCAGACCCAGGTGGCGCTCACGCGCGACCGCTCGGTGCTGCAACTGCGGCAAACGCTGCAGTCGAATCTGGAGGAGTTCGAACGGTTGCGCGTGATCGTGAACGACATGCTGTTCCTCTCGCGCAGCGACCGCGGCGAGCGCGCGACGGAGTTGACCGAAGTGTCGCTGCGCGCCGAACTGGAGCGCATGCTGGAGTTCCTCGAAATGCCGCTCGAAGACGCGCAGCTACGCGTGCAGGTGCAGGGCGATGCGCGCGCGTGGGTGAACACCTCGCTGATCGGCCGCGCAGTGAGCAACCTGTTCGTCAACGCGATCCAGCATTCGCAGCCCGGCACCGCGCTCGAGGCGACCATCGCGCCGCAGGACGGCCACGTGGAGATCGCCGTGTCGAACCCCGGCGAGCCGCTCGACCCGGTGGTGCGCGAGCATATCTTCGACCGTTTCTACCGCATTCAGGAGGCGCGTTCGAACAGCCACGAGAATCACGGTCTCGGGCTCTCCATCGTCAAGGCGGTGGCGGAGATGCACGGCGGCACGGTGTTCGTGCGCAGCGCGGACGGCGTCAATACCTTCGGTTTCTCGGTGGCGGTCGACGGCGTGCAGACGAGTGCGCCGGTCGTGACCGACGCCGAGCACCGCGGCCGCGCGGGCCTGCCGCTGCACGTCTCGCCTTAATTCGCCGTGCCGGCGTCCCCGTCGTCGGCTTTGCCTCCGGCTTCCTGGCTGATCTGGTCGCGCCGCAGCAGGTCCCAGCAACTGATGAAGAGCGCGGCGATGAGCGGCCCGATCACGAAGCCGTTGATGCCGATGAGCGAGATGCCGCCGAGCGTCGAGATCAGCACGACCCAGTCGGGCAGCCGCGTGTCCTTGCCCACCAGCACGGGGCGCAGCACGTTGTCGACGGTGCCGATCACGAGCGAGCCGAAGATCACGAGGCCGAGCCCCTTGGCCACGGCGCCCGTCGAAAAGAAGTAGATCGCCACGGGCCCCCAGACGAGCGCCGCGCCCACGGCGGGCAAGAGCGAGAGCAGCATCATCACGAAGCCCCACAGGAGCGCGCCCTGAATGCCGAGCACGGCGAGGGCGATGCCGCCGAGCGCTCCCTGCACGAACGCCACCGCCAGGTTGCCCTTTACCGTCGCGCGGATCACGGTCGTGAACTTGCGGATCAGATGCTGTTTGTGCTCCTCGTCGAGCGGAATGGCGCTGCGCACGAGCTTCGAGATCTCGCGGCCGTCGCGCACGAGGAAATAGAACAGGTAGAGCATCACGCAGAAGCTCACGGCCACCTGCACGGTGATCTGGCCGAGGCTCAGCGCGCGCGTGGCGATGAACTGGCTGATCTGCGCGGCGCCGGCCGAGAGGCGCTGCTGCAGGCCGGGCAGGTCCATGAGGTTGTAGCGGGCGAGCAGATTCTGGAGCGATTGCGGCAGCGCGTGGACGATCTGGCTGAAGTACGCGCCGATATCGAGGCTGCCCGAGCGGACCTGGCCATAGGCGTAGGCCACCTGCTGGATCAGCGTGCCCGCCACCAGCGTGAGCGGCAGGATCACGATCAGCAGACAGAGCGTGAGCGTGATGAGCGCGGCGAGATTGCGCCGGCGGCCGAGGCGCGCGACGAGCCAGCGCTGCACGGGCTGGAAGATGAGCGCGAGAATGGCGCCCCACAGCACGGTGCTGAAGAACGGCGCGAGGATGAAGCAGAGCGCGACGGAAACTGCGAGCAGCAGCAGGTAGAACGCTGTCTGGTGAAGAGGCTTGTTGCCGTCCATGGGCAAGGGGTTCCTGTGGGTCCGGGCGAAGAAAAATGGGGCGCGTCGGACTCATGATACCGGCTCGCCCGCCCGGGGCGGCGCAGGCAGGCTCAGGCGAGCGGCCGCCGTGGCGCGGCGGGGAACGAAGAAGGACGCGGGAGCGGGGCGCCCGCGCGGGTCAGTTCGTGCCCACGAGGCGCACGCGCGTGATTTCCGAAGGCGCGCCGAGGCGCTTGGGCGGCCCCCAGTAGCCCGTGCCGCGGCTCGTGTAGACCCACAGGCTGCCGAGCTTCGCGAGCCCGGCCGTGAACGGCTGTTGCAGCCGCACGAGGAAATTCCACGGAAAGATCTGGCCGCCGTGCGTGTGGCCCGAGAGCTGCAGCGTGAAGCCCGCATCGGCCGCCGCGTGGGCCGTGCGCGGCTGGTGCGCGAGCAGCACGCGCGTATCGACGTCCGCCGGCGCGCCGGCCAGCGCCGCCGCCGGGTCGCTGCGCTGCGCGGGGTCGAAATGGCCGGCCGTGTAGTCGGTGACGCCGGCCAGCACGAGCCGTGCGTCGCGATGCTCGATCACGACGTGCTGGTTCATCAGCACCGTGAGGCCGATGCGGCGGAATTCGGCCACCCAGGCGTCGGCGCCCGAGTAGTACTCGTGGTTGCCCGTGACGAGATATACGCCGTGGCGCGCGGCCAGCGTGCCGAGCGGCGCCGTATGGCGCGAAAGCTGCGCGACGCTGCCGTCCACCACGTCGCCCGTGATCGCGACGATATCCGGGTCGAGCTGGTTCACGGCCCGCACGATCGCCTCGACGTAATCGTGCTTGATCGTCGGCCCGACGTGGATGTCGCTCAACTGGACGATCGTGAAGCCGTCGAGGTCGGCGGGCAGGCCGCGGATCGGCACCTCCACCGTGCGCACCGGCGCGCGGCGCCGCGCATTGAAGAAGCCGATGGCGCTCGAAAGCAGCGCGAGCCCGATCACCACGGCGGCGCTGACGGTGCGCCAGTCCACGAGATTCACGGCGCGCGGCCAGATCGCCTCGACCGTCATCAGCGAGGCCAGCACGAGGTCGCGCAGGATCGTGAGCATCAGCAGCGACGAAAAGAATCCCATGGCGAGCATGCCCGCCCAGGCAAGGCGGTCGGCGAGCGGCTGGCGCTTGATCGTGCGCGCGAGCATGCCGGGCGGAATCACGAGGCACGAGAACACGAGCCACAGCGCCGCGAGCCATTTGCCGGCCGCGGGCACCGGCAGGTCGGGGATCAGCCGGAAGCCGACATAGACGTGCAGCAGCACGCCGATGGTGATGAAGCGCACGAAGAAGGACAGTCGGGGCATGGCGGAGGCGGCGGGAGAGCAAAAAGGGCGGACCGGGCGGGCGTGCCCGGGCGCGGGGCGCACAGGCTGCGAAGCATTTTACCCGCGGCGCACGGGGCGTGCCGGCCGGGGTTTCATGCGCCCCTTTTTGGGCGGTTTGCCCAGCCGCGGCGGCCATTCCCTCAAGTTTTCCGGCGAGAAGCCGTAAAACACAACGTCATTGCGTCCTGTCCACGCATCTTTTCCTCGCGACATCGGGATATGCCGAACACCACGCCGGATTCCGGGCGGATCACAGCACGCGTTCGACACCGCATCCGGATGGCCGGACTGGGCCGGTTCGCGAGGCCTTTGCGCGGCGCGCTCCATGCCGGCCCGAACGCCATTGTGGTGGGTGGGGTGGTCGCGGCGCTCACGCTGGCGATTCTGTGCGCGGTGGCCCTCTATCAGAGCCGCCTGGATGCGCTCGAACACGCCCAGGAAAGCTCGCGCAGCATCGCGCTCGTGGCCGAGCGCGACATCGAGCGCAACTTCGAGATCTATGGCCTTTCGCTGCGGGCCGTGGCCGAAGGCGTGAAGCAGCCCGAGATCATGGCGCTGCCGCCCCGCCTGCAGCGCCTCGTCCTGTTCGACCGCGCGGCCACGGCCGAATTCCTCGGCGGCATGTACGTGCTCGACGAGCAGGGCAATATCCGCATCGACTCCGGTAGCGACGTGCCGCGCCAGGGCAACTTCGCGGACCGCAAGTACTTCTGGATACACCGCGACCGGCCCGACGCCGGGCTGTACGTGAGCGACCCCTACGACTCGCGCCTCGGCGGCGGGACGCGCATCGCGCTCAGCCTGCGGCTTTCACATCCCGACGGCAGTTTTGCCGGCGTTGTGGTCATGGCGATCCGGCCCGAGTACTTCCAGCGGCTGTTCGAAGGCCTCGCGGTCGGCTCGCACGGCGCCATCTCGCTCATCGGCAAGGACGGCGTGATGTTCATGCGCCAGCCGTTCGACCCGGCCATACTGGGGCGCAACATCTCCAGCGCCAGCACCTTCCGCCATTTCGCCGAGGCCCCCGAAGGCCACTTCTCCGATACCTCGAGCATCGACGGCATCCGGCGGCACTACTTCTTCCGCAACTTTCCGAAGCTGCCGTTCATCATCATGGTGGCCGAAGCGGAGCCCGATATCTTCGGCGCCTGGCGGCAGCGGGCCATCAAGCTCGGCTCGGTCATGGGACTTTTCGCGCTCGGGCTCATCGTCCTCGCGGTGCAGTTGAGCGCGCAACTGCGCCGGCGCATGCGCGCGGAATCGGAACTGCGGCTGCTGGCGAGAACCGACGGCCTCACGGGGCTCGCGAACCGGCGCCTGCTCGACGAGACGCTCGAGCTGGAATGGCGGCGCTCGCTGCGAACGCGCCGTTCGCTCGCGATCCTTTTCATCGACGTGGACCGTTTCAAGGCCTTCAACGACTGCTATGGGCACCAGGCCGGCGACGATGCGCTCGCGACCGTCGCCCACAGCATAGCGATGTGCCTGCGCCGGCCCGCGGACACGGCCGCGCGATACGGTGGCGAAGAGTTCCTGACGGTATTGCCAGAAACTTCGGAATCCGACGCAGTTTTGCTGGCCGAACGGATTCGCGCGGCGGTCTGGGACCTCGCCATCGAACATGCGCCCAGCGCCTTCGGCCGTATTACCGTGAGCGTGGGCATCGCGAGTTCGGAAGGCGGGGAGATCGAGCACGTGGACCAGCTGATCCGCATGGCCGACGAAGCCGTCTACGAGGCCAAGGCGCTGGGAAGAAACTGCATCGTGAGCGGGCAGCGCGGCAAGCGGCACGACGCGCGGGCGGCGGTGCCGGCGGCTGCGGCTGCTTCGGTCGCTTCGGCGCCCGCTTCTGCCTCCATTGCGCAGCCGTAGTCTGCGCTCGCCGCGTTGCCAGGCTATACTGATCCGATGGAAACGCAATCGATCTCGCTGAACCTGCATCGTTGGTGGCGCGCCTGACCCGGGCGGCCCGTTTTCTCACGCACTTTTTGTACCTCTTAAACGTGATGCCGCCAGTTCTGGCGGCATTGTCGTTTCTGCGCGCTGGCGGCTGGCGGTGTCGAACCCGTGGAGCCTCGCCATGACATCGACCAACCTGCCAACCATCCTCACCGGCGACCGGACGACCGGCCCGCTGCACCTTGGCCACTACATTGGCTCGCTGCGCGCACGCGTGGCGCTCCAGCACGAGGCCCGGCAATTCCTGCTGCTGGCGGACACCCAGGCGCTGACCGACAACGTGGGCCGGCACCAGCGCGTCACCGCAAACGTGATCGAAGTCGCGCTCGATTACCTCGCCGTGGGCATCGATCCCGCGAAGTCCACCCTCTGCATCCAGTCGCAGGTGCCGGAGCTGGCCGAGCTGTCGCAATACCTGCTCAACCTCGTCACGGTCGCGCGCCTCGAGCGCAATCCCACCATCAAGGAAGAGATTCGTCTGCGCGGTTTCGAGCGCGATATTCCCGCGGGTTTTCTCACCTATCCGGTGAGCCAGGCGGCCGACATCACCGCATTCAAGGCGACGCATGTACCCGTGGGCGAGGATCAGTTGCCGATGATCGAGCAGACCAACGAACTCGTGCGCCGCTTCAACCACACCGTGGAGCGCGACGTGCTCGTGGAGTGCGTGCCCGTGCTTTCTTCGGTGCCGCGTCTGCCGGGCCTCGACGGCAAGGCCAAGATGAGCAAGTCGCTTGGCAACGCCATCGCGCTCGGCGCGACACCCGACGAAATCGCGCAGGCCGTCAAGGACATGTACACCGATCCCGGGCATTTGCGCGTGAGCGACCCGGGCAAGGTGGAAGGCAATGTCGTCTTCGCGTTTCTCGATGCATTCGAGCCGGATGTCGAGAAGGTGGAAGCGTTGAAGGCGCACTATCGCCGGGGCGGACTTGGCGACAGCGTAGTCAAGCAGGTGCTGAACGAGCGGCTGCAGGCGCTGCTCGAACCGATACGCACGCGCCGCCGCGAACTGGAAGCCGACCGCGGCGAGGTGCTGGAGGTCTTGCGCCGCGGCACCGGGCGCGCGCGGGAGGTGGCGGGGCAGACGTTGTCCGAGGTGAAGCGGGCGATGGGGCTCACGTATTTCGAGCATTGAGCGGGGCGCGAAATTCTCGTTGCATGAGCGCGTGACAACGACGCGCCAGCCCGGTCGCGCTGAACGCGAACTGCTTCGGCAATGGCAGCAAGTTCTTCGGCAACTTCATGTCGGGCGGTGCGAGCACGGTAGGCGCAACGGGCGGCGGCACGGGCCGCTGGAGTTGAGGCCTCGCTCGCAATCGAGCGTCAGGCCGCTGCGCGCTCGCGCCGCTGGCGGCGGAAAAACCCCCACAGCATGGCCGTTGCTTCGGGCCCGCTACCGGAGTGGAACGCTTCGCGAGGGTCGCCGCCGCTCCACGCATGCCCCAATCCGCGGACGATGCCGACCCGCACCACCAGCCGCCCGGCCTTCAGGTAGTCGACGTAGTCGATCCCGTCGCGGCGGCTGACCCGCTGCTCGCCGACGCGCAAGGCGCCTTGCGCGTCGATCAGCCGGTTGAGCCGCGCGAACTGGATGCCCAGTTGCTCTGCATTGTGCTTCGCGACGACGGTGTCGAGTTCGCCGTGAACGATGATGGCCGGCATGCCCGGATATCCCGCGATATCGACGGACGTTTCGATGAGGTGCAGCGGATCTTCGCGGCTGCCGCTGCGCATGACGCGCATGGCGCTCAAGGTGGAATGCGCGGCGCCGAACACCGGCCCTGAGTGCAGGCCAACCGCGGCAAAGAGTGCCGGGTAGTGAATGGCCAGAACGGCGGCGAGACCGGCCCCCGCCGAGATGCCCGCGAGATAGACGCGCGCAGGGTCGAAGCCGTGCTCGCGGACCATCGCCTCGACGAGCGATGCGACAGCGGGCGCTTCCGAGTGCGCGGGACTGTCGTGCCAGTGCCAGCACCGATGAGGGTGGGCGGTTTTTGCCTGCTCGGGAAACAGCACTGCAAATCCCGCGCGTTCCGCGAGCCGGCACATGCGCGTGCCGGCGGCGAACGATTCGGCGGTCTGCTTGCAGCCGTGCAGCATGACGACGAGCGGCAGGCCCGCTTGCGACGCCGCGCCGGCGGGCAGATACAACGCATACGCGAGGTGATTGACGAGATGACCTGCCCGCGCCGGCGCCGAGTGAAACGAGCGTGTCCATCGGCCCGGGGTTCGCGTGGCAGGCGGCCGGGCCACGCTTGAAACGCCCGTGCGCTTCGGAGCGACCTTGCGAGCGGTCTTGACCGCCGCAGCCTTGCGCGGGCCGGCCTTTTTCCGCTTCGGCCGTGGGCTCGTCAAGCTAGAGAGCAGGTCGAAGCCTTTAAGCCAGAGACTGGTCTTTTTACCGGGCATGGGCGAGCCAGAGCGGAATGGGGGAGCGTTGCCGATTTGACGACACGAGATAACCAGGGTGCGTTTGATGCAGACCGCTATGTGCGTCTATGTGCATCTTAGCGCTTGGCCCAGGCGCCCCTCATCGATTGTTGCCACGTCCCGGTCCCCCAGCATCTGCCGCCGACTCGTCTAGGTAACTTTGGGGCCGCAGCAATCCGCCCGCAGTGTTACGGAGAGGATTCGACGGTGGACGCAATTTACTTCCCGGTACGGCAAGCCATGCCCAATTTGACCGCAACGCCTTGCTGCATAAGGGGGCGCACGCCCCTTTCCAGGGCATTTTCTTTCAGCAAGCCTGCGAGCGACTGAGGTCTTTCCCTGGGTATTCGCCGATTATCCAAATTTCTCTTGCATCTCTTTTATTGTTCCCTGATCTTGTCTAGACAACATGGTTAGGCGAATGGTCGCGCAGGCGGCCCGGGATTCCACAATCGAAGGAGTGTCGAGATGCAGTCGAAGTGCAACTGGGTGACGAAGAAGGTGATGGGCGCCGTTGTGATCGGTGCCGCAATTTCCGCAGCCGGCCTCGCGCAAGCGAAGGACTGGACCACGGTGACCATTGCTCTGGAGGGCGATTACGCTCCCTGGAACATGACCCTGCCGGGCGGCAAGATGGGGGGATTCGAACCGGAACTGGTGACTAACCTGTGTGCGCGGGCGCAGCTCAAGTGCAACCTGGTTGCGCAGGATTGGGATGGCATGATTCCCGGGTTGCAGGCCGGAAAGTTCGATGTCCTGATGGATGCCATCTCCATCACGCCCGACCGGGAAAAGGTCATCGCGTTCTCGAAGCCCTATGCCGCGACGCCGGCCACGTTCGCCGTCACCGATACGAAGATCATTGCGAAAACCTCGCCCCCGCTGAAGCTCGACAACGACGCGCGTTCGAGCGCGCCCGCGGTGCAGGCGCTGCGGACGGCGCTCAAGGGCAAGACCATCGGCATTCAGTCCGGCACGGTCTATACGCGCTTCATCAACGAGAACTTCAAGGACGTGGCGTCGATTCGCGTCTACAAGACCTCGCAGGAGCGTGATCTCGACCTCTCCAACGGCCGGATCGACGCATCGTTCGACGACGTGACCTATTACGCGGCCAACGCCGACAAGAAAGAAGCGGTGCCCACCGTGACGGCGGGTCCGCAGATCGGCGGTCCGATCTGGGGGCCGGGCGAAGGTCTGGCCTTCCGCAAGCAGGACGCCGACCTCAAGGCGAAGTTCGACGCGGCCATCACGGCGGCGCTCGCCGACGGCACCGTGAAGAAGCTTTCGGAGAAGTGGTTCAAGACCGACGTGACGCCCTGAGCGTGACGTGGCACATGGCCGCGCGCCGCCCTCGCTTACGGGGTGGCACGCGGTCTTTCTTGCAGGCTTGAGTGGGGTAGTGTCATGCATCTCTTCGAAGTGCTCGGCTTTGGATCGGAAGGGTGGGGTAGCGTCCTGCTGCTCGGCGCGCTGATGACCGTGGTGCTGACGCTCGCGTCGCTCGCGATCGGCGCGGTGTTCGGCGCCATCGTGGCCGCGGCGAAGCTGTCGCGTTTTCGCTCCGCGCGCGTGCTGGGCGACTGCTATACGACGGTTTTTCGGGGCGTGCCCGAACTGCTCGTCATCTATCTGTTTTACTTCGGCGGTTCGACGCTCGTGTCTTCGATCGGCCAGTGGTTCGGCGCCGATGGCTTCATTGGCGTGCCGCCGTTCGTCATCGGCGCGTTTGCGGTCGGCATGATCTCCGGCGCCTATCAGGCGGAGGTCTATCGTGCCGCCGTGCTGGCGGTCTCGCGCGGCGAACTGGAGGCGGCGCGGGCGATCGGCATGCCCACGCTCACCATGGCGCGCCGCATCCTCATCCCGCAGGTCCTGCGCTTCGCGTTGCCGGGCATCGGCAACGTTTGGCAACTGAGTCTCAAGGATTCGGCGCTGATCTCGGTCACGGGGCTCGTCGAACTGCTGCGCGCAAGCCAGGTGGCGGCGGGATCGACGCATCAGTATTTTCTTTTCTTCGTCGCAGGCGGCGCGCTGTACCTCGTCATGACGGGCGTGTCGAACCGCGTGTTCGGCCGTGCGGAAGCGATCGTCGGCCGGTCCTTCAAGCGCAACTTCGCACGCAACTGACCTCTGGGCGGCCCCATCATGCATATCGATTTCGACTTTCTTCTCGACACGATGCGCCAGTTGATCGCAGCCGTGCCCACCACGCTTGGCCTGTTCTTCGCCTCGCTGGTGCTGGGCGGCCTGCTCTCGCTCGTGATCGTCACGATGCGCGTGTCGCCGCACTGGTTGCCCAACCGCTTTGCGCGCGCGTATATCCTCGTGTTTCGCGGCTCGCCGCTCCTGATCCAGATGTTTCTCGTGTACTACGGGATGGGGCAGTTCGGCGTGATACGCGAGAGTTTTCTGTGGCCCGTGCTGCGCGAGCCGTATATCTGCGCGATCCTTTCGCTCGCGCTGTGCACGGCGGGTTATACCGCCGAGATCATTCGCGGGGGGCTGATGGCCGTTCCCGTGGGGCAGATCGAAGCAGGCTACTCGATCGGGCTTTCGGGTTTCGCGCTGCTGCGTCGCGTGATCGGTCCCATCGCCCTGCGCCAGTGCCTGCCGGCGTATTCCACGGAGGCGGTGCTGCTCGTCAAATCGACGGCGCTCGCGAGCCTCGTGACCGTGTGGGAAGTGACCGGCGTCGCGCAGCAGATCATTCAGCAGACCTACCGTACTACCGAGGTCTTCGCCTGCGCTGCGCTCATCTATCTGTTCCTGAACTTTGTCGTCGTGCGGATCATCGGCTTCGTCGAGCATCGTCTGTCGCGTCACCTGCGCGGTGTGCCGGCTGTCGCCCGTCGTCCGGCCGCCAACCTCGATACCCGTCGCGCAGCTTCGTGACGCGGCACCCTATCCGGAGAAACGTATGAATGCCATTGCACCGGTTGCCCTGTCCGTGAAGAACATTCACAAGTCGTTCGGCGACCACCATGTCCTCAAGGGCATTTCGCTCGATGCGCACGAGGGCGACGTGATTTCGATTCTCGGCGCGAGCGGCTCGGGCAAGAGCACGTTCCTGCGCTGCCTGAACCTGCTCGAGATCCCCGACGACGGCTCGGTGGCGCTCGCGGGCGAAGAGCTGAAGATGAAGCGCCGCCGCGACGGCAAGCTGCAACCCGACGACCGCCGCCAGGTGGACCGGGTGCGCTCGCAGCTCGGCATGGTGTTTCAGAACTTCAACTTGTGGTCGCACATGACGGTCATCGAGAACCTGATCGAAGGGCCGATGCGCGTGCTCAAGCGCAGCCGCGCGCAAGCCGTCGAAGAAGCGGAGGCGCTGCTCGCGAAAGTCGGGCTGGCCGACAAGCGCACGCATTATCCCGCGCATCTCTCGGGGGGCCAGCAGCAGCGCGTGGCGATCGCCCGCGCGCTGGCGATGCACCCGAAGGTCATGCTGTTCGACGAACCGACTTCGGCACTCGACCCCGAGCTCGTGGGCGAAGTGCTGCGCGTGATGCGCTCGCTCGCCGATGAAGGCCGCACGATGCTCGTCGTCACGCACGAGATGGGTTTTGCGAAGCACGTCTCCAATCGGGTGCTGTTCTTGCACCAGGGCCAGGTCGATTCGGACGGCACGCCGCAGGAGGTGTTCGGCGATTCGAAGTCGGAGCGTTTCCGTCAATTCGTTTCGAGCCATCAGGACCGCAATTCGCATTGATCTTTCCGCAGAGTTCAGCATGTCAGTCATCCGCTCCACCCGCGCCTTGAACTGGCGCGAAGTCTGCGCCGTCGCAGCGGGCGCACCGCTCGAAATCTCCGCTGAAGCGCGCGAGCGCATCGGCGCCGCACGTACCCTCGTCGAGCAGATCATTGCCCGCGGCATCCGCGCTTATGGGGTGAATACCGGGGTCGGCGCGCTGTGCGACGTCGTGGTATCGCCCGCGCAGCAGCACGCGCTTTCGCACAACATCCTGATGAGCCATGCGGTGGGCGTGGGCGAGCCGCTCGGCGCCGAAGAAACGCGCGCGATCATGGCCGCGGCGATCAACAACTACGCGCACGGGCATTCGGGCGTGCGGGTCGAACTGGTCGAACGACTGGCCACGCTGCTCAGGGAGGATTGCTTGCCCGAGGTGCCCGCGTTCGGCTCGGTGGGCTATCTGAGCCACATGGCGCATATTGCGCTCGTGTGCGTAGGCGCTGGCCGCGTGAGCTGGCGCGGCCAGCGCATGAGCGGCGGCGAGGCGTTGCGGCGGCTGGGGCTCGATCCGCTCGAACTTCAGGCGAAGGAGGGATTGAGCCTCGTGAACGGCACGCCCTGCGTGACCGGGCTCGCGGCGCTCGCATTGCAGCGCGCGGAGCGGCTGCTCGACTGGGCCGATGTGGTGTCGGCCATGAGCTTCGAGAATCTCGGCGGCCAGATGGCTGCCTTCGACGCCGAATCGCTGGCCTTTCGGGTTTCGCCCGGGCTCGCGCAGGTCGGAGCGCGCATGCGGGCGGCGCTGGCGGGCAGCGGCCTGCTGTCGGCGTCGTTCGGGCGCCGCACGCAGGACCCGCTCAGCATGCGCACCATTCCCCACGTTCATGGCGCGGCGCGCGACGTGCTGGCCGCGACGGCGGAAGTGGTGAACCGCGAACTGGCGTCGACGACCGACAATCCGATTGTCGCGGGCACGCCCGACGAGCCCCGGGTGTTCTCGCAGGCCCACGCAGTAGGCGCCTCGATTGCGCTCGCCATGGACAGCCTCGCTGCCGCGGTTGCGCAAGTCGGTGCGATGGCCGAACGGCGTCTCGACCGTCTCGTGAATCCGCTCGTGAGCGGTTTGCCCGCGTTTCTCGCCGATGCTGGCGGCACGCGCTCCGGCTTCATGATCGCGCAGTACACGGCGGCGTCGCTGGTGGCGCAGAACCGGCGCGAGGCCGCGCCGGCGAGCCTGGACGGCGGCGTGACCTCCGGGCTGCAGGAAGACCATCTCTGTCACGCGACCCCGGCTGCCCTCAAGGCGCTCGCCGTCATCGAAAACAGCTGCCGCATTCTGGGCATCGAACTGCTGGCCGCGGTGCAGGCGTACGATCTGCAGCCGGGCAGTGCCTTGCGCGCGCCGTACACGGAGGCGCTGCACGCCCAGGTGCGCCGCGTATTGCCGATCTACCGCGACGACCGGCCGCTCGCGGACGACATGTCGGCGGCCTGGCACATGATCGCCGACGAACCGCCGCCGCCGTTGCCGGGTCCATCGGCAGGGCAGCCCGGAGCGGAACATCGGCCTGCCGTATTCATCGGGCCCGTTTCGGGTGAGTTCGGCTCGCCCGCCAATGAGACGTCGCCCCGCGCAGCCCATGTCTGAGCATGCCGGGTCTTCGGCCGAACGCCAGCGATCGAGCGGGAGCGTGATAACAATGAGAGCCACCGGGCAGGCGCAGGAAACCCAGGAACGGGATCGGGTGCAGCGAAGAGCCGCGCCCCCCTACGAGCAGATCAAACGTTATGTCGTCGAGCGCATTGCCGACGGCACCTGGAAACCCGGCGACGCGATTCCTTCCGAGACCGTGTTCGTCAAGGAGTTCGGCGTGGCGCGCATGACCGTCTCGCGCGCCTTGCGCGAACTGATGGCCGAACGCGTGCTCACGCGCATTCAAGGCTCGGGCACCTACGTCGCGCCGCGCGAATACGAATCGACGGTGCTCGAGATCCGCAACATCGCCGATGAGATCGCAGCGCGTGGACATCGTCACGATGCGCGCGTGATCCGGCTCGAGAGTCGCGATGCGCCGACTGCGATCGACGAACTGGGCCTTGCGGGCGGCCCGGTTTTTTACTCCGCCGTGGTGCACATGGAGGAGGGGGAGCCGATTCAGTACGAGGACCGCTACGTGAATCCGCAGGTCTTTCCGCACTATCTCGAGCAGGACTTCACGCGCGAGACGCCGAATCGCTATATGGTGCGACTCGCACCCATCCAGCGCGCGGAGTTTCGCATCTATGCGCGCAAGCCCGATGCGCAGATCCGCCATCATCTGGCGATGGAGATCGGCGAGCCCTGCCTCGTTGTGTGGAGGCGCACCTGGGTGGGCGAAGCGGTCGCGACCGCGGTGCACGTCTGGCACCCCGCCTCGCGCTTTCACCTCGCCGGGACCGTGTAAGGGCGACGATCCCGGCAACGCCGGCTGTCTTCACATCACGCCAAGCAACTCCTTCAGCTGCGCGGCGCGCGACCGGCTTACCGGCACGACGCTGCGCTCGCTGTCGTCCATCACGAGGTTCACGCTGTCCTCGGCTTTGACGAGCTCGATCGCGTACTGCAGGCTCACGATGTGGCTGCGATGCACGCGCAGGAATGTGCCGCTCTCGAGGCGCTGCTCCAGATCCGCGAGCGACAGGTTCGAGAGATAGCGGTCGTCCTTCGTGACGATCGTCGTGTAGTGGCCGTCGCCCTGGAAGCGCACGATGTCCTTCAGGTCGATCAGGATCACGCGGTTCTTGCGGTACACCGGAATCTTGAAGAGCCGGCGTGGCGGCGCGGGGGTGCCGGCGAGCGTTTCGGAGGACGGCTCGGTCGTGATGTCGGTCAGGTCGTAGAAGATCATGCAGGTGCCGCACGCGCCGTTCATGTCCGACATGCTCGACACCTTGATCATGAGAATCCGGTCAGGAATGTTGATCATCATCGCGACGGGCGGCGGCGACTTCACCGGGCAGCCTCCCGCGTCGCGCGACTGCAGCAGGAAGCGCAGTTTGTCGCGGCTTTTCGCGGGGTGCAGCTGGACGACGTCGATGCCGAAAAGCCTGTCCTGCGGAACCCCGAGCGACTGCTCGCCGGCCGGCCCGAGAATCTGCAGAGCGACGTCGTTGAACGCGCTGACGTGTCCCTGCGCATCTAGCCAGACCACGCCCGGATTGAACTGCTCCAGCCGGTGCTGGAAGGTTTCGGCGCGGCGTGCGTCGGTGGCCGGCGTGACGTGCTCGAACGGTTTCATCCAGGGTTCTCCCCGAGGCGCCCGTGGTGTGTACGGCATGTTCAATGCCGGCGCGGTGCCTCTGTTTTAAGTCCATTCCCACGTTCGCGCAAGTTTTCCTGCTGCCGGTGCAGCCACGCCGCCATTGGCGAAATCGCGTTGAATTGCTGCATTGCATTGTGAAATGCTAATTAAGTGGAGGATGACAACAAGGAGACCGGCGTGATTCCCCGACCCTTCGAATACCACGCGCCGCAGACGCTGCCCGAGGCCGTCGCGCTGCTCGGCGAGTACGGCGAGACGGCGAAAGTCCTCGCGGGCGGCCACAGCCTGCTGCCGATGATGAAGCTGCGCTTCGCGCAGCCCGACCACCTGATCGATCTGGGCAGGCTAACCGAACTCAAGGGGATCCGCGAGGATAACGACACGCTGTGGATCGGCGCGATGACGACCGAAAACGAACTGATCTGGTCGACGCTGCTGCAAACGCGCTGCCCGCTCCTCGTCGAGGGCGCGCGGCAGATCGCCGATCCGCAGGTGCGCTATCGCGGCACGCTGGGCGGCGACCTTTCGCATGGCGATCCCGGCAACGATCACCCGGCGCTGATGATCGCACTCGATGCGGCATTCGTGCTGCAAGGCGCAGCCGGCGAGCGCACGGTGGCGGCCGACGGTTTTTTCGTCGGCACCTACGAGACGTTGCTCGCGCCCGGCGAGATCCTGACCGCGATCCGCATTCCGGTGCCGGCCCCGGGCACCGGATATTGCTATGCGAAGCTCAAGCGCAAGACGGGCGACTTCGCGACGGCGGCGGCCGCCGTCACGATGCGGCTTGCCGGCGGCCATGTCGAGCACGTCCGCATTGCTCTGACGAATGTCGGCGACACCGTGATCCGCGCCGTCGACGCCGAGCAGGCGCTGGCCGGCCAGCCCTTCGATGCACGCGCGCTGGACGAGGCGGCGCGGCTTGCGATGGCGGCGTGCAGTCCGGTGCCGGATCTGCGCGGCGACGCCGATTACAAACGTGCGATGGCGGGCGAGATGACGCGCAGGGCGCTTGATACGGCATACGAACGGGCGGTCAATCCGGCCCACCCATAAAGGCGGGGAGAACCCAACATGGCCAGCAAAACGATGGTGTCGTTCCGGCTCAACGGCGGCGAAGTGGATGTCGTCGTCGAGCCGCGCGAACTGCTGATTCACACGCTGCGCGAAAAATGCCAGCACACCGGGCCGCATATCGGCTGCGAGACGTCGCATTGCGGCGCCTGCACGGTCGACTTCGACGGCATGTCGGTCAAGTCGTGCACGCTGTTGACGGTGCAGGCGCAAGGCGCGGAAGTCCGCACCGTCGAAGGGCTCGCCGAGGGCGGCACGTTGCACGCGCTGCAGGAAGGTTTCATGCAGGAGCATGGCTTGCAGTGCGGCTTTTGCACGCCGGGCATGCTGATGCGCGCGTACCGCCTGCTGCAGGAGAACCCTGATCCCACCGAAGCGGAGATCCGCTACTGGATGGCGGGGAACCTGTGCCGCTGCACGGGCTATCAGAACATCGTGAAGGCCGTGCAATACGCTGCGCGCAAGCTGCGCGGCGAAGCGGTCGAAACGTCGCATCCGCTCATCGAGGCGGACGCGGCGCACGCGCACTGAGCGCCGGGAGACAAGTCATGGGCCATCTCGACGCCAATCTCGAACGCGTTGCCGCGCTCGAAGGCATGGGCTGCTCGCGCAAGCGCCGCGAGGATCCGCGCTTCATCCAGGGCAAGGGCACCTATGTGGACGACATCAAGATGCCGGGCATGCTGTTCGGCGTGATGGTGCGCAGTCCCTATGCGCATGCGCGCGTAAAACGCATCGACAAGTCGCGCGCGCTGGCGCATCCCGGCGTGCACGCCGTGCTCACCGCGGACGATCTCAAGCCGCTCAAGCTGCACTGGATGCCGACGCTGGCGGGCGACGTCCAGGCGGTGCTTGCCGACGAAAAGGTCTGCTTCCAGAATCAGGAGGTGGCCTTCGTCGTGGCCGATGACCGCTATGTCGCCGCCGATGCCGCCGAACTCGTGGAGGTGGAGTACGAGGAGCTGCCCGCGCTCGTCGACCCGCTGAAGGCGCTGGAACCGGATGCGCCGGTGATCCGCGAGGACATCGCCAGCAAGGACACCGGCGCGCACGGTGCGCGCAGGCATCCTAACCATATTTTCACGTGGACGATGGGCGACCGGGACAAGACCGACCGCATGTTCGAGACGGCCGAAGTCACCGTGAAGCAGGACATCCTGTATCCGCGCGTGCATCCGTGCCCGCTCGAAACCTGTGGCTGCGTCGCGTCGTTCGACAAGGTGCGCGGCGATCTCACCGTCTACATCACGTCGCAGGCGCCGCACGTCGTGCGTACCGTGGTTGGGCTGCTGTCCTCGATTCCGGAATCGAAGATCCGCATCGTTTCGCCCGATATCGGCGGCGGGTTCGGCAACAAGGTCGGGGTGTATCCGGGCTACGTGACCTCGATCGTCGCGTCGATCGTGCTGGGTCGCCCCGTGAAGTGGATCGAGTCGCGCAGCGAGAACCTTTCCAGCACCGCGTTCGCGCGCGACTATCACATGACCGGCGAGCTGGCGGCCGACAAGGACGGCCGCATCAAGGCGCTGCGGGTGAACGTGGTTGCCGACCACGGCGCGTTCGACGCGTGCGCCGACCCGACGAAGTGGCCTGCCGGCATGTTCCATGTCTGTACGGGCTCCTACGCGATTCCCAATGCGTTCGTTTCGGTCGACGGCGTCTATACGAACAAGTTCCCGGGCGGCGTCGCGTATCGCTGCTCGTTCCGCGTGACCGAGGCGGTGTATCTGATCGAGCGGATGGTGGACGTGCTGGCGCAGAAGCTGGGCATCGACAAAGCCGAGATTCGTCTGCGCAACTTCATCCGCCGCGACCAGTTTCCGTACACGACGCCGCTTGGCCTCGAATACGATTCGGGCGACTACGACACGGCGCTGCGCAAGGTACTCGCGGCGGTCGATTACGACGCGCTGCGCGCGGAGCAGGCGCAGCGCCGCGCCGATCCGCAAGCCGAGTGGCTCATGGGCATCGGCGTGGTGAACTTCACGGAAATCGTCGGGGCCGGCCCGTCGAAGATGTGCGATATCCTGGGCGTGGGCATGTTCGACTCGTGCGAGATCCGCGTGCATCCGGACGGCTCGGCGATTGCGCGCATGGGCACCATCACGCAGGGCCAGGGGCACCAGACCACCTACGCGCAGATCATCGCGTCCGAAGCCGGTATCCCCGCGTCGCAGATTGCCGTTGAGGAGGGCGATACGTCGACCGCGCCATACGGGCTCGGCACCTACGGCTCGCGCTCTACGCCGGTGGCGGGGGCGGCGGTTGCCCGCGCCTCGCGCAAGATCCGCGAAAAAGCGCGCAGGATCGCGGCGCACCTGCTCGAAGCGAGCCCCGACGACGTGGAGTTCGATCTCGACCGCTTCGTGCTGAAGGGCTCGCCGGACCAGTTCAAGACGGTGAAGGAAGTGGCCTGGGCGGCCTACAACAACGTGCCGGAGGGGCTGGAAATGGGCCTCGAAGCCGTCGACTACTACGATCCGCCGAACTTCACGTTTCCGTTCGGCGCCTACGTGTGCGTGCTCGACGTGAACCGCTACACCGGCGAGATCCGCGTGCGGCGCTTCTATGCGCTCGACGACTGCGGCACGCGGATCAACCCGATGATCATCGAGGGGCAGATTCACGGCGGATTGACCGAAGGCTTTGCGGTGGCGCTCGGCCAGGAGATGCCCTATGACGAGTCGGGCAACCTGCTTGGCGCGACGCTGCTCGATTACTTCGTGCCGACCGCCGTGGAAACGCCGCACTGGGACACCGACTTCACCGTGACGCCGTCGCCGCATCATCCCATCGGGGCGAAGGGGGTGGCCGAATCGCCGCACGTGGGTTCGATTCCGTGCTTCACGTCGGCCGTCGTCGATGCGTTCTCGCATCTCGGCGTCACGCACATGAACATGCCGCACAACGCGTATCGCGTGTGGCAGCAATGCCGCGCGCTTGGCTTGACGCGGGCTTAGGCATTGCGGGAGGAGCGCGCGATGAAAGTCGTACTCGACAAGGTGTTTCCACTCGCCGCGAGCGCTGGGCGCGCGTGGCAGCTCATGCAGGATATCGAAGCGGTGGCGGGTTGCATGCCGGGCGCGAAGATTACGGAGCGCATCGATGCTACGCACTACAAAGGAACGATCACGGTGAAGCTCGGGCCCGCCACGATGGCGTTCAAGGGCGACATCGAGGTGCTCGCGCTCGACGCGGCGGCACGCAGCCTGCATCTCGCCGGCAAGGGCACGGACTCGACAGGCGGCTCGGCGGCGGCGATGGATCTGGTGGCCGCCGTGCGGGCCAGCGGCGAGGCCAGCGAGCTGACGGGCCGCAGCGAGGTGACGATGAGCGGCAAGGCCGCCGCGATTGGCGGCCGTTTGATGGGGCCGGTCTCGGAGCAGATGCTCAAGCAGTTCGTCGCGAACTTCGCGGCGCGGCTCGACGCGATGAACGCGCAGGCGGTGCAGCAGGTAGCGTCCACGCCGACCGAAGCCAGCGGCGACGCGCCTTCGGCTGCGGATAGCACGAGTGCATCGTCGCCCGGGTCGACGAACACGGCGACGGCAGCGCCCGTAGTGCCTGTAGCCCTCGTAGCCCCCGTAGCGCCGCCCGCCGAGCTGAACGGCCTCTCGTTTGCCTGGGCGATTTTCCGCGACTGGCTGCGCGGACTCTTCTCCCACAAGGCCCATGGCCGCTGAGGCCTGTCATGACGCCCACCGACCGCATGCCCGACGTCGTCGCGTTGCAGGCGAAACTGGCGAGCCACGGCTACATTGCCGAGCGCAGCTTCGCGGCGGCACTGTTGTTGACGCTGGAAATGCGCCGTCCGCTGCTGCTGGAGGGCGAGGCCGGAGTTGGCAAGACCGAGGTGGCGAAGGCGCTGGCGCGCCTGCTCGATGTGCCGCTGATCCGGCTGCAATGCTACGAGGGGCTCGATGCGCACACGGCGCTCTACGAGTGGAATTACGCGCATCAACTGCTGGCGATCAAGCTGTTCGAGCAGGATGCGCGGCCGCTGCGCGACAAGGAGCAGGATATCTTCTCCGAACGCTACCTGCTCAAGCGCCCGCTGCTCGAAGCCATCACGACGACGCCCGCGCCCGTGCTGCTGATCGACGAGGTGGACCGCACCGACGAAGCGTTCGAAGCCTATCTGCTCGAAGTCCTTTCGGACTTCCAGATCTCGATTCCCGAACTGGGCGTGATTCGCGCCACCGAACGGCCTTACGTCATCCTCACTTCGAACGGCACGCGCGAGATCTCGGACGCCTTGCGCCGGCGCTGCCTCTATCAGTACGTCGACTATCCGTCGTTCCAGCGCGAACTGCTGATCGTGCGGACCCAGGTGCCGGACGTGCCCGAAGCGCTCGCGCGCCAGGTGGTCGAATTCACGCACGCGGTGCGGCAGATGGCGCTGCGCCGCAAGCCCGGTCTCGCGGAAACGCTCGACTGGGCCGCCGCGCTGCTGCGCCTTGGCGTGAGCGCACTTGACGAAGGCGGCATCGAGCGTGTCATGGATTCGCTCGCGGCGCTCGTGAAGACGCGCGAGGATCAGGCCGCGCTCACGCAGCCGGTGGTCGAAAAGCTGGTGGCGTCATGCTGACCGGAACCGCAAGCGTTGCCGCGCAGGCTGACGCGCCCGACCTCGCCGAACGACTCGTCGCGCGCTACGCCGGTTTTGCGGGCTGGCTGCGTGCCAACGCGTTCTGCGTGACGAGCGCGGACGTTGCGACGTCGATGGAGGTCGCAAGGCGCATGGGCCAGTTCGACAGCGATCTGCTGCGCTGGAGCCTGCGTGCGCTGCTGTGCTCGCGCGCGGAAGACTGGCGGCGTTTCGACGATCTGTTCGACGCTTATTTCATGGCGCCGAACCGGCGCGAGCTGGTGGAGACCCGGGCAGGCGGCGCCGGCCCGCTTACGCGCGACGAGGCAGGCGAGGGGCTGCCCGATGCGAGCGAAGGCATGCCCGTGTCGCTCGCGGGCCGCGGCGCCGGGGCGCCCGGCGAGGGCGCGACGGCCGACGAGGGTGCGACCGAAGCCGCCTCGCTGGCTTTCGCGGACTTCCGCCATCTCAACGATCGCACCGAACTCTTCGCCATCGACGCCGCGATCCGCCGCTTCGCCCAGCGCCTGCGCGGCATCGAAACGCGCCGCGAGCAGCGCGCGAGTCAGGGACGGGCCATCGATCTGCGCTGGACCCTGCGCCGCAGCGTGTCGCGCGGCGGCCTGCCGGTCGAGCTCGGCTGGCTGCGCAAGCGGCGGCAGCGGCCGCGCATCGTGCTGATGCTCGACGTGAGCCGTTCGATGAACCTCTACAGTTTCTTTTTGCTGCGTCTCGCGCGCGTGCTCGGCGCGCGACTGCACGACGTGCACAGCTTCGTCTTCCATACGCGCCTCGTTTGCGTCGACGAGGCGCTGCGCGATCCCGATCCGCGCCGTGCCCAGGAGCGCCTGCATCTGATCTCGGAAGGCTGGGCGGGCGGCACGCGCATCGGCGAAAGTCTGGCCGGATTCAATCAGTACTACGCATCGAGCCTCCTGCACTCGCGTACCGCGGTGGTGATCGTCAGCGACGGCTACGACGCCGGCGATCCGGCGCAACTGGGCGAGGCGCTGGCTGCGATCCGGCGGCGCTGCCATTCGCTCGTCTGGCTCAATCCGCTCGTCGGGCGGCCGGGATTCGCGCCGGTCAGCGCGGGCATGCAGGCCGCGCTGCCGCACCTCGACCTGTTCGCCGGGGCACGCGATCTCGCGAGCCTCGAGCGCCTGTTTCCACAAATTCTCGGTGCGCTGCAATGAATGCCGAAACCGTCGATACCGTACCGGCCACGATCGGCCTGCTGCAACTCGAACAGCAATTGATCGACGCGGGTGTGCCGTTTGCCGTTGCGACCGTGATCCGCGTTGCGCCGCCGGCCTCGACCCATGTGGGCGCGCAGGCGCTCGTGGAGAGCGACGGCACGCTGCATGGCTGGATCGGCGGAGGGTGCTCGCAGGCCATCGTGATCGAGGCCGCGCGCCAGGCGATCCGGCTGGGCCAGCCGCGGCGCGTGCGCATCAGCAACGAACCCGCGCCGCCCGATCCCGAAGTCGAGGCCCACGCCATGCCGTGCGCGAGCAATGGCGCGATGGAGCTCTTCATCCAGCCGACCGTGCCGCCGCCGCTCGTGGTCGTGTTCGGCGCGACGCCGACGGCTCACGAAGCCTGCGTGCTGGCGCGGCGCATGGGTCTGCGCGCGTCGCCGGCGGCCGACACCGCGCGCGCCGGAGGCCCGCGCTTCGACGCTGCCGTGCTGGACGATGCTGGCGCATCGTTCGCGCTGATCGCGACGCAAGGCGACGGCGACGAGGACGCACTCGAAGCGGCGCTGCGCAGCCGCGTCGGAGCCGTGCTTCTGATCGCGAGCCGCCGCAAGGCCGAGCGGCTGCGCGAAACGATGCGCGCGCGCGGCATCGCCGATAGCCGGCTCGCGGCGCTGCATGCACCGGCGGGACCGGCGATCCACGCGCATACGCCGCAGGAAATCGCGCTGGGTGCGGTCGCGGGACTCGTTGCCTTGCGGCACGAGCGGGAAGAAGCGGCGGCGGCCGCGCAGGCGGCCGTGCCGCAGGCCACCGTCGCCACGGAGGCCGTGCCGCCGCTGGCACCGTGCGAGATGCCCGAAGCGCCGGCGGCCGAGGCGGGACGCTATGTGAATCCGGTGTGCGGCATGAGCGTCGAGATCGCAACGGCGAAACATGTCGTCGTCTATGGCGGCCGCAAGGTGTACTTCTGCTGCGACTGCTGCAAGGCCGAGTTCGAGCGCGCACCGGCGCGCTATCTGGCGGCTGAGCCGGACCACGAGACCCGCGCCGGAGAGAACCGGGCGGAGGAGCGATGAACACGGTGAGGTTTTCGGCTGTCGTGCTCGCGGCAGGCCTCTCGACGCGCATGGAAGGGCGCCACAAGCTGCTGCTGCCGGTGGGCGGCGAGCCCGCCGTGCGGCGCGTGGTGCGCGCCATCGTCGCCGCGCGGCCGGAGGAGGTGGTCGTGGTGACCGGATTCAACGGACGCGCCGTCTTCGAAGCGCTCGACGGGCTCGACGTGCGCTTCCAGAGCAACCCACGCTACCGGGAAGGCCAGATGACCTCGGTCGCGGCCGGCGTTGCCGCGCTGCATGCCCCGTGCGACGCCGTGATGATTTGCCTGGCCGACCAGGTGCTGCTGGAGGCCGCCGATTATCGCGAGCTGATCGACGCCTATGCGTCGATGCCGCGCGGATCGATTCTGGTGCCGACGTTCAACGGCGCGCGCGGCAATCCGGTCTTGTTCGCGGCGAGTTACGCGCCAGAGGTCGTGAGCGGCCACGTGAACCCGGGATGCCGCAAGCTGATCGCCGAGCATGGCGACGAAGTCTTTCTCCATGACGCGGCGCACGACCGGTTTTGCGCCGACATGGACACGCCCGCCGATTATTCGAGCATCGTGGCCCGAATTGAGCGGGTGGGCATCCACGTTAAAGACGCGTAAGCCGATTCCGCAAGCTCGACGCAAAAGCGCTCGCCCGGCCTCGCTGCCCGGTGGTCGGGACCCTCTCGATATGCTCGTTGCATCGTCCGTTCGCATCGTGGTTCCCGCGCAAATGCCATTCACACTGCCACATCATTGCATTATCATGGTCTGGTAATCGTATTCACTGGCCGTGGGGCGCGGGCCGGTGTCGTGTGGCCGGATCGTTGACTCAGGCAGTCATCCCTCCCGCGAATCATGACGCGATCAATATAATAAGGTTTCCTTAATTAAATCGAACCATACAGGAAGGGGTAAACCCACATCGCGCTAAAGAACGCTGAATCAAGGACGATATAACACGCAACTGGATCGCAATGGGACGTCGTTCACGTCTCTCAGGACTTTCAGCAAAGATCGCCAATGCGGCACGCATCTATCTTTTGGGGGGAAGGTCATGCGCAATAATCAGCCAGTCACGCAGCACGAGTTCGAGATTCCGGACAATGCGACATTGATGTCGACAACGGATACCCAGAGCCACATCAACTACGCCAACGCCGCGTTCATTCATGCAAGCGGCTTCTCTCAGGACGAAATCCAGGGCCAGCCCCATAACATCGTCCGGCACCCGGACATGCCGCAGGAAGCGTTTGCCGACATGTGGGCCACGCTCAAGGGCGGCGAGCCGTGGACCGCGCTTGTCAAGAACCGCCGCAAGAACGGCGACCACTACTGGGTGCGGGCCAACGCCATTCCCGTGGTGCGAAACGGTCGGACGTCCGGCTACATGTCGGTGCGGACCAAGCCTTCGCGCGATGAAGTCGAAGCCGCGGAAAAGCTTTATCGCCAGTTCCGCGAACACAAGGCGGGCAAGCGCCGCTTCCACAAGGGGCTGATCGTGCGCACCGGCCTGATGGGGTGGGCTTCGAAGCTCAAGACCATGCCGGTGCGCTGGCGTATCCGGTCCGCGTTGCTCGTGGCTGCGCCGCTCGTCGTTGCCGGGGCGTGGCTTGCCGGGGTGAAGGGCGTGCCGTTGGCGGCATTCGCGGCGGGCGCCTCGTGCGGTTTGCTTCTCGTTTCATTCTGGCTCGAACGGCAGATATCCCGGCCGCTCGAACAGATGCTGGGTCAGGCCTTGCGCGTCGCGACAGGCGAGAGCCAGAAAGCGGTGCACATCGACCGGGTCGACGAGATCGGCATGACCCTGCGCACGATCAGCCAGCTTGGCCTGATGTTCCGGTGGCTCATCGACGACGTGAGCGAACAGGTCATCACGGTTCAGCGCGCCATCAACGAAATCGCACAAGGCAACAACGACCTGAGCCAACGAACGGAGCAGGCCGCTTCGAACGTCCAGCAGACCGCGTCGTCGATGACGCAGATGACGGCGACCGTGAAGAGCAACGCCGAAATCGCGCTGCAGGCGAACACGCTGGCCGGCTCCGCGAGCCACGCGGCTGCGAAGGGCGGCCAGGCGGTATCCGAAGTGGTTAGTACAATGAACGAAATCACCGCGAGTTCGCACAAGATTGCGGACATCATCGGCGTGATCGACGGCATCGCGTTTCAGACCAACATTCTTGCCTTGAATGCCGCAGTCGAAGCCGCCCGCGCCGGCGATCAGGGCCGGGGCTTCGCGGTGGTGGCCGGGGAGGTTCGCGCACTGGCCCAGCGCAGCGCCAACGCAGCCAAGGAGATCAAGCACCTCATTTCGACCAGCGTCGAGAAAGTCGAGACCGGGTCGAGCCTCGTTGATGAGGCCGGCAAAACCATGGACGATATCGTGGCCCAGGTGCGGCGCGTCACCGACCTGATTGCGGAAATACGCTCGGCCACGGAGGAGCAAAGCAGCGGCGTGACCCAGATCGATCAGGCCGTGAGCGATCTCGACAACATCACCCAGCAGAATGCCGCTTTGGTGGAGCAAAGCACGGCTGCATCGGACAGCCTCCGGCAGCAGGCCACGAAGCTGGTCGAAGCCGTGAGCGTATTCCGCTGACCGCGCCGATTGCCGGAAAAGGGCGCTGGCCGGTACCGGAGGCGGCATGGCGCAGACGCTTGTAGCATACCTGTTATATTTGGCAGTCAGTATGTCGGGCAGGCGGTGCTTCACCGCCGCAATTCGCTTCTTTCAAGGGAGAAAACAATGCGTTCAAAGGTAATGGCTTCGCTGCTGATGGTCTCGGTGTTGACGGCTTCTGGAGCGGCGTTTGCACAGCAGCGGCACGACGGTGCCGGGGCGCACGGTCCGCGCCAGCCGATGCACGATGCTTCGCTCGGTCGCCCGGGCGGTCCGATTCCGCATCAGGACTGGCACAAGGGCGAGCGCATTCCGGCCGAGTACCGTGACCGCAACTACGAGGTGGACGACTGGCGCGAGCATGGCCTGTCGGCTCCGCCGCGCGGCTATCACTGGGTCGGCGTGAATGGCGATTACGTGCTGGCCGCCGTGGCGACCGGGGTGATCGCCAGTGTGCTCGCTTCGCATTAGGCTTTGTTGTTACGTCGACGTGCCTGGTACAACCTTGTCGACAGTGCGTTTGTGATCGCGATGCCGGGATTGCCGGAGCCGGTCAGGGGAGAGTGCTAACGCGCCGGAATGCTTCACGGATCCGGCCTCTCCCCGACAAACTCCGCACGGATCTTCATGTGCACGTCGTCCCCCACAACGGAGGGCCATTTCGACAGCCCAAATGCGGCGCGGCTGAAATGGCCGTCTGCGGAGAAGACCCGCGTACGCGGAGCGTCCGGCGGATCGCGCGGGTCTTCTTCGACCGTTACCGCCAGTGCGACAGCATGCGTTGTCTCGCGGATCGTCAGATCTCCGGTCAAAAGGCCAGTCAGGGCCCCGGTGCGCACGAAGTGCGTGCCGACGAAGCGGATGACGGGATAATGCACGACGTCCAGCATATTGTTGCCTTCGACTACGCCGGCCACGAACGGCGTGCTTGATTCAAGGCTCGTGGCATCGATGGTCACCATGACGTGGCCGGCGGCGCGATCGTCAAATCCGTCGAGTTGGGCGCGCACGCGGCTAAAGCGCATGGTGAGAGCGGGACGCCAGACGTTCGCGATATCGAATACCACGGCAGAACGATGCGGATCGAGCCGATACAACCCTTGCGGTGCCGACGGGTCGACCGGATCGGCACTCCTGCCGACGGCCGGGCAGGCCGCGCAGAGGAATGCGACGATTGCCGTTGCACATGTACTGATACGACCCATGGCTGCACCTTGTCGATAAACGGGCGTGCTAATGGGTGATGGAGTTCATTGCCCACCGATCGACGGCCAACTGGGCTGTCGCTTCGAAGCCGACTCTGGCCCTTGATTCTGGCCCTCGACGCACAGAGGACATGGAGCAAAACGTTCCGCGTACCGCGTTTATTCCGCAGGTGGGACTGAAAAAAACGGAAGAGAGAATGGCTAACGTTCTTGACCGACTTGTTAGCGGATGAACTGCTGTAGAGATCCTGGGCAGCAACGAGTGCGGGCTCGGGCGACTATGAGCCTGTGAGCCGCTCCGTCTGTCCACAGGCCAGGCAGGATCGTATAGGAAAGAAAACCCCGCAGAACCAGCGGCTTGCAGAGTTTTTGGACTGTAGCGGCTCTCGCCGGAATATCCGTTGGTGCCCAGGGCGGGACTCGAACCCACACGCCTCGCGGCGCTACCCCCTCAAGATAGTGCGTCTACCAATTTCGCCACCTGGGCAAGAGGGGCGCAATTGTATCGACTAATTTCCGTTTTGTGAATGCTTCCTTGCATTGCAGCGGACGGACCGCGCGCACCCCATGAATGAGCCGCCGTTCGTGTGTCCGACAAGATGCAATGTATAAATGATGTGCCGATATAAACATATATAAATAGAATAATTCTCAGCCTCCAGGTTCGTCGCTACGCTTCGCGAATATCGCTAGCGAGGACCTCATGTCAGCCTCCGTTTCCACATCGTTTCTGCTGCGCAGGCGCCTGTTGCGCGCGTTCGCGGCGGCGCCCACGGCCGCGCTGGCCGGTGCGTGGCCGGCCAGCCAGGCGCGTGCCGCCGATCTCGCTTCCGTGACGCTCGTGCTGGGCGATCAGGCCGGCGGCACGCGCGCGCTCGTCGAGGCCGCGCATGCCCTGGACGGCGCGCCCTACGCCTTGCGCTGGGCGAACTTCCAGGGCGCCGCGCCGCTCTTCGAGGCGCAGCGTGCGGGTGCCGTCGATACCGCGCCCGCCGGCGACCTGCCGGTGCTGGCGGCCGCAACGGGCGACCCTTCGCTGCGGATCGTCGCCACGCGCGCGGGCGCGCCCACGCAGCTCGGCATCCTCGTGCCGGAGCGTTCCGCGATACGCAGCGTGGCGCAGCTCAAGGGACGGACGGTGTTCGTCTCCTCGGCGCGGGGCAGCATCTCCGAGTACCAGCTCGACGGCGCACTGGCCGAAGCCGGACTCTCGCGCACCGATGTCCAGATCCGCTACATCCTGCCGGTCGATGCGTTTGCCGCTTTCACGTCCGGTTCCCTCGAAGCCTGGGCGACATTCGATCCTTACTACGGGATCGCGGCATCGCGCGGCGCACGCGTGCTGCGCGACGGCACCGGCATCAACAGCGGGCTCGGTTTCATCACGGCCTCGGGCGAGGCGCATGCGAATCCGCTCAAGCGCGCCGCCATTGCCGACTATCTGCGGCGGCTGCAGCGCGCGGGCGAATGGGCGCAGGCGCACCCGCAGGAATATGCCGAGGTGTATGCAAAGCTCACGCGCACGCCGCCCGACACGGCGCTCACGATCACGCAGCGTTCGTCGCTGAAACTGCGCTTCGTGTCCGGCGCGGATATCGACGTCTTGCAGAACGTCGCCGACGTGGCCTTGCGCGACGGCATCCTGCCGCATCGTCTCGACGTGCGCGCGCTGACCGATACCACAATCGGCAACGCCTGAAATCAAGTAGGGAGAACGTAGCAATGTCTACCCAAGTCCCAACGCTGGAGCTTCCCGAGGCGCAGGCCGTGCCCGAACGGCGCAGTGCCGGTCGCAGCGGCTTGACGGGCGCACTGGCCGCGCTCGCCTGGCTGGGCGCCGCCACGGTCACGCGCGCGTGGCCGAGCCTCGACGACTGGCCGCATGCCGACACGTTGTTCGAGCTTGAGCTGCTGCTTGCGTTGCTGTCCATCGTCATCGCGTGGCGCGTGCGCCGTTTCGCCACGCGAAGCGCGGATGCCCCCGAATTGCGCGCCAGTGGCGGCGGCTGGCTGGCGGCGTCGCCCTGGCTCATTGCCCTCGCCGTCGGCGTGAGCGGCTGGGAGATCGTCACCGCCAAACTAGAGTGGCTGCCGCGGCCGTTCTTTGCGCCGCCGGAGGCCTTGATCGCCGTTTTCTTCGACGACTACGCGAGGCTTGCCTCCAGCGTCGCTCATTCGTTCGGACTGCTTTCATTTGGCTACACGATCGGCGCGGTGGCCGGCTTCGTCGTAGGGGTGAGCATAGGCTGGTCGCGCGCGGTCGGCTACTGGCTGCATCCTGTGCTGCGCCTCATCGGACCGCTGCCCGCCGTGGCGTGGCTGCCGCTGGCGTTTTTCTTCTTTCCGTCGAGTTTCAGTGCGAGCGTCTTTCTCATCGCGCTCGCTTCGGCGTTTCCGGTGGCGGTGCTCACCTGGTCGGGCGTGGCGGGCGTGAACCCGGCGTTCTACGACGTGGCCCGCACGCTCGGCGCGCGCCCCGGTTTCCTGATCCTGCGCGTGGCCATTCCGGCTGCGCTGCCTTCGGTGTTCGTCGGTCTGTTCATGGGGCTCGGCGCTTCGTTCTCCGTGCTCATCGTGGCGGAAATGATGGGCGTGAAGGCGGGTCTCGGCTGGTATCTCCAATGGGCCCAGGGATGGGCCGCCTACTCGAATATGTACGCAGGACTCCTCGTGATGGCGCTGATGTGCTCGGGCCTCATCACGCTGCTGTTTCGCGTGCGCGACCGCCTGCTGGGCTGGCAAAAAGGATTGCTCAAATGGTAACGGGCAACGTTGCATACGCGAATGCATCGCCGGATGGGGCTGCCCGCACGGGCGCGCGCATCGATATCCGCCATGTGAGCCACGGTTTCGCGCTGCGCGGCAACACGCTGCCGGTGCTCGACGACGTGAGCCTCACCGTGCAGCCCGGCGAGTTCGTCGCGCTGCTGGGGCCGAGCGGCTGCGGAAAATCGACGCTGCTGCGGCTCGTTGCCGGGCTCGATACGCCGCGCGCGGGAACCGTTGCGGCCGATGGTGCGGCAATTGCCGGTCCCGATCCTTCACGCGTGCTGGTGTTTCAGGATCCCACGCTGTTTCCCTGGCGCACGGTGCGCGAGAACGTGGCGATCGGGCCGCAGGCGCAGGGCAGGCGGCGCGGGGCGGCCACGGCGGCGCAGGTGCAGGCGCGCATCGACGCGGCGCTCGAACTCGTCGGCCTCACGCAATTTGCCAAGGCCTGGCCGCATCAGCTTTCGGGCGGCATGGCGCAGCGGGCGGCGCTGGCGCGCGGTCTCGTCAACGATCCTGCGCTGCTCGCGCTCGACGAACCGTTCGGCAAGCTCGATTCGCTCACTCGCATCCGCATGCAGGGCGAACTGGTTGCGCTCTGGCAGCGCGCCCGCTTTTCGGTGCTGTTCGTCACGCACGACGTGGAGGAGGCGCTTGTCATGGCTAACCGGGTGATCGTCTTCAGCGGGCGGCCGGCGCGCATTATCGCCGAGGTCCGCAACGACGCGCCGTATCCGCGCCATCGCGACGATCCGGCGCTGGTCGAATTGCGTCGCGATGTGCTCGCGCAACTTGGCCTCGAAGCCTGAGCCACGCGTTTTTCCCACGCTTTTTCCCGGCTTCTTTCTCCCATCCCACCACGGAACCGATACACCGATGAATTCGACCGACGCTCCCGACACTCTCTGTGCCGCCCATCCGGGCCGCCGCGCCTGGCTGCGCAAAACGGCGTTGACGGCGGGGGCCGCCGCGCTCGGCGGTTTTTCCTTCGGTTTGCCGGCCACGCGCGCGCTGGCCGACGAAGGCGCGAAGTCGCTCAAGCTCTCCTGGAACGCGGGCGCCATCTGCACGGCGCCGGTGCCCGTGGCGCTCACGCAGGGCTTTTTCCGCAAGCGCGGGCTCGACATCGAGCTCGTCAACTTCGCGGGCTCGACGGACCAGTTGCTGGAGGCGATCGCCACGGGCAAGTCGGATGCGGGCGTCGGCATGGCGCTGCGCTGGATCAAGCCGCTGGAGCAGGGGTTCGACGTGAAGCTCACCGCCGGCATCCATGGCGGCTGCATGCGTCTGCTCGCGACGAAGAACTCGGGCATCGTCGATATCGCCGGGCTGAAGGGGCGCACGGTGGGCGTGAGCGACATGGCGAGTCCGGCGAAGAACTTCTTCGCGATCACGCTCAAGAAGCAGGGCATCGATCCGGATAGCGATGTGCGCTGGCGCCAGTACCCGGCCAACCTGCTGGGCGAGGCGCTGAAGAAAGGCGAGGTGCAGGCGATTGCCGACGGCGATCCGACCATCTGGACGCTGCGCGAATCGGACCACCTGTATGAAGTGTCGAACAATTTGTGCGGCGAATACGCGAACCGCGTGTGCTGCGTGCTGGGCGTGCGCGGCTCGCTGATCCGCAAGGATCGCGCGACGGCGCAGGCACTGACTCAGGCGCTGCTCGAAGCGACCGAATGGACTGCGAATCATCCGGACGAGGCCGCGAAGGTGTTCTCGGCTTACGCGCCGAACGCCGACGTGGGCCAGCTTGCCGCCATGCTGAGGAGCCACACGGACCATCATCATCCGGTGGGCGACGCGTTCCGCAAGGAAATCGCGCTTTATGCCGACGACCTCAAGACCGTGGGTGTGGTCAACTCGGGCACGGATTCGAACCGCTTCGCCTCGCGCGTGTTTGCCGACGTGCTTGTCTGAGCCCGGCTCACCCGCACGTATCTTCATCCTCGATCGAAGCCCGGCGCCATGTCGGGCATTCTTCTTTCCCCTCTGAAAATCCCCAGACGTTCCCTCGTTCTTTGCAATTTCAGTGTGCAAAGAATGCACTGTCTCTCCCGTCCATCGCTGCCGCATATTGCATGACGTGGCTCGTGCCCTGAACGGGCCCACACATCCGGCGCGTTCAAACTTAAAACCAGATGGAGGAGACAGCAGTATGTGGAAGCCGAAAAAATGGGGTTTCGTGGTGCCGCTGGCGTTGCTGTGTTCTCACGAGGCACAGGCGCAATCCAGTGTCACGCTCTACGGTATCGTCGACGAGAGCATTCGTTATATGACGAACACCACGGCGGCAGGCGATTCGAAACTCCAGATGGCCAATGGCGGCATGACGGAAAGCCGCTGGGGCCTGCAAGGCGTCGAGCAGCTCGGCGATGGATGGTCCACGTTCTTCAAGCTGGAGAACCGGTTCTATCTGAACAGCGGGCAAAGCGACGCCTCGCTGCCGTTCTTCAACGAGGCGCAAGTGGGCATTCGCTCCACTTCATATGGGCAGGTCATTCTGGGTCGTCAGTACAACGTGATGATCGAAGGGATCACCATCGGTGGCTACGGCAGCAATCCGTGGATTCCCTACGACTTCACGTTCCAGCCCGAAGTCACGCTCACCGGCGGCATCTGGACGAGCAACCAGGCGCAATACCAGATACATGTGCACGACATCATGTTCTCCGCCGGCTATGCGTTCGGCGGCGATGCGGGCCACTTTGGCTATGGCAGCCAGGTCGGCTTTGCCGCCGCGTGGTCGCCGCAGAACGGCCCCGTGAAGTTCGGCGGCGCGTACGAGGAGTCGCGGGATTCGGTCGACGGCGCACCCGCGAGGGCCTGGACGTTTGGCGGCTCGTACACGTGGGACAAGACGCGCTTTGCGCTCGGCTATATCGAAGACAGCAACGCGCCCGGGTTTTCGAACTTCGCCAACGGACCGTTCACGGCGGCGGGGTTCGTCGCCACGAAGTACACCGACTTCGCGAAGCGTCGCATGATCCTCGGAGGCATCACGCAGGAAGTGGGCTACGCATGGCATTTCGCAGCCAACGTATGGCGTACGCTGCAGGACGGCAGAACGCCCGCGAAGGACGGTTCGGCGTGGCAATACCAGCTCGTCGCCGACTATGGTCTTTCGGTGCGGACCAGCATCTATGCCGAAGCGGATTACGGGCAATATCGAGGCGACCTGATCGGCGCGCAGTTGCAAGGAATCCAGAGCATCGGGACGGCGCAGAAGGGAACGCAGCTCGGCGTGTCGGTGGGTCTGCGGCACGCTTTCTGAAGCGGCAAGGAAGGACGAGACGACGGGGGGGATCGCGAGAGCGGCCCCGCCGTTGGCTTTGGATCGCCGGTTTTTAGCCGGCCGGCTGGCCGATGCGCCGTGCCGGGCGTTGCGGATTGAGGAGAAAGAAACCGGCGCAGCCGGTCGCGAAAAGCAGGGTGCCCACAAAGGCAAAACCGAGTTCATAGCCCTGTGCGCCGTGGCCGGAGCCAATCACCCGGCCCATGGCGAACGGTCCGAGCAGACCTGCGAGCGTGACGATCGAGTTGGTGATCGCGAGCATTGCGCCGCGTCGCTCCGCGGGCACCACTTCCGCAACGAGCAGGGGGCCGAACGAGAACGTCTGGATGGCGAGCGAGCCGGCGAGCGCGAGCAACGAGACCTTCACGAGCGGAGAGACGCCGAGATACAGCAGGCTATACGCCAGCCCGCTTACCACGCACGCGCTGCTGACCATGGCGCCGCGCGCGAAGCGGGACGGCAGGCCGCGGGCCAGCAGCCGGTGCGAGAACACGGCGAGGGCGATGCCCACGGGAATCTGGGCGCCCACCAGAAACGCGAAGATCCAGCCTACCTGGAGGGCTGGAAAGCCAAGCGCGAGCCGCAGATAGGCGGGGGACCAGGTGAAGCCGATGGAAATGATGGCGTAGCCCACGAACGACTGCAGCATCACGCCGATCACGGTACGGTCGGCGAGCAGGCGGCCGAAGTCGCGCCAACGCGCGCGCGTGCGCAGTGCCGGCGCGGTGGCCTTGCTGGTCGGCCGCCGGTGCTGTCCACTGCCGCCCACGCAGAGCCAGAGCGCCATCCAGACGAGGCTGGCGAACCCCAGCGCCACGAACGGCGCATGCCAGTTCCAGCGCTGGGCGAGGAACGTGAGCAGCGGCCCCGAGACGATCACGCCCACGGTGGCGCCCTGCTGCACGATGGTCGTGGGCAGGTTGCGCTCGCGGTCGTCGAACCAGGTATAGACCACGTGCAGCGCGAGCGGCGAAGCCGGACCTTCGCCTGCGCCCAGCAGGATACGGCAGACGAGCAATACCGCAAACGTGGTCTGCCAGCCGAGCGGCAACTGGGCGGCGGCCCAGACGAGCGCGAGCACCGCCATGAGCCACTTGAGGTTGCAGCGGTCGGCCACGAGACCCGTGACGACGCCGGAAAGGGAGAACAGGAGAAAGAACGCGCTGCCCACGAGGCCGAACTGGGCGGGCGTGAGCTGCATGTCGTGCATCACGGGCACCGCCACGAGACCGAGCACGGCCTTGTCGGCAAAGTTGATCGCCATGAACAGAAAGAGCGTGGCGACCACGCCCCAGCGGCGGCCGACCGCGCCGGTTCTCGGGGTAGCCGGCGATGCCGCGGCGAGCGCGGAGCCTTCGGTTTCGACCATTGGACACTCCTAAGCGAATCTGTAACGAAACGGCAAGTCAGTCACGATCTGGGTACGATTGCGATTGAGCGTGCCGGATCGTGGCGCCGCACACCGGTTGTGCCAGGCTGGCGGTCCGAAGCGCGTGCCCAGTATGCCCACTGCGGGCCCGCTGTGTGCCCACTGCGTGCAAATTGCGTACGAACTGAAAAGCACGGGGTATTTGACGCGTGACCTCGCGCACATTCAAGTGCAAACGATGCAAAGGAAGCTTGCAAAACATGCATGACATCAATTCTCGCCGGCTGATGCACCTCGTGGCGCTGGCCGAAGAGGGCAGCTTCGCGCGCGCTGCCGCGCGTGCGCATCTCTCCCAGTCGGCGTTCAGCCGCAGCATCCAGGCGCTCGAAGACGACCTGGGCATCAAGCTCTTCGACAGGGCGGCGCGCGGCGTGGCCATGACTGCGGCCGGCAACCTCATGGTCGGCCGCGCGCGCCGCGTGCTGTTCGAAACGCGCTGCCTCTTTCGCGACCTGGAGCTGCTCAAGGCGCACGAGTTCGGAGAGGTGCGCATTGGCGTGGGGCCTTACGTGGCGGCGATTTTGCTGCCGAAGCTGATCGTCGGGTTCTCACGGCGTTTTCCCAAGGTGAAGATCTCGGTGGAGGTGGGCGAGGCCGATGCGATGCTCGGCAAGCTGCGCGCCGAACAGGTGGACCTGCTGGTGGCGGACCGCCGCCTGCAGGCCGTGGCCCCGGATGTGACGCTGCATCGGCTGGCGCGCCACGCCGGAGCGTGGTTCGCGCGGCCAGGCCACCCCCTCGTTGCGCGCGGCGAGGTTCCCCTTTCCGCGCTGCGCGAATTTCCCCTCGTTTCCGTGCCGCTGCCCGCGTTCATGAAGGATGCGCTGCACCGGCTGCTGAAGATTCGCGCACACGAGCAGATTCCGCTGCAGGCCGTGTGCAACGACGTTGGCGTGCTGAAGGCCGTCGTGGCCGAAAGCGATGCGGTTTTCTTTGCCACAGCCTCCTCGGTGCAGAGCGATCTCGACGAGCGGCGGCTCGCAACGATTCCGCTTGCGAGCCCACCGCGCCTCACTCTCGACTTCGTACTCGTGCATCTGACCGAGCGCACGCCATCTCCTGCCGCGGCTGTGGCCATGGAGCTTGCCGGCACACTGATGGATGCAGCGGCGGGGTGACGGAGGTAGACAAGCGAGACTTGACAAGCGCGAGCCAGTCGCTCAGGATACCGGAATCGAAATTCCGTTTCCACGGAAATCTGCTTCAAGGTACGCCCTTCAAGACCGATGACGACCAGCGAAACACGCGGCAGCCAACCCGGTAACAAGTCCGCCAGCAAGGCCGCCAACAAGCCGGGCCGCAAACGCAGCCGCGGGACCGTGACGGCGCCGCGCCAGCTCCGCAGCCAGGAGGGCCTGACCCGCATGCTCGAAGCGGGCCGGGATCTCATCGAAGCCGGCGGCAATCTCGACGACCTGTCGATCAGCGACATCGTGGAGCGTGCGGACACGTCCATCGGCGCGTTCTACCGCCGTTTCGAGAACAAGGACGTATTCTTTCAGGTCGTGCAGGACCGGGTCATGACGGAGAGCCTCGAGTACGTTCATGACGAAGTGGCCAATCGCGCGGTCTGGCAATCGAAGGATGCCTGCGCGCTGGCCGACGCCATGGTCGATCTCTATGTGCAGGCATTCCGCCGCAACCGCGGTCTCTATCATGCCTCGCTGCTGCGCTCTTCGCAGCACAAGGACAGCTGGGACGCCGTCAAGGAAACGAGCAACGAGGTGCTGGGGCTGGTCGTGCCGCGTCTTGTTGCGGCGATGTTCGAGGCGCAGCGCGGCAAGGCCCGCGAAACCGCGATCGAGTTCGAGGTGCGCGCAGCCATGCAACTGATCATCGGGTTGCTCGTTAACTGCGTGCTGCACGATCCGGGGCCGCTGTCGCTTTCGAGCCGCCGGCTGAGGCCGCATCTGCGGACACAGTTGCGTCGCTGCCTGCGGTTGCCCGAGACCACCTGAAGCCCAAAAATTTTTTTCCCATAAATCGGAATAGAAATTCCTGTTTCGATATTGGGAGCGCTGGCCGTAGACACATAGGCAGTGAACATGAACAAAAACAGGAGCGAAAGAGGAGCGATGGATACGATCGGCAACGCAATCCAGTTCGACTATGTGATCGTCGGCGCCGGCTCGGCCGGCAGCGTGCTCGCTGCGCGGCTCGCCGAGCGCGGCGACGTGCAGGTGTGCCTGATCGAGAGCGGGCCGCCCGGCGAGAGCGCCCTGGTGAACTGCCCGGCGGGGATGGCCGCCGTGGTGCCGCGGCGCGGCAAGTACAACTGGGCGTTCGAGACGGTGCCCCAGCCCGGTCTGCTCGGGCGCCGCGGATATCAGCCGCGCGGGCGGGGGCTCGGCGGGTCGAGCCTGATCAACGGCATGATCTACGCCCGCGGACACCGCACTGACTACGACGACTGGGCCGCGCTCGGCAATCGAGGCTGGGGTTACGACGACGTGCTGCCGTACTTCCGCCGCGCCGAGCACTTCGAGGGCGGCGCCGATGCATGGCACGGCACGGACGGCCCGCTGAACGTCGCAGCGCTGCGCGATCCGAATCCGGCTGCGCTGGCTTTTGCCGCAGCGGCACAGGAGGCGGGTTATGCCCGCAACGACGATTTCAACGGCGAGCATCAGGAAGGCTTCGGCCTCTATCACGTCACGCAGCGCAACGGCGTGCGGCACAGCACAGGGCGCGCGTATCTGCGCCCGGCCATGTCGCGCCGCAACCTCACGGTGTGGGCCAATACGCAGGTGCTGAATCTCGTGCTGGAGGGCCGGCGTGCATGCGGCGTGCGGTGCCGCGGCGAATCGGGGGAGTTCACGATCGGCGCGCGCCGTGAAGTGATTCTTTGCGCAGGCGCTTTCCAGACTCCTCAGTTGCTGATGCTTTCGGGTATCGGCCCCGCGGACGAACTGCAGCGCCACGGCATCGAAATGCGCGTGGCGCTGGAGGGCGTAGGGCGCAATCTGCAGGACCACGTCGATTACATCTCGCTCTACCAGACGCACGACGACTCGGTGTTCGGTCTCACGCTGAAGCAGGCGCTGCGCGCGCCTCGCATGGTGCGCACGTGGCGGCGCGAAGGGCGCGGCCCGTTGACCACCAACTTCGCCGAAGCGGGCGGCTTTGCGCGCACGCGCGCCGACCTCGATCGGCCGGATATCCAGTTCCATTTTCTCGTGGGCTTCTCCGACGACCATGGGCGGCACCGCTACCTGGGCCGCTATGGCGTGAGCTGCCACGTGTGCGTGCTGCGCCCGAAATCGGCAGGGCGCCTGACGCTTGCGGGCTCCGACCCGCTGTTGGCACCCATCATCGATCCCAACTTCCTCGCCGCGCAGGCAGACGTGGAAACGCTCATGGACGGCTACCGGATCACGCAACGCATCATGCGGCAGCCCGCGTTCGCGCGTTACCGGCTGCGCGACATGCACCCCGCGCCGCAGGGCGAGGCCGAACTTGAACGGCTCGTCAGGAGCCGCGCGGATTCGATCTATCACCCCGTCGGCACGTGCCGCATGGGCCACGATCCGCTTGCCGTCGTGGACGACGAACTGCGCGTGCATGGCGTAGCCGCCCTGCGCGTGGTGGATGCTTCGATCATGCCCACGCTGATCGGCGGCAACACCAACGCCCCCACCATCATGATTGCCGAAAAGGTAGCCGATCTGATTCGCCAAGGAGACACTGCATGAACTGCTGTTGCCCGGACTTTTCCCGCCAACCCGCTTTCGACGCACCGCATGTGGGGGACCCGCTCGACGTCGCGTTCGACGCGGGCGTGAATCTGGCATTCGCCGTCGCTGCGCCAACGGTGGCGCCGAAGCTGACCGAACACTCGCGCCGCATGGCGCAGCGCATCTATCGCGTGGCGGAGCGCGTGTACTGTGCCGTGGGTTACGCGCTCGCGAACATCATCTTCGTGGTGGGTGACGACGGCATCGTGGTGATCGACGTGACCGAGGCCGTGTCCCCGGCGCAGAAGATTTATGAGGACTTCTGCGAAATCGATCCGCGTCATCGCGAGCTGCCCATCAAGGCCATCGTCTATACGCACAATCATACGGACCATACGGGCGGCGTGCGGGCATTCGCCGACGAAGCCGCGCTGGCCGAAGGCCGCATCGAGATCATCGCGCACCGTTCGCTGATGGACGTGGTAGTGAACAACGCAAACCTCGTCGCGCCGATTCTCGGCACGCGCTCCGCGTACAGCTTCGGCGCGCTGCTGCCGCCCGGTGCGACGGGCAAGGTCAATGCCGGCATCGGGCCCGTGCTGGTGTCGGAGCCGGCAACGTTTCTTGCGCCCACTCGCGTGTTCGACGATCGCCTCGATATCGTGCTGGCCGGCGTGCGCTTCGAATTTCGCCACGCACCCTCCGAAGCCGACGACGAGATCGTGATGTGGCTGCCCGATCTGGGTGTGCTGCTTTCCGCGGAGGTAATCCAGGGCGAATGCCTCGCGAACGTTCACACCTTGCGCGGCACGCGCTATCGCGATCCGGTGCGCTGGTATCAGACCATCGACATGATGCGCGAGTTCGGCGCGGCGCACATGGTGCCGGCGCATGGACGGCCGGTGTCGGGCGCGGCCGCGGTGGAGGAGGTGCTGCAGGTCTATCGCGACGCGATCCAGTTCATCCACGACCAGAGCATCCGGCACATGAACCACGGGCTCACCCCCGACGAACTCGCGGATGCGATTCCGGCGCTGCCGCCGCATCTGGCGGCGCATCCGTGGCTCGGCGAATACTACGGCACGGTCAAGCACTCGGTGCGCCAGGTTTATGCCGGGCAACTGGGCTGGTTCGACGGCGATCCGACCACGCTCGATCCGCTGCCGCGCCTCGAGCGCGCGCGCCGCACGTTAGCGCTGATGGGCGGTGCAGCGGCAGTGTGCCGGGCGGCGCAGGCCGCGCTCGAAGCGGGCGACTGGCGCTGGGCTGCCGAGCTGGCGGCGCTGCTCGTGCGCATCGACCCGGCGGACGAGTCCGCGCGCGGCATCAAGGCCACGGCCTTGCGCGAACTCGGTTATCGCACGGAAAACACCAACTGGCGCAACTGGTATTTGAGCGCGGCGAACGAACTCGAACACGCTTATGAGGAACTGCCCTTTCGGGGCGCGGCCTCGTTCGCCTCGATGGACATCTTGCGTGCGCAACCATTGCGCAACCTCTTTCAGGGATTCAGCGTGCGTATCGACCCGTCACGCTGTGCCGACGTGACGATGACGCTGCTGTTCAGAATCGTGGACAAAAGCGAGCGTTATGCGCTCGAGGTGCGGCGTGGCGTGCTGCAAATCCACGAGGGCGCGCCGGCGACCGTCGACCTGCAACTCGCTCTTGACACCGAAACCCTCTATGCGCTGCTGGGCGACGTGGCAGCGCGGCTGACGATTGCGCTGGCCGACGGCCGGATCGCACTCGAATGCGGCACGCCGGCCCAGTTGCGCACCTTCTTCGACTGTTTCGAGCGTCCGACCGGACGCATGCCGGCTCTCGCGGCGCGCTGAGGCGCCAGGGGAGAAAAATGGAAAAAGTCTGGCTGAGATCGTACCCGCCCGGTATGCCGGCGGAAATCGATACCACGTACTACGAATCGATAGCTCAGCTGCTGGAGCAAAGCTTTCGCGCGCACGCGGATGCCTGCGCATTCGTTTGCATGGGCCGCGAACTGTCGTATGCCGAACTCGATGCACGCTCGCGGCATCTCGCGGGCTGGTTTCAGGCACAAGGACTCGAACGGGGCGCGCGCATTGCGGTGATGCTGCCCAATGTTTTGCAGTACCCCGTGGCGGTTGCTGCGATCCTGCGGGCGGGTTACGTCGTGGTCAACGTCAATCCGCTGTACACGGCGCACGAACTCCAGCATCAGCTGGCAGATAGCGGGGCGGAGGCGATCGTCGTGCTCGACGCGCACCTGTCCACCTTGCGCGCTGCACGTGCGGGCACCGGGCTCCGTCATGCTGTGGTGACGTCGATCGGCGAAATGCTCGGCGCGCGGGGGCCTGCCATGGGCGGCGAGAATGCGGGTTTGACCTGCGTGAGTTTCGTCGCGGCAACGGCGCTGGGCGCCGCTGCGGGATTTACGCCGGTCAGGCTCGCACCCGGCGATATCGCTGCACTGCAATACACGGGCGGCACCACGGGTGTTTCGAAGGGCGCGGTGCTCCTGCACCGCAACCTCATCGCGAACGTGCTGCAGTCGCAGGCATGGAGCGAACCCGTCTATCGCGCGAGGTCCGATATCGAGCAGCCCGTCACGGTCATCGCGTTGCCGCTTCATCACATCTTCGGCTTGACGGTGTGCGGCCTGCTGACGATGCGCTGCGGCGGTCTCGGGATCCTGATCCCGGACCCGCGCGACGTGCCCGGCATGGTCCGGGCACTGCGCGGCTACCGCATCCATTCGTTTGCGGGTGTCAATACGGTGTACAAGGCCTTGCTTGCCGAACCGGATTTCGAGGAACTCGACTTCTCGCAACTCGTGCACGCGAGCGGAGGCGGGGCCGTGGTCCAGCGCACGGTGGCCGAACGCTGGCGCGCGGTGACCGGCGTGCCCATTGCCGAGGGCTACGGCCTCCCGGAGGCGGCGCCGTGCGTGGCGGCCAACCTGCCCGATGCGGCGGATTTCACCGGCACAGTGGGGTTGCCGTTGCCTTCCACGGAAGTCTCCATCCGCGACGAAGCGGGCCGCGCCTTGCCGCCGGGGCATGTTGGAGAGGTGTGCGTGCGCGGCCCGCAGGTCATGGCCGGCTACTGGAAGCGGCCTGGCGAAACGGCGCAGGTGCTGATGCGCGACGGATTCCTGAGAACCGGCGACATCGGCGTGATGGACGAAGACGGCTTTCTCTCCATTATGGACCGCAAGAAGGACGTGATTTTCGTATCGGGTTTCAACGTGTATCCGAACGAGATCGAGGCGGTGGTGACGCGTCATCCCGGCGTGTACGAGGCGGCAGCCGTGGGCGTGCCGGATGCGCTTTCGGGCGAGACCGTGAAGCTCTTTGTCGTGAAGAAGGATCCCGCACTGACCGATACGGATCTCTACGCATACTGCAGGACGCAGCTGATGGGTTACAAGCGTCCCGGGGTCATCGAATTCCGCGCAGAATTGCGCAAGACGACGGCAGGCGAGATTTTGCGGCGCGCTTTGCGCGACGAGGAGATCGCGCGCATGGTGGAGAGCGGGGAGGTATAGGCGGCCTCTGCGAGCCGCGGCAAGGGCGGCCTGCCAGACGGGCCGCCGTTGCCCATTACGACGTCCTGCTTGCGCGCACCGGCTCCGGGACCGCTTCGCGCGGCTTGCCGATAAAGAGCCGCTGGCTCAGGCGTTGCACGAAGCCGCCATAAGGTGGGTGGAACAGCTTGATCGGGAACCAGCTTCGCTCCGCGAACACGGCCTTGCCGTGTGACAGTTCGCGAAAGCCCTCTTCGCCGTGATAGTTGCCCATGCCCGAGGTCCCGATGCCGCCGAACGGCAGATCGTGATTCACGACATGCCAGCCCCAGTCGTTGAGCGTGACGCCGCCCGCGTGGGTGCGCTGAAGCAGACTGTCCGACTCGGGTTTCTCGTGGCCGAAGTAGTACAGCGCGAGCGGCCGCGTGCCCGCGTTCACGTGGTCGATGGCGGCGTCGAAGGACGCATAGGTCCACACGGGAAGAATTGGCCCGAAGATTTCCTCGTTCGCGAGGCGCATTGCGTTCGTCATGCCCAGCACGATATGCACCGGCAGGTGCCGTCCGTCCTTGGGCATCGCGCAGGTAATCACGCGCGCACCGTGGGCGCGGGCGTCTGCGATCAGCGCATTGAGACGCTGCCACGCACGATCGTTGATGATTGCCGTGTAGTCCTCACTAGTGGCGGGGAAGAACCGCTCGCAGGCTGCGGCCACCGCCTGGGCGAAGGCTTCGGCCTGCTCTTCGGGCACCAGCGCGTAATCGGGCGCGACGCAGATCTGGCCTGCATTGACCGTCTTGCCGTGCGCGATGCGCATGGCCGCTTCTTCGAGATTCGCGCTGCGCGATACGATGGCGGGCGACTTGCCGCCCAGTTCCAGCGTCACCGGCGTCAGGTTAGCGGCCGCGGCGCGCATGACGTGGCGGCCCACTTCGGGAGATCCTGTGAATACGAGGTGATCGAAGGGCAATGCCGTGAACCGTTGTGCGACCTCGGCGTCGCCTTCCACGATGGCGACCTCGCTTTCGTCGAAGCATTGCGCGAGCATCGCGCGCAATGCCGCCGAGGTGTGGGGTGCATACTCGGAGGTCTTGATGAGGCAGCGGTTGCCGGCCGCAAGCGCCGTGGCAAGCGGCCCGAGTGCGAGATAGACGGGGAAGTTCCAGGGCACCACGATGCCGACCACCCCCTTGGGCTGGTACATCACGTATGCGCGGTTGCCGATGAACACGCGCTCGGTGTGCCGTCTGGAGGGCTTCATCCAGCGTTTGAGCCCGCCCAGCAGATGATTGATATGGAGTACGGAGGGCAGGATATCGACCGTCATGGTCTCCGCCGTTGCGCGGGCGCTGAAATCGCGGCAGACAGCCTGCGCGATGTCCTGCGCGTGGCCGCGCAGCGCCGCGCGCAGGCGCTTGAGCGCCGCCCGCCGATGCTCGATCGGCGCATAGGGCTGGGACGTATACGCGCTGCGCTGCCGGGCGAACAGCACGGCGAGATCGCCACTGATGGGGGCTTGCGCGGACATGGTGGGCTCCTGTTCGGCACGAATTCGGCGCGAAGATTGTTTATGTACTGAACGGTCAGTACAATTATATTCAGGCGCAGTTTGCTACCCTCTTGCCTGTGCTGTCAAGTACGATCTCGCTGGCGGCGTTTGCTGCTTGTGTCCGCTTGTGCCTGGTTATGCCATGGCCGCCCGAATGACCGCTTACCCGATGCCCGACGATTCATGAAGTCAGCCCGATCCGCCAAACCCACACGCTCCACCACCGCTGCCGGCGCGCGCGCCGAATCCACAGGCGGCAACCGCCGCGGGGCACAAACGCGCCAGCGCGTGATCGACGTCACCAAAGGCCTGATCGGCGAGGTGGGCTACACGGGCGTGACGCTCGACCGCATCTCGGCGGACGCGGGCGTCGCGAAGAGCAGCCTGCTCTGGCATTTCGACAGCAAGGAGATGTTGCTGGCCGAGGCCGCGATCAGCTTGTTCCAGGAGATCGAGCAGGACCTGCATCCCGGCAGCCTCGGGGGTCTTCCGCCCGTCGAACGTCTGGACCGGCTGTTCGACAAGGTGGCCGAGTACTTCACGCGCAATCCCGAATCGAAAGGCGTGGTGCTGGCGTTGCTGTTTTCGGATGGCTTGCCGCCGGAAGTGCGCGAACACATTCGCGCCGGGTGGGACGCGCATGTGCGTGCCGTCGTGGCGGGCATGGAGGGGTCGGGCGTGAGCGTTTCGCCCGAGATGGCGCGTGTGTTGCTCGCCGTCATGCATGGCTGCTATTGCCACTGGTATGCGAACGGGCGGAGCGAGCCGTTCGCACGTTATCTTGCGCCCGCGCGCGAGCTGTTCGTGGCGTGGCTCGAACGGAGCAAGACTCGACCTTCGCGCAAAGCGTAACGGATGCCGTCTGGCAGTCGCCGTGCATAATGCCGGATTGGACAGAAGATTGCCTCGAAAGCCCTGCAATCGCTGAACCAATTTCATCCGGATACGAAAAAAGGCACTCCCATGCGCCGCGCACCAGAAGTCGAAGTCGCGTTGAACCCGAAACCGGATGGCGTGCCTCTGCATCGCTGGCTTTATGGGGAACTGCGCGCGGCGATTCTCGAAGGCCGTCTCTCTCCGGGTGCGCGCCTGCCGGCGACGCGCGATCTCGCAGCACGCTATGCGATTTCGCGCGGTACCGTGGTCGGCGTATTTGCCCAGCTTGCGGCAGAGGGCTATCTCTGCGGTACGGTGGGCCGGGGGAGTTTCGTTGCCGCGGACCTGCCGGACCGGCATTTCGAGCCCGTGCGGATATCGAGGCGCGGCGCCGCAGCGCATACGGTGCTGGCCACGGCGCGCAACATCGGCCTCTCCACGCGCGGCAAGCTGCTTGCCCGCAGCGCGTTTGCAGTCGAAGGGCGCTCGGTGCCGGCCCGCGCGTTCCGCCCGGCGCAGCCTGATCTGCAGGCCTTTCCGTATGCGCTCTGGGCGCGGATCGCGGCACGCCGCGTCAAACTCCAGAACCGTGGGCTGCTCGCAGACGGCGAGGCACAAGGCTACCGGCCATTGCGAGAAGCGATTGCGGAACACGTGCGCGTGGCGCGCGGGATTGCGTGCTCGGCGGAACACGTGGTCATACTCGGCAGCGTGCAGCAGGTGCTGGACGTATGCGCGCGGCTGCTGCTCGATCCGGGCGACGAAGCGTGGATCGAAGATCCCGGTTACCAGGGCGCACGGCTCGTTTTCGAAGCGGCCGGTGCGAAGCTCGTCTGCGTACCTGTGGATCGCGACGGTATCGACGTGGCCGCGGGGGTGTCGCTGGGGCCGCACGCACGACTCGCGTATGTGACGGCGGGCAGGCAGGCCCCGCTCGGGCCACCGCTTGCGCTCGAACGCCGTCTCGCGCTGCTCGAATGGGCGCGTTCGCAGGGCGCCCTCATCGTCGAGGACGACTACGACAGCGAATACCGCTTCAACGGCCGGCCGCTCGCGGCGCTCAAGAGTCTCGACGATACGGGCCATGTGGTGTATTGCGGAACATTCAGCAAGCTGCTTTTCCCCGGCCTGCGCATTGCGTATGCGGTGTTGCCGGAACACCTGGTGGAGCCGTTCGTTGCCGCGTTTTCGCTCACGAGTCGCCATGTACCGCTCGATACCCAGGCGACGCTGCACGCTTTCATCGCGGAAGGACATGCCGGTCGGCACGTGCGGCATATGCGGGAGCTGTACGGCGAGCGCGCGCAGGCGCTTCAGGCCGCGGCGCGCCGTTACTGGACGGGTCTGCTGGCGTTGCCCGAAATTGCCGCGGGCATCGATGTGCCGGCTTTCCTGCCGCTCGGGACCGACGATGCGCGTGTGGCTGCGCTGGCCGGCGAGGCGGGCATCGAAACGCGTGCGCTCTCGTCGTACGCGGTGCGGCAGGCTGCGCCGTCCGGGCTGGTGCTCGGATTCGCGAGCGTGGGAGCCGACGAGATCCACGCCGCGGCGCGCAAGCTTGCGCGCGTGCTGGAGCGGGCGTTGGGCTGAGTGGAATGCCTTATCGATGCATCGTAATGCAAATTAATTGGATGGCACGACCATGCCCTGCGCCAAGGCACAGAGTTTCTCCTCACTGCCGTCCACGGCATAAATCTCGCACTGGCAGACGGCCTGACGCTTGCTCGCGCTTCGAGCTTTGGCTCGCGCGACCAGGTGCGTGCCGACGGCGGGGCGCAGATAGTTGATCTTGAACTCGGCAGTGAGGGCGTCGCCGTTGAGCGCCAGACCGCCGGCGAAGGTCATGGCATTGTCGGCCAGATAGCTGATGGCGCCGCCGTGCACGAAGCCGTGCTGCTGCTTCACGTGATCGGCAATCGGAAGCGTGATTTCCGCATGATCGCTTCCCATTGCCGTGAGTTGCGCACCCATGTGGCGCGTGAACGGCTGATTACTGAAGATCTGGCGCGCCAGCGCCTGGATGTCTTGCATTGAAGTCTCCTCTATTGTTTGAAATCGCGCGTGGCCGCCTCGCACGAGCATACCTGCACCGTCTACCCCGAACGCCCCGGTTCAAATTGGATCAATGAAAAGCTCTATATTGGATCTTCTGTAAGTCCAATACGCCTTTTATTCTTCTGCCTGATGTATCGCTGAGGCTGCACGCCCAGGTGCCGCTTTCACCCACTCGACGACTGAGGGCTATTAGATGAATCGAAAAGTGTTTCTGGCCGGCGCAACCGGTGCAATCGGTCGCGCGCTCGCGCCGCTGCTGGTCGAAGGGGGCTATACCGTCTTCGGGACAACACGCCGTGCCGAACGTGCCGCAGAACTGGAAAAACTCGGCGTCGTGCCGGTTCTCGTTGACGTGTTCGACGCACCCGCGCTGCACCATGCGGTAGAGCGGATCGGGCCGGCGAGCGTGATCCACCAGTTGACCGATCTGCCCGCGGGGCTGCCGCCCGAGAAAATGGCACAGGCCGTGGCGCCGAACGCGAGAATACGCGACGAAGGCACCCGCAATCTGATCGCGGCTGCTGTCGCGGCTGGGGCGACGAAGTTGGTCGCGCAAAGCATTGCGTGGGCCTGGCGTGAGGGGGCCATGCCTTATCGCGAGACGCAACCGCTCGACACCGAAGCCACAGGTGCGCGGCGCGTGACGGTCGACGGTGTCGTTTCGCTCGAGCGCCAGGTGCTCGAAGCGCCGCTGACCGGCACGGTGCTGCGCTACGGGCAGTTGTATGGCCCCGGCACGGGCACCGACGAGCCGCGCGGCGCCAGCCCCGTGCACGTGGAGGCAGCAGCCTGGGCCGCGCGGCTCGCTCTTGAACGCTCGCCTGGCGGCATCTTCAATATCACCGAGGAGACGGGCGTGGTGAGCGCGCAAAAGGCCGCCCGCGAACTGGGCTGGTCGCCGGCAATGCGCGGGTCGCTGCCGGACGCCGCGCGATGAAAGCGCTCACGGTAACGCGTGGCGCTTACGAGTGGCCGTTTCGTGAGGCGCGTGCCGTCATGGCGGTTTCGGCGCTCGCGCTGGCAACGCTGGCCGGCGTTCCTTCGGACTCCATGCCGTCGTGGCTGGCGGCGATCTGTGCGACATCACCGGGCGCCACACCGGAGCAAGCCGCCCTGAGCGCCGGCCGTCCCGCCACCACGGTTCGTCCGCTTTCGTGCGAGCCGCTTCCGAACGCGCCGGGCAAGTCGGTGACGACGGCTATTGTCGATTTTCCGCCGCGGGCATTCACGGGGGCGCACCGGCATCCCGGGTCGGTGACGGCCTATGTGCTCGAAGGCGTGGTGCGCTCGCAGATGGCGGGCTCGCCGGCGGCCGACTATCATCGCGGCCAGACCTGGTTCGAGGCGCCTTACGCGCTGCATGCTTTCGCGGAGAATCCCGACCCGGTACGGCCGGCGAAACTGCTTGCCGTGTTCGTCACCGACACGGGTTGCGGCTCGCTGGTGCTGCCGCCCTGAAAGCGGCCGCGCGGGACTTTCACTCAGTCCGGCGAGGCCTTGGCCTCCACGAACCAGCAGGCGGCAGTGAAACTCACCGTGTCGCCGTGCACGTACGGCTCGCAGGCCACGCGGACGGCATCGACCACACGCCCGCGCGTGGCTTCGTCGGCGGTTTCGAGTGCGCGGCCTACCGGACCGAGCTTCGTCAGATAGTCGACGAGTCCCGTCTTGGGCATGCTGCATGGAACGTCGATCGGCCTGATTTCGATGCGATTCCACCCGCTCGCCTCCAGAATGGCCGCGATGCGATGAGGATCTTCGAACGCGAACTGCCCCGGGGCACCGGGGCGGCGCGGGGGCAATGCGGGCAGCAGCGGTGCTGCCGCGCGCTCGGGCGTCGTCATGAACGGATTTTCCGCCGCGCTGCGCCAGGCGATGAAATGCAGGCCGGCTTGCTCGCTCGCGGCATGCCGCAGATTGGCGAACGCCTCGACGGCGTCGGCGAAGAACATCACGCCGAAGCGCGAGACGATCGTATCGAAGCTCGCGCGCTCGAACGAATGACGCTGCACGTCGTCACAGATGAAGCGCGCAGTCGAGCCTTCCCGTTCGGCGAGCAGACGAGCCACTTCGATCATGGGACCGGAGATATCGATGCCGATGCAACGGCCTCGCACGCTGCCTTGCTTCGCAAGCGCGCGCGTCGTGCTGCCCGTGCCGCAGCCCACGTCGAGCACGCGGCTTTCGGGGCGTTTCGCAAGCGCTTCGACGAGCAGATCCTGAAACGGAGTGAACAGCGTATCCAGCAGCCTTTGCGTGTCGATCCACGCGCGGCCGGACGGACCGTTCCACAGCTTCGACTGCTCATCGTTGGGCGACGACGTGCCATGCATGGCGTTCTCCTTGATAATCTTCGCAACAGCGTCATTGGACTATACGAATTCAAGTCGACTTGAGGTCAAGCGTGGAGCATCTCGACATCTCGGAAGTGGCGCGGCGCACGGGCGTCCCGGCTTCGACATTGCGGTTTTACGAGGAGAAGGGCCTGATCGTTTCGACGGGCAGGCGCGGCTTGCGTCGCGTGTTCGATGCTGCCGTGCTGGAACGTCTCGCGCTCGTGGCGCTCGGCAGGGCCGCGGGTTTCTCGCTCGACGAGATCGTGCGGATGCTCTCCGGCACGAAGCGCACGGAGATCGACCGTGGCATGCTGACGGCCAAAGCGGAAGAGCTGGACAAGACCATTCGCCGCCTGAGCGCCATGCGCGATGGTCTGCGGCATGCCGCGGCCTGCCCCGAGCGCAGCCACATGGAGTGTTCGACTTTTCGCCGCTATCTGAGGGCCGCTGCATCGGGTAGTCTGGCTGCGCCGGAGCGAAGCGCGCCGAAGTCGCATGCAAGCCGGATGAAAAGCCGCAAGGCTCCCGCATAAAAGCCGCCGGTTAAAATGCGTTGAAACGAAGGGGGAGCAATGGGGTATCTGGTCGTTCTTGCGGTAGGGCTGATGGCCGGCGTGCTGAGCGGCGTGATCGGGACTGGTTCGTCGATGATGCTCATGCCTGTGCTGGTGATCTTGCACGGACCGCAGGAAGCCGTGCCGATCATGGCCATCGCCGCCATCATGGGAAATCTCGGCAAGGTGCTGTCGTGGTGGCGCGAGATCGACTGGCGTGCCTGCTCGGCCTATTGCGTGACGGCTGTGCCTGGCGCGATGCTGGGCGTGCGCACGCTGCTCGCGTTGCCGCCGCGCGCCGTCGAGCTGGCGCTTGGTTTGTTCTTTCTCGCCATGGTGCCGACGCGCCGCTGGTTCGCGCGGCGCGCGATCCGTTTCTCGCTGCTGCACCTTTCGCTCATTGGCGCCGTGGTGGGCTTTTTAACGGGCATCGTCGTTTCTACCGGGCCCATCACCGTGCCGGTTTTCATGGGCTACGGGCTGGTGAAGGGCGCATTTCTTGCGACCGAAGCAGCGGGGTCGCTCGCCGTGTATGGCGCCAAGGTCTCGGTGTTCGAGCACTTCGGCGCGTTGCCCATGCACTTGATCGTGGACGGCCTGATTACGGGAACGTCGCTCATGCTCGGCACGTTCGGCGCGCGCCGCATCGTTGCGCGGATGTCGCCGCATGCGTTCCGGCTCGTGGTGGACGGGCTGATGCTTTCTTCGGGGCTCTCGCTGCTGTTCGCCGCGGGGCGATGAAGGCGGGGCGGCGTTCAGTACGGACGGCCGTCTTTGTGCGCGAAGCCCCATGAACGGTCTGCTTGCCGGGCGGCAACGAGGTCATCGGCAGGGTAGGCGACGGCATCGCCGGCAACGAGACCTGCCGCTTTCGGTTCCATTCGGGAACTCCTCGATATCGTCGGAACCGACTTTAAGAATACCCCGACGCCCCTGTCCATCTTGATTCCGATCGTCAACTATCGGTATCGGCTACGCCAAAGCGTTTTACATCAATCGTCATGACGCGGCCGCTCCATGGCCCGCGAACGCCGCACGACCCAGCGCGCCCAGCACGCTATCGTTCTGCGGCGTGTGGATGCGCGCGCACAGCACGTCGCGATAGTGCCGCTCCAGTGGATTGTCGCGGCTCAGGCCCGGATTGCTGCTGGCTTCCAGCGCGTGCTGCACCGCGTCGATCGCGTTGCGGCTCACGAGGTACTTGATCGCCTGGGCTTCGGATACCGGCATGGCACCGCTTGCACCCGCATCGAGCAGAACGCGATTGGCGATCAGCAGCGCATCGATGCGGCCCACGGTCTGCTGGAAGCTGTCGAGGCTGGAAAGCGGTGCGTCAAGCCCCGACGGCACGCGTGTCGCCGCCCACTGCACGAACCAGTCGCGTGCCGCGCGTGCTACCCCGTCGTAGATCGCGGGCAGCAGCACGTTCATCCATACCGCCGTCACCGGGTCCATGCCGTTGGCCGGTCCGGGCACCTGCAGATCGACCGCGTATTCGAGGGGCACTTCGACGTTTTCGAAGATCACCTCGTGGCTGCCCGTTGCACGCATGCCCAGATGATTCCACGGCGCGCCGAAGCGCATACCCGGGGAGTCGCGGTGCACGAGCCAGGTGCCCACGCGCGGCGTCGCCTCGTCCGTGCGCCCCCACACCGCGAGCCAGGTGAGACCGGGGCTGCCGGTCGAGTAGAGCTTGCGGCCGTTGAGGATCCACCGTTGGCCGTCGCGCCGCCCAACGGTGGCCGGCAGGCCGCCACGCGAGGGCGACCCGAGCTCCGGCTCCACGCGCAGCGAATTGATGAGCGCGCCGCGTTCGACGGCGTCGCGCGCCACGCGCTCCTTGAGCGCGGCCGGCCAGTTTTGATTGGCCTGGAGGCGTACGTGGTAGAGGCATTGCATCACGAAGATCAGCGCCGTCGAAGGCTCGCCGCGCGCGATGGCGCGCACCACGCGCAGGGTTTGCGCAAGCGTGGCCTCATGGCCGCCCAGCACGCGCGGCACCGTGAGCGAGAGCAGGCCCGCGCGGCGCAGATGCGCCAGGTTCTCGTGCGGAAAGTGCGGGCCCGCGTCGAGTTCGGCGGCGCCTGCGGCGAATTGCGCGCTGAGAGCGTCGAGCCAGGTCTGGGCGGCATCGGCATCGAGGTCGGCGAGTGCGGCCAGCGCGGCGGGATCGCGTTCGACTTCGGCGAGGGCGGTGTCGGGAGGTCGGCGGGTCATCGGGAGTCCAACTAATATGTGCGTTGGCGCTTGCGCGGCATCAGGGGGCGCTCGACGAAAACTGCTTGTCGAAACTCGGCGTGACGTCGAGGTGCGTCTTGATCACGTCGGCGCGCAAGTAAAGGTCGGCGGTGTGTTGCTGCTCGGCGATCAACGCGTTGTCGATCGGCACGGGATGCAGCTGGGCGCGCTGATAGACCGTTTTCAGCACGTCGGCGGGCAGGCCCGTCACGCGCGACTGGATTGCGGCCACTTCGTCGGGGTGATCGAGCGCCCAGCGCTGGCCGGCGGCCACGCGGCGCAGGAAATCGGCGAGCTCTGCGCGCTTGTCGCGAATGGCCTCGTCGGTAGCGGCTTCGAAGCTCAGGCCCGAGGAAAGGCCGATGCCGTTCGCCACGCTGCGCGAGTGGTCGCGTGCTTCGGAAAGCGCCACGTACGGGTCCCATGTGGACCACGCATCGACGCTGCCGGAGGCAAGCGCAGCCCGCGCGTCGGCAGGCTGCATGAACGCCCAGGTGACGTCGGTCTGCTTGAGGTTGGCGCGTTCGAGCGTGGCAATGGCGAGGTAGTGGCCGATCGAGCCGCGCGTGGTGGCAATGCGTTTGCCCTTGAGGTCCGCGGCGTTTCCGATCGGAGAATGGTCGGGCACGACGACTGCAAGGTCGAGCGGTATCGAACGCGTGGCCGACACGGCACGGATCTTCGCGCCCGCGGCGTAGGCGAAGATGAGAGGCGCGTCGCCCAGCCCGCCTACGTCGATGGCCCCTGCATTGAGCGCTTCGCCCAGTGGCTGCGCGGCCGGGAAGTTGAACCATTCGATGGTGTACGGCACGTCCTTCAACTGACCGGAGGCTTCCAGGATGCCGCGCGTCTGGAGTTGCTGGTCGCCGACCTTGAGCGTGGCCGCAGAGACCGCGAACGGCAGGGCAGCGGCGAGCGCGAGCAGCAGGCGGACGGATGGACGGCGCATGAACGGTTCCTCGGTAGCGATGGTCAAATGGGAAATTCGGCAAACAGGCAGTCTTAAGAGGACACGATACGGAGCGGTTCTCCATAAGGCAAACGCATTGTTCTTCTATACAAATATGCGTAGCGCAAATGCACGGGGACTTGAGTCCTGGGCCGCTCAGGCGCTAATCTAGGGAGAATTCGCGCCGCCGCCCTGTGCTGCGGCATTAATGCAAACCGAAATCAGGCTGCCGTTGCGGGCAGTTTGCAAGCCCGAACCCATTCCCTTATGAAACTCGACGAGATCGAAGCCTTTGTCGCCGTCGTGCGCAGCGAGTCGCTCAGCCAGGCGGCGGACCGGCTCGACCTGACCCAGCCGGCCGTGACGCGCCGTATCCAGAACTTCGAAGAGGCGCTGGGCGTGGAGCTGCTCGACCGCAATACCAAGCCGCTGCGCACGACGCCGATGGGCCGCGTGGTGTACGACCAGTGCCGTGCGATCGTGCGAGAGATCGAGGTGCTGCGGCAACTGGTGAACGACGGCGCGCCGCTGGCGGGTGTCTTGCGCCTCGGCGTAGCGCAAACCGTGGCGGACATCGCCATGCTCGATGCCCTGCAGGCGCTGCGTCATGCGCATCCCGAACTGCAGGCGCGCGTTTCGACAGGTTGGGGGGCGCCGCTTCTGCAGAGGGTGGAGGACGGTGAGCTCGATGCCGCCATGGTGATGCTGCCGGCCAACCGCGCGTTGCCCGAAACGCTCGCGGGCGAGTTGCTCGGCTCGCTGAGGCTGGCCGTGGTGGCGCAGAAAGGCTTGCTCAAGCGGCGCGCGCATACGCTCGCCGAATGCCAGTCGCACGGCTGGGTGCTCAATCCGGACGGTTGCGGTTTTCGTGCGGGCTTGCAGCACGCGCTCGCGGCCCAAGGGCACGTGCTCAAGCTGAACCTCGAAACGCTCGGCACCGAATTGCAGCTGGGTCTCGTGGCCGATGGCGTGGGCCTCGGTCTCGTGCCGTTGCCGCTCGTAGTGGCGAGCGCGTATGCAGACTCGCTCGATATCGTGCAGGTGAGCGACTTCAAGCCGGAGATTGCCGTGTGGATCGTGCGCTCCCGCGCGATCGGCAAGATGGAGTCGGCGCTGGCGGTGCTGGCGCAAAGCATTGCGCGCAGCTTCAAGGCGGCAAGGATCGCGCGGGCCGCCTGACCCGGCATGGAGCGGGGCGCTCGCGAGCGCCCCGTGCCTGACTCAACGCCCATCTCGCGTTCAGATCACGAAGAAGCCGTGTGTGCCGTCGCGCCCCAACTGCTCGACGAGCCCATATTCCCATTCCAGGTACGCGTTCATGGCTTCGCGCGCGTTGTCGGTGCCTTCGTAGGGGCGCCGGTAGCGGTCGATGCGCGGCGAGGCGAGTCGGGCGTCGCCGCTTTCGACGGGCAGTCCGGCGCGGATCCATGCCGCCGTGCCGCCTTCCAGGACTTCGACCGGCTTGCCGGTGAGTGCGGCAATCTCGGGTGCGGCAAACGGCGCGAGCGCGTTGGTCATGCAGACGGCCACGTAGCGTTTCGCGTCGGGCAAGGCGCGCAGGTCGTTAAAGCCGGACGCGAGATGCGAGCGCAGGGTCCACCACGCGCCCGGGATGTGCGCTTTCACGTGATTGGCGCTCGACGTGAAGTCGAGGATTACGGTGCCGTGGTCCGTTTGCCCGAGACGTGCAGCGAGCGCTTCGGGTGTGATTGAAGCGACGGATGGAGCGGGCGGTTTCGGCGCCTGCCACGGACCGTGTTCGCTCAGGTCTTCGGCGCGTGCCTCGTCCACCACATACACGTCCACGTTCATTTGCGCGAGCCATGACGCGGTCATGTTCGCGCGCACGCCGTCGTCGTCGAAGAGCACCACGCGCGCACCGCGCACCGGTGCTAACATTTCGGTTTCCTGAACAAGTTGGCCGCCGGGCGCACCCTGAAAACCCGGTGCATGAGCCTCTTCGTATTCGGCCGGCGTGCGCACATCGAAGCGATAAGTGGTGCGCGTCGAATCGCTGGCCCAGCGTGCGGCCTCGTGCAGCGTAGTGCGGCCCACGCCCGCCCGGTCGGCAAGCGTGCGGGCTGCCTCGCGCGATGGCGCGAGCGTGGTGGCGTCTCGGCCCGCCTGCGGGTCGAACTGGCGCGCGCTGCCGTGCTCGAGCGTCTGGCCCGCGAGCGTCCACCCTATCGTGCCGTTGCGCAGCGCAGCCACGGGATTCGGCAGGCCGGCGTTGACGAGCGACTGCGTGCCGATGATGCTGCGCGTGCGGCCCGCGCAGTTCACGATCACGCGTGTCGCGGGATCGGGCGCCAACGTACGCGCGCGCAGCACGAGCTCCGCGCCCGGCACGCTGATGCTGCCCGGAATGTTCATGGTCTGGTATTCGTCGAAGCGGCGCGCATCGAGCACGACTACCGGCTCGCCGCTCGCGAGCAAGGCGTTCACGGCCTCGGCGGAAAGCGAAGGCGTGTGACGCTGCGATTCCACCAACTCGCCGAAGGCCTTGCTCGGCACGTTCACATCGCGAAAGATTTCGCCGCCCGCGCGGATCCAGCCCGCGAGACCGTCTTCGAGCAACGCGACGTGGGTATAGCCGAGCGCGTCGAGCTTTTCCGCGGCGCGCAGCGCGAAGCCTTCGCCGTTGTCGAGCAGCACGATCGGCACGCTGCGTCGCGGCAGCCTGGTCCCGGCTTCGAGTTCGAGTTTCGCGAGCGGCAGATTCGCGGCGAAGAGCGGATGGCTCTGTGCGTGCGGATCTTCTTCGCGCACGTCGAGCAGCGCGATTTCGCGGCCGGCGAGCAGGGCCTCGCGGACTTCCGCAACCGTGCGCGTGGGAAATGACTTCATGAGACGGCGGATTCCTTGCTGAGATCCCAGAGGTTGGGGAGGACTTCGTTCGAGTAGCCGGAGATGAACGGCTTCGTACGCCCGTCGGCCTGCCAGGTCGAGCGGCGCACCGCTCCGATGTTGGCGCCATACACGTGGATGCTGATCGAAGCGCGGTCGTCGTATGCATTGCGTACGCGATGGATGTCGCCGATGCTGGGCGAGACAGCCTCCACCGCGCCGCGCTCCAGCAGGAGCTCGGGGCCGTGCGCCTGGAGCGCGCCGCTTGCGTCGCGGGCATAGGGTTGTGCGTATTCGGCGCCGCGCAGCACGCCGATGAGGCCCCAGACGGTATGGTCGTGAACCGGCGTTTGCTGCCCCGGCCCCCACACGAAGCTCACCACCGAGAAGCGCTGGCGCGCATCCGCGTGCAGCAGGTATTGCTGATAGCGCTCGGAGGAAGGCGCGGCGAACGCGTCGGGCAGCCAGTCGTCTTCGCGCACCAGTTCGCGCAGGGCGGCGAGGCCGTGTTCGATCAGCTCGCCTTCGGGCGATGCCTCATCCACGAGTTCCGCAATCGTGCCGACGAAGCGGCGGAGTTTGTGCAGGCCCATCAGTCGAGCAACTCCGGTTCGCGCGCGACGAGGCCTGCATAGAGGCTTTCGAACGCGTGGCGTGCGCCGGCAGGGCGCCCGACCTGCTGGTGCGTGAGTGCGGCGATGTCGTGAGGAATGCGCTGCGGCTCGCCCGCCGCTTCGGCCAGCAGTTGGGCATGGCAGGCATTGTCGAGCGCGATGTACCACCACGCCGCGGCCTCCACGGTCGGGCCCGCCGTGAGTATGCCGTGGTTCTTCAGGATCACGGCACGGCGCGTGCCGAGCGCGCCGGCAATGCGTGCCCCCTCGTCGGTATCGAGCACCACGCCGCGAAAGTCGTCGAAGAGCGCGTGATCCTCGTAGAACGCACAGGAATCCTGTGTAAGCGGATCGAGCGTGCGGCCCAGCGTGGACCAGGCCTTGCCGTAGAGCGAATGCGTGTGGGCAGCGGCCACGACGTCGGGCCGCGCTTCGTGGATCGCGGCGTGGATCGCAAAGGCCGCCTGGTTGACGGGGCCTTCGCCCACGACAATTTCACCGTGGCGGTTCACGAGCAGCAGGTCCGACACGCGGATCTGGCCGAAGTGCAGGCCGAGCGGGTTGACCCAGAAGTGGTCGTGCCATTCGGGGTCGCGCGCGGTGATGTGACCGGCCAGGCCCTGGTCGAAGCCGTAGCGCGCAAATAGCCGGAACGCGCCGGCGAGGCGCGCCTGGCGGTGCAGGCGTTCTTCGGCAACGGTGCGTGCGGGCGCTGCTTCGTCGTCGAACCAGAACTTGCGGATGGGCGCGTGCCTGAAGTCGGCAGGCGCGCTGGAGAGGAGGGCGGAACTCATGCTGTGGGTAGCCGTGGCGTAGGAGAAGAGGGCGTTAAGCAGGCCTCAAGCGCAGGCCTCAAGCGGCGGCAGGCACGCGGGAGGTCAGTTCGCGCGTGGCGGGAATCAGCACGCGCCCATAATCCACGGCGTCTTCGAACGGATCGAAGCCGCGGACGAGGAAGGTCGTGACGCCAAGCGCGTAGTACTCCGAAAGGGTATGCGCGACCTGCTCGGGCGTGCCGACCAGTGCCGTCGAGTTCGAGCGTCCGCCGATCTCTTTCGCCACGGCGGTCCAGAGGCGCTCGTCGGCGCGCACGCCGTCACCGGCGGCGGCAAGCAGGCGCCGCGCGCCTTCGCTTTGCAGTGGGCCGCCCTTGTCGATCCCCTGTTCGGCGCGCAACCGGCGCGTTTCTTCGAGGATGTGCCCGGCACGCTCCCAGGCGGCCTTTTCGGTATCGGCGAGGATCGGGCGGAACGACACCGAAAAGCGGACGTTGCGGCCATGTTTGGCGGCCTCGGCTCGCACCCGGCCAATCAGGTCCGCCACCTGCTGCTTCGATTCGCCCCACAGCGCGTACACGTCCGCATGCTTGCCCGCCACCGCGAGCGCGGCCTCGGAGGCCCCGCCGAAGTAGATCGGCACGTGCGGCTGTTGACGCGGTTTGACCTCGGAATGGCCCTGCTCGAATCGGTAGAAGCGGCCATCGTGATCGAATGGCTGGCTCTCGGTCCAGATGCGCTTGAGGATCGTCAGATATTCGTCGGTGCGCGCGTAGCGCTCGTCGTGGCTCAGGAAGTCGCCGTCGCGGCGCTGGTCGGTATCGCTGCCGCCCGAGATGAAGTGCACGGCGAGGCGCCCGCCCGAGAAGTGATCGAGCGTGGCGATCTGGCGGGCGGCCAGCGTGGGCGCGACGAAACCGGGGCGATGGGCCAGCATGAAATGCACGCGCGAGGTCACGCTGGCCGCGTAGGCGATCGTGAGCGTGGCGTCCGGGCTGACCGAGCTGTGCGGCACGAGAATGCGGTCGAAGCCCGCGCGTTCATGGGCCTGCGCGAAGCTGCGCACGTAATCGACGTCGATTGCGGGGCCTTGCGGCGAATGGATTTCCGAAACCTTGCGCTGCTGGATCATGCCGATGAATTCTACGCTCATGCTGGCTCCCTGGAGGGCGGCGAAGGCCGCCGACAAAAACGAAGAGGGCGCCGCCCAGCGGCGCCATGGACTCGAAAAAGACTAGCACCGAGCCATGCGCAATTTAAATATTAAATGCAGATAAATATTCCACGTGAGCATGGTGATGTGGGATGAAGGCGCTTTGAAAGTGAAACGGACACCATGAAGGGGCATCTGCTGAAATGTCTTTTTCGTCATTTAAACGGAATTTCTGGCTGCCCAGCCGCACCACCGCATGCAAATTCCCGCCGCTCATATCGATACCGGAACTCGATGGTTGGCCGTAAAACGCGCGTCAGTAGAATGCGTGAACTCCGGGCAGGCTCCCTGCGGACCGCCGGCTGGACTACTCAACCGAATAGGGGACCCGACCATGAAATCCATTCGTTCCATGTTGCTCATCGCGCTGCTCCAGGTCGCGGCCACCACGAGTGCCTTCGCCGCCGACGAACTCGCGCAGATCAAGTCTGCCGGCGTGTTCCGCGTGGGCACCGAAGGCACCTACGCGCCGTTCACGTACCACGACGAATCGGGCAAGCTCACGGGCTTCGACGTGGACATCGCAACGGCCATCGCCCAGCATCTCGGCGTAAAGCCGGAATTCGTCGAGGGCAAGTGGGACGGCCTGATCGCGGGCCTCGACGTGAACCGTTACGACGCGGTGATCAACGAAGTGTCGATCACCGACGCGCGCAAAGTGAAATACGACTTTTCCACGCCGTACATCTCGACGCACGCGGTGCTGATCGTCCGCTCGGACAACACCACCATCAAGTCGTTCGACGACCTCAAGGGCAAGAAGTCGGCCAATACGCTCACGAGCAACTTCGGCAAGCTCGCCGCCGCGCACGGTGCCGACGTCGTGCCGGTGCAGGGGTTCAACGAGTCGATCGACCTGTTGACCTCGGGCCGCGTGGACGCCACCGTCAACGACGAACTCTCGTACCTCGACTTCAGGAAGCACAAGCCGGACGCGAAGCTCAAGATCGCCGCGACCGATACGTCGAGCGACGACGACCAGTCGGGCGTGCTGATCCGCAAGGGCAACCCCGACCTGCAGGCCGCGATCAACAAGGCGCTTGCCGATATCAAGGCCGACGGTACTTACGCGAAGATCTCGCAGAAGTACTTCGGTAAAGACATTTCGCAATAACCCGGGCGAGATCTGAACATGCCGGCGTGGCTGCATCTGATGGCGCAATCGCTTTGGCCCCTGCTGTACGCGGGGCTCGTGTTCACGGTGCCGCTCACGCTGGCTTCGTTTGCGATAGGCGTGACGATCGCGTTCTTCGCCGCGTTGCTGCGCCTGTTCGGGCCGCCGGCGGCGGTCCGCGCGATCCGCTTCTATATCTGGCTCTTTCGCGGCTCGCCGCTGCTCGTGCAGCTCTTCGTGATTTTCTACGGACTACCGAACGTCGGTATCGTGCTCGATCCGTTGACGGCGGCCATCATCGGCTTTTCGCTCAACGTGGGCGCGTATAACGCCGAAGTCGTGCGCGGCGTGATCGAATCGATTCCCAAGGGGCAATGGGAGGCCGCATACTCGATCAACATGACGCGCGCGCAGGCGCTGCGCCGCGTGATCCTGCCGCAGGCCGTGCGCGTAGCGCTGCCGGCCCTGTCGAATTCGTTCATTTCGCTCGTGAAGGACACGTCGCTGGCCGCTGTGCTCACCGTGCCCGAGATTTTCCAGGCGGCGCAGCGCATTGCCGCCGTGACCTACGAGCCGCTGATTCTCTATACTGAAGCCGCATTGATTTACCTCTTGTTCAGTTCGGTGCTATCGGCCGCGCAGGTGCGTCTCGAGGAGCGCTTCGGCCGGCACGCACGTTTCGAGGCGGCCCGCGCATGATCCAGCTCGAACACATCGAGAAGCACTTTCAAGGCCATCGCGTGCTGGCGGACGTGAATCTGTCGCTCGCGCGCGGCAGCGTAACGGCCGTGATCGGCCCATCGGGCAGCGGCAAGAGCACGCTGCTGCGCTGCGTGAACCTGCTCGAAATACCGGACGCCGGCGCGCTGAGCGTGGGCGATGCGCGGCTTGCGTTCTCGCCGAGACAAAAGCTCTCGACCCAGGACGTGTTTTCGATCCGCCGCCATAGCGGCATGGTGTTCCAGAATTTCCAGCTCTTTCCGCATCTCACAGCGGTCCAGAATGTGATGGAAGGGCTCGTGACGGTGCAGAAGTGGGACGTGGCACGTGCCCGCACGCGTGCACTCTCGCTGCTGGAGAAGGTGGGCATCGCACACAAGGCCGATGCGTGGCCCGCCACCTTGTCGGGCGGCCAGCAGCAGCGTGTGGCCATTGCGCGTGCACTGGCGCCTTCGCCGGAGGTGCTGCTGTGCGACGAGCCCACATCGGCGCTCGATCCGGGCCTGGCCGGTGAAGTCGTGGAGACGCTGCGCAAGCTCGCGGAAGAAGGCATGACGATGCTGATGGCGACGCACGATCTGCGCCTTGCCGCTTCGGTCGCGCATCACGTGGTGTTTCTGCGCGGCGGTCAGGTGGTGGAGGCGGGCAGCGCGGAGGACGTGTTCATGCGGCCGCGCGATCCGGAAACCGCACGGTTCGTTTCCACGCTCACCGAGAGCGCGTGGACGCCGGAGTGGCGCAAGGCGTCCTGAAACGGGCGAACCGGGTGGGATGGGCGGTAAGGCCCGCAGGCGGCGCCTTGCCGCTCGCCGCCGGGCGTCTTTGAGAATGAACGGACGAAGCCTACTGCAGCCGGCGTACTCCCGCGTCGGCGTGCGCGGCGCGGGCCGTCCTGTCACGCGTGAGAAAGTCGGCGGGGACGAGCGCAACGGTGTCCGACCCGGCTATCGAACGTTTGTCACGCGCCTGGCTCAGAATCTCTGCGAAGACCGCGTAGAACACTTCCAGTTGCCGCGCGTCCGACGCTTTGCGCTCGATTCCGAACACTTCCTCCAATACGCGGCGTGACACATGGAAGCGTTGAAATCCGTGGAGAATACGTGCCTGAAACACGACACCGTCACTGTTGTGCGGCACTGCCGCCCAGATGAGCGAATGATTGCTCATAGAACCCCCGTCAATCCCGGCATTCATTTCACTATTGCCGTGCTTTTATCGTCGCACATCTTGTTCGGATACCAGGGTTTTTCAAAATTACGGCGAATGCCCATTCGACATTTTTACAACGGCAGCCATATTGCAATGCAGCGAAATCCGACTAGACTGGATTGGTGCGTTCGCGTCAGTGCGGGCGCGGTCGTGCCATGACGGGAGGATGCGCCATGACGACGTTACGGGCTTTGGCGGTCAGTGTCGATCCGATCCTGCACGTATTCGAGCAGGACGGCGGCTGGCATTGGGGTATTACCGTTCCTCGCGCCGCGGGGGGCGGATTCAAGCTGATTGCGTATAGCGAGCAGACGTTTTCGAAAGAGGACGCGGCGCGCAACAACGGCAGCCAGGTGCTGCTGGGGTTGGCCCGCGCCGGTTCGAACGCACTAACACATCAATAAACAGGGTTGCTTTAACCCTTGTTCCATCAGGGTTGCGGCGAAGCGCCGGTTTCGTCGAAACCCTTCACCCGGTAGATCACGGCAGAGGCAATCCAGCTCAGCGCGAAGATGCCGATGATGATGTAGCCGAGCACGCCGAAGTTGTCGTTGAGCGCCCCGATGGTGTCCCATACGGGACCCTTGAGGCTGAACTGGTCGGCGAGGAGCCCGAGTGCTTCGATCCCGCCGATCACGACGGCCACCACGATCGAAACCAGCGTGATGGTCATGTTGTAGTAGATCTTGCGCAGCGGCTTTTCGTAGGCCCAGCCGTAGGCGCCGAGCATCAGGTGGCCGTCGAGCGTATCGACGAGCGACATGCCCGCGCTGAAGAGCACCGGGAACACCATGATCGCCCACGGCGAAAGGCCCTTCGCGGCCTGCGTGGCGGCAATGCCGAGCAGGCCGATTTCCGTCGCCGTATCGAAGCCGAGGCCGAACAGGAAGCCGATGGGGTACAGGTGCCAGCTGCGCGTCACGAGGCGAAAGAGCGGGCGGAACAGGCGCGCAAGGAAGCCGCGGTTGGCGAGCAGCAGGTCGAAGTCGTCGTCCACATAGCCGCCGCCGCTGCGCACCCGGCGCCACGCCGCGTAGATGCCGCGCAGGATCAGCAGGTTCATGAGCGCGAGCGCGAACAGGAAAAACGCGGACACCGCCGTGCCGATCACGCCGCCCACTTCCTTGAAGCTGTCGAAGCGGCCTTGAATGGCCGTGGTGGCGAGCGCGACGCCCACCGAGGCCAGCACGACCACCGTCGAATGGCCGAGCGAAAAGAAGAAGCCGACTGCAACGGGCCGCTTCTTCTCCTGCATGAGCTTGCGCGTGACGTTGTCGATGGCGGCGATATGGTCGGCATCCACCGCGTGGCGCAGGCCGAAGCCATAGGCGAGGAGGGCCGTGCCGAGCAGCACCGGATAGTCGTGGAAAGCGACGAGTGCCCAGACCCAGGCAAGGATGTTGAGTGCGCCGAGCACCCCGTAAATGCCGAACAGTTTGCTGCGTACGTGCGAATTCGAGTCGTTGAAGATCTGGGCGAGATGGGCAAGCATCGAGAGGGCTCCCGGGAATGACGCATCCCGTGGCGGGTTGTGTGCACAGGGTCAAATGACCTGATGGCCTTATAACCCGCCAAAGAAATGCTGTCGATGCCTTTCTGCGAAGGCGGCGTGCCTCGCCGCCTCTCTTCACGATGGCCCGCTTGCCCAGACCGATGTCGCGCGCGCGAGGGCGGAGCTGGAGTCGGTGGGGTATCGACCGGCCATCGACAACGACTCGTCCGACATCGGTGCCGCTCGCGACCGGTTCGGCGCCGAATATGCGCGGGACTGCACGCCGACCCGGCACGCGTCCGGAGATCCTCCGAATAACGGGCAGGGCATCGCCGTGTGCTGGCCTGCCTGTGCACGAATTGCCAGGGATTACGAAATAAATGCAGCGGCGATTCACTGCGCCGCAACAACCCGGCGCCGGCACGCGCTTGCCGACGTTGCGCTATGCTGATTCCTTCGATACGACGCGGAGTGGAATCATGACACCCGACGACCGAATCAACGGCATCAACCAGGCGCAAACGTACGACGATCTGCACGACGCCATGCGCGGTTTTCTCGACGAAGCCGAGGCGCGCTATCCGGCGCTCTCGCAAGCCGCCGCGCTGCGCGCATGCATTGGCGGCGGCGCCTTCGCCGAAGGCCTGCAATGCCTGAAGGACTATCAGACGCTGACCGGCAACGCGTATCACGATGCGCATCGCGTGATCGAGGCGGCTGCCGTGAAGGAGGTGCAACTGGGCGGCGTTCCCCCGCCGCCGTGAGCGCGGGGCGCGAGCGTACAATGTGCGCTCCCGCAAGCACGAGCACCGAAGGCGTATGGAAATCAAGTGGATCGAGGACTTCGTCGCTCTCGCCCAGTACCAGAGTTTTTCCCGCGCGGCGGAGTTTCGCAACGTCACGCAGTCGGGCTTTAGCCGGCGGATCCAGTCGCTCGAGCAATGGGTGGGCGCGGAACTGATCGACCGCAGCAGCTTCCCGCCCGTGCTCACGCCCGCCGGCCAGCTCTTTCGCGAAGTGGCGGAAGACATCCTGAGCAAGCTCTTCGATACGCGCGCGATCATCCGCACCGAGCAGCGCATTGCGGGCAAGAGCCTGCAGATCGCCGCGGGCCATACGATCGCGCTGAACTTTCTGCCGGCCTGGCTCAAGGCGCTCGCCGCCGACTTTGGCGAAGTGCGCGCGCGGGTCGTGCCCACCAACGTGCACGACTCGATCCTGATGCTCGTGAACGGCAACTGCGAGCTGATGTTCGCGTATCACCACCCGGAACTGCCGCTGCATCTCGACCCCGCGAAGTACGAACACGTGCGCGTGGGGATCGATACGCTCATGCCGGCCAGCCGGCCCAGTCCGCGCTCGGCGCCGCTGTTCCGGCTGCCGGGCACCGCGGTGCAGCCCCTGCCGCACATCTCGTACACGGAGACGAGCTACTTCGGCCGCTGCGTTTCGCTGCTGCTCGGCCGCGCGCCCGCCACGCCCGCGCTGCGGTTGCACTACGAATCGGACATGGCGGAAGTGCTCAAGAAGCTGGTGATGGAAGGCGAGGGCATTGCGTGGCTGCCGAAGAGCGCAATTGCCGCGGAACTCGCCGCCGGCGAACTCGTGCCGGCCGGCCCCAGCGGCTGGAATCTCGACGTCGAGCTGCGCGTGTATCGCGACGCCTCCAACCGCAGCGAATTCCTCGATACCCTCTGGCAACACTTCCGTACCGCCGCCGCGGGCTAAGCGTCAGGGTTTTCCCGGCTTATGCGGGTTTCGCATACGCGCATACCGCACCGGCATCAACGTTTTTTTGTCCCTCCCTACCATCCGTTCTGACTTCGGCGCGATGCCCTTCACGGCGTTGCGTCCGGCTTCTTCCCGGGCATGGCGCCGCCATGCTTCATTCCAGGCCGCCGAACGGGCCACAGAAGGACGGACATGAAAAATCGCCTCACATTGAATATCGGCATCGGCATGCTGCTGGGCGTGGCCACGGGCTACGCGTGCCACACCGCCGCCGATCCTGCCACCCTGAAAGCCATCGCGGGCGACTTCTCGATCGTCACGGATATCTTCCTGCGGCTCATCAAGATGATCATCGCGCCGCTCGTGTTCGTCACGCTCGTTTCGGGGCTGGCGGGCATGGACAGCGGCCAGGACGTGGGCCGCATCGGCCTGCGCTCCGTGGGCTGGTTCGTCGGGGCCTCGCTCGTTTCGCTCGCGCTCGGGCTGGTGCTGGCCAATGTTCTGCAACCCGGCGCGGGGCTGCACATGGTGGCCGGCGCGGGCGAAACGGTGACGGGCCTGAACACGGCCGCGCTCAACGCCCGGGACGTGCTGACCCACGCGTTTCCCACCAGCCTGCTCGATGCGATGGCGCGCAACGACATCCTGCAGATCCTGGTGTTCTCGGTGTTCTTCGGCCTCGCGCTCGGCGCACTCAAGCGCGACCCGCGCGTGGCCGTGGTCATCGCCGCCATCGACGGCATGGTGCCCGTGATGCTGCGCGTGACGCACTACGTCATGCGTGCCGCGCCGCTGGGCGTGTTCGGGGCGATCGCTTCGGCCGTCACGTTGCGCGGGCTCGACGTGCTGTACACGTACGGCAAGCTGATCGGTGCGTTTTATCTTGGGCTGGTGCTGCTGTGGGCGATCCTGATCGCCGTGGGTTATGCGTTCCTCGGCCGGCGCACGTTCACGCTGCTCAAAGCGGTGCGCGAGCCCGCGATGATCGCGTTTTCCACGGCGAGCAGCGAAGCGGCGTATCCGCGCCTGACCGAGCAACTGGAGAAGTTCGGCGTGCCCAAGAAGGTGGTGGGTTTCACGTTGCCGCTGGGCTACGCGTTCAATCTGGACGGCTCGATGATGTATCAGGCGTTCGCCGCCATCTTCATCGCGCAGGCCTTTGGCGTGGACATGCCCGTTTCGCAGCAGATCTTCATGCTGCTCGTGCTGATGCTGAGCAGCAAGGGCATGGCGAGCGTGCCGCGCGGCTCCGTGGTGGTGGTGGCCGCCGTCGCGCCCATGTTTCATCTGCCGGCGGCCGGGGTGGCCATGGTGCTCGCCATCGACCAGATTCTCGACATGGGCCGCACCATGACCAACGTGATCGGCAACAGTGTGGCGACAGCCGTGATCGCCAGGTGGGAGGAAGCGCGCGAACCGGCGCAGGAGGCGGCAGAGGCGGGCGCGCCGGTGTTCGCGCAGGTTCCGGGTGAAGCGCAATGAACGACCGGTACGGCGGGGTTCGGCAGCGCTTCGGCGTGGTGGCTGGCATCGAGCCGCTCGCAAGCGCCGTGGAACTGTTCGGATTGCTAATGGAGGAGTCGGGTGGGGTGGAGTGTGCTCAGGTCGATGCGCGCTTCGCGTCGCTTCCTTTGCCTGTTTCCGCAGACGAAGCGGCCGCGCAGACTGCGAACAAACTCCGGATCTTCGATGCGATCCGCGATTTCGAGCGGCGCGGCGTGACGGCGGTGCTGTTGCCGTGTTTCGCGAGCCACACGTTCATCGACGAACTGAGAGCGAATACGCGTTTGCCGATCGTGGATGTCGTGGAGGCCGTGCGAGCCCATATACAAGAGCATTTTCCGGGCGTTCGCCGTATCGGTGTCGTTGTTTCCGATACGGTGCGCGAGAGCCGGTTGTTCGAGAAGTACTTCGTGACGCCCGAATTCGAGGTGATCCATGCGCGTTGCGACGAGGGTGCCGGTCGCGCGATGCTGGCGCTGGCCTGTGCGCGCCTCGTCGAACAAGGGGCGCAGGTGATCGTTCCGGGCATGGACGGCATGCACGGGACCGATGCGCTGCCCCTGCCGGTAATCGACGTGCCACGGGTGTATGCGCGCTATGCGTTGTCGGGCCGCTGCGAGCCCGCGATGCCGGCGTTCAGGGTGGGCGTGCTGGGTGGCGTGGGTCCCGCGGCCACCGTCGACTTCCTGCAGAAGATCGTGCGCAACACCGAGGCACGGTGCGACCAGGATCACATCAAGCTGCTGGTGGAGCAGAATCCGCAGATTCCCGACCGGACCGAAAATCTGATCGGTGACGGCGCCGACCCCACCGTGTCGCTCTACGCCACCTGCAAGCGGCTGGAGGAGGGCGGCGCGGACGTCATCGCCATTCCGTGCAATACGGCCCATGCGTTCGTGGAGCGCATCCAGCCCTACCTCGCGATTCCGATCGTCAACATGCTCACCGTGACGGCGCGTTATCTGCGCGAGACGTTTCCGGCGTTGCGCGAGGTGGGCGTGCTGGCGACTTCGGGCACGCTCGGGAGCGGCGTGTATGCCAGGGCGCTCGAAAGAGAGGGGTTGCGCCAGATCGTGCCGGAGCCGGCGTTGCAGGCGCGCGTGATGGCGGCGATCTACGGGACGCAGGGCGTCAAGGCGGGCCATACGACGGGGCCGTGCCAGGACGATATCGCCGCTGCGCTGGAGGGATTGATCGAGGCGGGCGTCGAAGCCGTGATCCTGGGCTGCACCGAACTTCCGTTGCTGTTGCCGCAGGAGACGTTCGTGGGCAGGCGTGGTGCGCGCGTGACGTTGATCGACCCGACCGATGTGCTCGCGCGGCAATGCGTCGCCCGTGCGATGCGGGCGCGGGGATAGGGTGGCCCGACGGCGCGTCGGGATTATTTGTCTTTGCTGGAGTGCCGGGACGGCCGCCGCCGTGTGGCCTGCCCGAAGACGATCCGAATTACCGATGCGCGAGTCCAAACGCCAAGAGGGATTTCCCTATCTGCTCTGCGATGGAGAGGATCCCGAAGGGAATGGGTTTCAGCTTTCGCAGCGGGATTGACACCTCACGCATAGCGCGCCAGAAACATATCGGCGGCGGCTTCCGCCACCTTCTTCTGCTCGTCCTCGCCAAGCGGCGGCTTGCCCATCGCCACCTGCGGCCAGAACGCAAACGCCTTCACGAGCCCCTGCAACTGCTGCGAGGCGAACAGCGGGTCGTCGATCCTGAGGCGCCCGGCCGCCGTCGCGGCGCGGATCCAGACCGTCAAATCCTCTTCGCGCTCTCCCATGCGCGTCACCATGTCGTTCGCGCGCTCGGGCGCATGCATGGCCGCTGCGATCGCCATACGCGCCAGCGAGAGAAACGACGCGTCGTTCAGCAGGCGCAGCTTGCGCATCAGGAGTTCGACCAGTTGCGGGCGCAGCGGCTCGCCGGCGCGCCAGGGGGACGTGTCCGTGGCGTGGCTCGCGTCCCACAGTTGCAGCATGATCGCTTCGAACAGCGCTTCCTTGCTCGGGAAGTGGTTGTAGACCGTGCGCTTGGAGACGCACGCGCGCGCCGCGATGCGGTCCATGCTGGTCGCCTCGAAGCCGGCCGCGAGAAATTCCTCGATGGCCGCTTCCACGATGGCGGCGCGCTTGCGGTCGGTCAGGCGTTGGGGAGAGGTACTCGATTCCATACGGAGATTTTACACCGGGGAGTTTACTTTTCTCAAAAATACACTACACTGTGCAGTGTACTTATTCTGCCGGATACCTTCCATGGCATCGCTGACCGATTATCTGCGCCGCACTCTGGGTCTCGTCACCGCCGAACGCTCGCGCGCCCGGTTCGGCGTTTCGCCGCAGCACGACGGCATGCGCTTTCGTAACGTCAAGCCGCGCCCGGTCGAGCCGGCCGGCAAGAATCTGCGCCTCGCCTGGAACATGCTCTTCAACAAGCCGCGCGGCACGACGCCCTCGGCTGCGTTGCCGGTGGAGCGCCTCACGCGCGAAGCGCTCGATGCCGCGCCGGACCGCAGTCTCTACCGGCTCGGCCATTCGACCCTGCTTCTCAAATTGCGCGGCCAGTACTGGCTGACCGATCCCGTGTTCGCGGAGCGCGCCTCGCCGTTTCGCCACGTCGGCCCGAAGCGTTTTCATGCGCCGCCCATTGCGCTGCACGAGTTGCCGCCGTTGCGCGGCGTGATTCTGTCGCACGACCATTACGATCATCTGGACCGCGACACGGTGCTTGCGCTTGCCGCGACGACCGGCGTGTTCCTGACGCCGCTCGGCGTGGGCGACCGCCTGATCGAGTGGGGTATCGACGCGGCCAAAGTGCGCCAGTTCGACTGGTGGGAGGGCACGCAGATCGACGGCGTGTCGTTTACGGCCACGCCTGCGCAGCATTTTTCGGGGCGCAGCCTCTACGACGGCAACAGCACGCTGTGGGCGTCATGGGTGATCGTCGAAGACGATCTGCGGCTGTTCTTCAGCGGCGATACGGGGTACTTCGACGGCTTTCGCGAGATTGGCGAGCGCTTCGGCCCGTTCGACGTGACGATGCTCGAAACGGGCGCCTACAACGAGCATTGGCCCTATGTGCATATGCAGCCCGAAGAGACCGTGCAGGCGCATGTCGATCTGCGCGGACGCTGGCTCATGCCGGTGCACAACGGCACGTTCGATCTGGCGATGCACCGCTGGCAGGAGCCGTTCGAGCGCGTGACGGAACTGGCCACGGCGCGCGCGATTGCTCTCGCGACGCCGCGCATGGGCGAGCGGCTGGACCTGGGGTCGCCGCGTCGGGGCGAGAGCTGGTGGCGCAACGTGGCCACGGCGGCCGGGACGCCGGCACGCGCGTGGACCTGCCGCCGAGCGGAGCGTTCGGCATCCTGAGCTTCGTTTCGTAGAGCAGTAGCGCCTGGCCGGCGACGAGCTTTTTGCACACGGCGTGAGGCTGGGACCGATTGCGGTTGTCCGCCCTCGCGCCGGCTAAACCCAGTCGTCGGGCTGCGCATCGCGCTCCGCGAGCGTCAGGCCGGCTGCCGGCAGCGGCAGCGCCGTCTTGTAGCGCACCTGCTTGAGCGCGAAGCTGGAGCGGATGTTCGATACGCCCGGGATCTTCGTCAGCCACTGCACGATGAAGCGTTCGAGACTCTGCATGTCCGGCACGACCACGCGCAGCAGATAGTCCGCATCACCCGTCATCAGATAGCACTCCATCACTTCCGGGCGCTCGCCCACGGCCTGCTCGAATCGGCGCAGCGCGTCTTCCACCTGTTTTTCCAGGCTCACCTGAATGAACACGTTGAGATGCAGTCCCAGCGCGTCTGCGTCGAGCAGCGTTACCTGCTGGCGAAACAGCCCGAGCTTTTCCAGTGCGCGCACGCGGTTGAAGCAGGGCGTGGGCGAGAGATTCACGGCCCGCGCGAGCTCGGCGTTGGTGATGCGCGCGTTCTGCTGGAGTTGCTGCAGGATCGCAATGTCGATGCGGTCCAGACGCCGCCCGGCGACCTTCTCGTTGCTCATAGTGTAAATATTCGTCGAATCGGAAAAATTCAGGAATAAATACACTATACGAAAACTAGAGCACCCGCAAAACAGACGCAAATTCTGAACGCTCACAGGTAAGCTGATCCTGTCGTTCACACGCAGTTCACCTGCAGCCGGAGTCGCGTCATGACGGATTTGTCGAGCGGTACTCAATGGATGCTCTGCCCTATGCGGGCCGGCGAAGATAGCGATCCGCAGGAGACGGCCGAGTGGCTCGACGCCCTCGACGGTGTGGTGCATCACGCCGGCACCGGGCGGGCGCAATACCTCTTCGACCGGCTCGCGGCGCATGCGGGCACGCGCGGGATCGCATCGGCACGCGCGAGAGTGACGCCCTATGCGAACACGCTGGGCGTGGAACGGCAGCCGCCGTATCCGGGCGATCTCGACATCGAAGAGCGACTCTCCGCCGCGCTGCGCTGGAACGCACTCGCCATGGTGGTGCGCGCGAATCGCGCCTATGGCGAACTGGGCGGCCACATTGCCAGCTATGCCTCGGCCGCCGATCTGTTCGAAGTGGGCTTCAATCACTTCTTTCGCGGCGCGCAGCACGAGCACGGCGGCGACCTCGTTTATTTCCAGCCGCACTCCTCGCCCGGTGTCTATGCGCGCGCCTTCCTCGAAGGCTTTCTCGACGAGACGCATCTCGAACACTACCGGCGCGAGATCGGCGGCCCGGGCTTGTGCTCGTATCCGCATCCGTGGCTCATGCCGGACTTCTGGCAGTTTCCGACCGGCTCCATGGGCATCGGCCCCATCAACGCGATCTATCAGGCGCGTTTCATGCGTTACCTCGGCAATCGCGGCCTGCTCGACACGCAGGGGCGCAAGGTATGGGGCTTCTTCGGCGACGGCGAGATGGACGAACCCGAGTCGATCGGCGCGCTGTCGCTTGCGGCGCGCGAAGGTCTCGACAACCTGGTGTTCGTGATCAACTGCAACCTGCAGCGGCTCGACGGGCCGGTGCGCAGCAACGGCCGCATCATCGACGAACTCGAAGCCCAGTTCGCGGGGGCGGGCTGGAACGTCATCAAGGTGCTGTGGGGTTCGGACTGGGATGCGCTGTTCGCCCGCGACCGCACGGGCGCGCTGCTGCGTGCCTTCGCGAACACCGTGGACGGACAGTTCCAGACCTTCTCCGCCAACGACGGCGCATACAACCGCGAGCGTTTCTTCGGCCAGAATCCAGAGCTGGCGGCCCTCGCCGCGTCGCTCTCGAACGACGACATCGACCGTCTGCGCCGCGGCGGCCACGATGTCCGCAAACTGCACGCGGCCTACGACGCGGCGACGCGCCATACGGGCCAGCCGACGGTCGTCCTCGCGAAAACGATGAAGGGCTTCGGCATGGGCTCGATCGGACAAGGGCGCATGACGACGCACCAACAGAAGAAGCTGGACGTGGAGCAGCTCAAGGCCTTCCGCGACCGCTTCCGGCTGCCGCTCTCCGACGAGGACGTCGAGCAGCTCAAGTTCTACCAGCCAGCGCAGAACAGCCCGGAGATGCAATACCTGCATGCCCGCCGGGCTGCCCTGGGAGGCTATCTGCCCAGAAGGCGGAAAGCGGCATCGCAGGCACCGACCGTGCCCGCGCTGCCTTCCTGGGGGCAATTCGCGCTGCAGGCCGGGGGCAAGGAGATGTCCACGACCATGGCGGTCGTGCGCATGCTCGGCAATCTGCTTAAGGACGCGTCGCTCGGTTCGCGCATCGTGCCGATCGTGGCGGACGAGGCGCGCACCTTCGGCATGGCCAACCTGTTTCGGCAGGTCGGCATCTATTCGCCGATTGGTCAGTTGTACGAACCGGAGGATCGCGCCTCGATGCTGTACTACCGCGAGGATACGACGGGGCAGATTCTCGAAGAGGGCATTTCGGAGGCGGGCGCCATTTCCTCGTGGATCGCGGCCGCGACTTCGTACAGCGTCCACGATCTGACGATGCTGCCGTTCTATCTCTACTATTCGATGTTCGGCTTTCAGCGCATCGGCGATCTGATCTGGGCTGCGGCGGACCAGCGCGCCCGGGGTTTCCTGATCGGGGCGACGGCGGGCCGCACCACGCTCGGCGGCGAAGGGCTCCAGCACCAGGACGGCACGAGTCCCCTGAGCGCATCGACGGTGCCTAACTGCCGCGCGTACGATCCTGCGTTTGCCTACGAGGCGGCGATCATCGTCGACGAAGGCATGCGCGAGATGGTCGAGCGGCAACGCGATGTGTTTTATTACCTCACCGTCACGAACGAGAACTACGCGCAGCCTTCGCTGCCCTCGGCGCCCGAGGTCGATCTCGCGGCGATCCGCGAGGGCGTGCTGAAGGGCATGTATGCGCTCGACGGCATATCGCCTGCTGCGGCACAGGTCCAGTTGCTGGGCGCGGGGGCGATTCTGGGCGAGGTGCTGGCGGCGGCGCGCTTCCTCAAGGACGACTGGGATATCGACGCGGCTGTGTGGAGCGTGACGAGCTTTACCGAACTGCACCGTGACGGCATTGCGGCGGAACGCGCCGCGCGCCTGAGTGCGGAGGAGGGTGAGGTGCCGGCATACGTCGGCGAGGCGCTTTCCGCCGCACGCGGGCCGGTGATTGCGGCGAGCGACTATGTGCGCGCGGTGCCGGAACTGATACGCGCGTTCGTGCCGCAGCGCTACGTGACGCTCGGCACCGACGGGTTCGGTCGCAGCGATACCCGGGCGGCTCTGCGAGCCTTCTTCGAAGTGGACCGGGTGTCGATTGCATTGGCGGCGCTCAAGGCACTGGCCGACGATGGGGTGATCGGCCGCGACATCGTGCGTGATGCGATGGCTCGCTACGAGAGGCAGGCTCCCCATCCGCAGGGGCCTTGGGAACGCTGATGACCCACGGCGCGAGGGTTGCGGACACGCGCAACCCTCAATGCGGCCAGCTCAATGTTTCGAGCGCCATCTTGATGCCGAGCGTGAACAGCATCGCGCCCATCAGCCAGCGTTGCGCGGTCAGCCAGCGCGGCCGCGAGGCGAGGAAGGTCGCAAGCGACCCGGAGCCGATCGCGACGCATCCATTCACGGCGGCGAAGGCAACCACGAGCGACGCGCCCAGCGCGATGGATTGCCGAAAGACACTGCCTGCCTGGTGATCGATGAACTGGGGCAACAGGGAAACGAAGGTCAACGCCAGTTTGGGATTCAGCAGGCTGGTGGCGGCGCCCATGGCGAAGAGCTTGCGCGGCGGCGCGTCGGGCTGGCGCGTGATTTCGAACGGCGATTTGCCGCCGGGTCTGGCGGCCTTCCATGCGAGGCTGAGCAGATAGAGCGCGCCGCCCCCCGCGAGCAGGCGGCCGGCCCACGGCACGGCGAAGAACAGCGCGGTAATGCCGAACGCCGCGCTGAACATGTACGTGAAATACCCGGTCATGACACCGGCGAGCGAGAGCAGTCCCGCGCGCGGTCCCTGCGCAATCGAGCGCGACATCACATACACCATGTTAGGACCGGGCGTGACGGCCAGCATGCCTCCCACGACCACGAATTCATACAATCTGCTCATAGTGTCGGCGGATGGCGTGAGAACGATAAAACCCCTTGAACGGTTTGAGTATCGAAGAATCCTGCCATCCAGTAAAACGAATTAAACTGACGCCATTGCCAGGATTTTCTGAACAAACAACGTGAAGAAACTCGATCTCGACGTGGTGGAGATGGTGGTCGCCGTTGCCGACACGGGGTCGTTCGCGCGTGCGGGACAGGCCGTGCACCGCTCGGCTTCTGCTGTCAGCATGCAGGTCAAGGCGCTCGAAGACGCGATGGGCAAGCCGCTCTTCACGAGAACCACGCGCCGCGTCGAACTCACGCCGGAGGGCAGGACGCTTCTCGAGTACGGGCGGCGCATGTTGGCCATGCGCGAAGAGGCGTGGGCTTCCATCGTCCGGCCCGAAGTGCGCGGCCGCGTCACCATCGGCGTGCCCGACGACTATGCCTCCGCGCTGCTACCGCCCGTGCTCAGCAAGTTCGCCATGGCACACCCGCGGGTGGAGCTTCGCGTGGTGGGCATGCCTTCCAGCGCGCTCGTGCCGCTGCTCAAGGACAACACGCTCGATCTGGCCTGCATCACGAAGGTGCGCGGCGTGTCCAGCGAATTCATCCGCTACGAACCGATGATCTGGGCGGCCATGGGCGGCGGCCGACCCATCTGGAACGAACGTCCTCTGCCGCTGGCTCTGTTCGCGCTGGGCAGCACGGCTCGCACTTATGCGATTCGCGCGCTCAACAAGGCCAACATCAAATATCGCATGTCGTACGATAGCCCGAGCTTTCTGGGGCTCATCAGCATGGTCGAGGCGGGACTCGCAATCGCGCCGCTCGCGAAATGCAGCATGCCCTCGCATCTGATCGATATTGGCGATGTCGCGGGCTTGCCGCCGTTGCGCCACCTCGAAGTCGTCCTCGCGCGCAGCGCCCATTCCAGCCGGGCACCTTGTGACTTCCTCGCGCAACAGATTCTGGCCGACCTGCGGATCTAGCGTCGGGATTTTCCGGATCGACGTGGTCAGCCCTTCGTCATTGACGGCCCGCCGGCGAGCGAGTACTGTTCGTGGCCAGGTCCGGCCGGGCACGGCATCGACCGCACGAGAAGCCGGATTTGGCAGGAAGGCGAAGCTGCGCCGAGGGCGCAGCCGGCGCCGGCAGGATCGTAATCGAACCGTACCCCGATGAGTCATACCCTTCGCTTTGCCTGTACGCAGTGTGGAAAATGTTGTCACGACCTGCGGCTTCCGCTGAGCGTCGACGAAGCGATCGTCTGGCTTCGCGACGGCGGCGAGGTGAAGCTCTTCTGCGAAGCGATACCGTGGCCGGACGAGCCGCCGCAGAACAATCTTCAGGCCATGCACAAGAAAGGGCGCTCATTTCCTGCGCACAGCGGCGAACTGCCGGTGCGCATCGTGGCGACGCTGGTCGCGGCATTCGACGGACCGTGTCCCCACCTGCAAGCCGATATGCGCTGCGACGCCTATGAGCGGCGGCCGCGGACCTGCCGCATCTATCCGGCCGAGGCCAATCCGTTCATCGCCCTGAATCCCGAAGGCAAGCTGTGTCCTCCCGAGGCGTGGGGCGCGGACAAGCCGGTTTTTCTCGTTGGCGCGACCGTCGCCGACGCCGGGTTGGCGCACACCATCGCGCAATCGAGAGCGTGGGACGTGAAGGACGTCGACGCGAGGGCGCGAGTCTGTGCCGCGCTTGCCATCTCGACCGCTGCCCTCGCCAACGAGGGATATGTGATTCATTCGCCGTCCGGGAAAGCCTTGCTGGAGGCATTGAACGCTTCGCGCGAGGCGTCCCCGGCGGCGGGCGAGGCGCGCCCGATGGAGTGGGGCCTCGTCAGCAATCGCACGGCGACACGCACCGTACTCGGCGAGATCGGCGCGCGTGTCGTACCGGAGTCCGCCGCCATTCCGGGCGCCATGGAATATTTGCCGTTTCACGCAGCCGATTGAGCCGGCAGCGGAGCGCGTCCGTTTGACCTCGTGCTCCGTATATGAAGACATTGCCGCTCAACCCTAAGCGCCGCGCCGATGCCATCTGCCGCTGTCCGCCCCCGACACTCGCCGGCACGCCCGAAGCTGTCGATGCTATATTCGTCGGAATTCCTGACTATGGGCTCCCCACGCCCCCTTGCCCGCATGAGCGATTCGTCCGGCGGAACGCACGAAGACGACGCGGCTTCGCCCGCACGCGGCGCCTCGCGCGACGAGGCGCTCGACGCGGCCCGGCGCGCACGCCTGAACCAGTTGCTCGAGGCGACGGCGCGCGGCGATCAGGCGGCTTTCGCCGAACTCTATCGCCTGACCTCCAGCCATCTGTTCGCGCTGATCGTCCGCATGGTTCACGACCGCGGCGAAGCGGAGGACCTGCTTCAGGACGTCTTCACGACCGCATGGCGGCGCGCCGACAGCTTCGACGCCGCACGCGGCGGCGCCATGACCTGGCTTGTCACGCTCGCGCGCAACCGGGCAATCGACCGCCTGCGTCAGCATCACGAGGCCCAACTCGACGATCCGGTCGCCGAAGCCCTGCCGGACGAGAGCCCGACCCCCGCCGCGCTGGTCGAGGCCAGCGAGGAACGGCAGCGGCTCGAACGCTGCCTGAAGCAGCTGGAGCGCACGCAGCGCGGCGCGATTCGCGAAGCGTTTTTCAGCGGCGCCACCTATAGCGAGCTGGCCGAGCGCATGAGCGTGCCGCTCGGCACGCTGAAAAGCTGGATACGGCGCAGTCTCATCCAACTCAAAACGTGTCTGGAACAATGAGCACGCCCGCCGATCACGATCCCGAACTGCGCGGCGCCGAATATACGCTCGGCGTGCTGGACGCGCACGAGCGCCGCGCGCTCGAACGGGCGGCCGAAGCCGATCCCGTGCTGCTCGCCGCGATCGAACGCTGGCAGCAGCGTCTCGCGCCGCTTGCCGGGGATCTTCGTCCGCTGGCGGCGCCGGCGCGCGTGTGGACGCGCATCGAGCGCGATCTCGGTTTCCTGCCCGCACGCGAAACTCCGCCGCCTGCGGCGCTTGCGTGGTGGAACAGCTTGCCCTTGTGGCGCATGGTCGGCGTGGGCGCGAGCATGGCAGCCCTCGCGCTCGCGATCGTCAACGTCGTCGCGCTGCGGGAGGCGCGCGCTCCCGCGCCGGTTGCCGTCGCGCCGGGCGGCACCTATATGGTGGCGACGCTCGCGCGCCCGGACGGCGTTGCGCACTGGACTGCCACCGTCGATCTCCGGCGCAACGAGATGGTCATCGTGCCCGCCGTGAAGCCTGAGATCGGCGCAGACCGCGCGACCGAGCTCTGGGTGATCCCTCCCGGCGAAAAGCCCATCGCGCTCGGGGTTTTCCCGGCTGATGCGCCTGCCCGCATGAGCTTGCCTGCCGGCATCGTCGCGCAACTGAGCGCGCGCACGGTGCTGGCGGTCTCGATCGAACCGCCCGGCGGCTCGCCCACTGGCCAGCCCACTGGCCCGGTTGTCGCCACGGGACCGATGCACGCGACGGCCTGAGGCGCGGCGAGCGCCGTCCGCGCTGCGCAGCAAAATCGGTTCGGCCAGACCGGTTCGGCCAGACCGGTTCGGGCAGATTGGCTCGGCGATTCCATATCTAGCTGCATCCGATTCGACTTCCCGCTCGTAACTATCGGCATCAGTCTCCTCACGGAGCCCCCATGCCGGTCATCCTTGCGGTCGCGCTTGCCTTTGCCGCGCTAGTCGTCGCGTTTGGCGCCGTCTGGCTCGTCCAGTTGCGCACGCGTAACGCCGGCATGATCGACCCGGTATGGGCCTTCACGCTGGGCGGCGTCGCCGTGTTCGCCGCCGTGGCAGGCCCTGGCGCACCGCTGAACCGGTTGGCGGTGGCATTGGGCGGCGGTGCGTGGGGACTGCGTCTCGGCGTCCATTTGTGGCGCCGCAACCGTGGCGGCCCCGAAGATCCGCGCTACGCCGCGCTGCGCGAGCGCTGGGGCGAAACCGCGCCGCGCCGGATGCTCGGCTTTTTCATGCTGCAGGCGGTGATCTCGATCGTGCTGTCGATCGCCTTTTTCGTGCCCGCCTGGCAGCCGCAAACGCCGTCCGTCCCGGCCATCGTCGGTGCACTTGCGATCGGCTTCGCGGCGCTGGCGGGCGAAGCCGCTGCCGACCGCGAACTGCGCAGCCATCTCGCCGATCCCGCCGGGCGCGGCCGCGTCTGCACGCGCGGCTGGTGGCGCTACTCGCGCCATCCGAACTACTTCTTCGAATCGTTGCACTGGTGCGCGTACACCGTCTGGTCGGCCGGCCAGACGTGGGGGTGGCTCACCATCGTGCCGCCGTGCGCGATGGCCTGGCTCCTGCTCAAACTCTCCGGCGTGCCGTTGCTCGAAGCGCGGCTCGTCCACACGCGCGCCGGCTACCGCGACTACATGGCGACGACCAGCGCTTTCATACCGTGGCCTCCGCGGCGCGCCGCCGACTCGACGACGACCGCCGTCCCCCCGCGCCGCCACGGCGGCATCGACGGTGAGCACGACGAACCCCATGACCGCCCGCATGACCACCCATGAGGAACCCGCGACCATGACCGCCACCGCCTCGCCGCATGATGCGCCGCAGTACGTCACGCCCGCCGCCGTGTACGACACGAACCCCGCGATCCGCTGGTGCGAGCGCGGCTGGCTGCCGGACTGGCTGATCCGTATGGGGATGCGCCAGCTCATGCGCCGCCGTCTCGCGGACGAGCACGCGCACGACGGCACGCGCCGCGCCGAGGCGCTCGAAACGCTGATCGCCGAATTGCGCGCGAGCCCCATCGCGATCGAAACGCAGGCCGCCAACGCCCAGCACTACGAGATCCCGGGCGCGTTTTTCGCGGCACATCTGGGGCCGCGCCTGAAGTACTCGTGCGGCTACTACCCGAACGGCGACGAAACCCTCGCGCAGGCCGAGGAGGCCATGCTGGCACTCTACGCCAGGCGCGCGGAGATCGTCGACGGCCAGCGCATTCTCGACCTCGGCTGCGGCTGGGGTGCGCTCACGCTCTGGCTCGCGCAGCGCTATCCGCGCGCGCAGATCGTCGGCCTCTCGAACTCGCACGGACAGCGCGCGGAGATCGAGCGCCGGGCCAACGAACTGGGCCTCGCGAACGTGCGCATCGTGACCGGCGACGTGGCGACATTCGAATTCGCGCCCCACGAAGCCGCTTTCGACCGCGTGCTCTCCATCGAGATGTTCGAGCACATGAAGCACTACGGGCTGCTGCTCGAGAAAATCGCACGCTGGCTTGCCGACGACGGGCGCCTTTTCGTCCATCTCTTCGCGCACCGTCTGCTTGCGTACCACTTCAACGTGCGCGACGGCAGCGACTGGATGTCCCGCCACTTTTTCACGGGCGGCACGATGCCATCGGCGAATCTGCTGCTGCGCTTTCAGGACGATCTGTACGTGACGCAGCAATGGTGGATCGACGGCACGCATTACGCGCGCACCGCGAACCAGTGGCTCACGGCCTTGGATGCCGCACGCGGCGAGGCACAGCCGCTGCTTGCGGCAAGCGGCGACGCGCGCCTCGCGTTCCAGCGTTGGCGCATGTTCTACATGGCGGTGGCGGAGCTGTTCGGCTATGGCCACGGCCAGGAGTGGGGCGTCGCGCATTACCTGCTGAACAAACGTACTGCGGACAGCACGGATGCCTGAATCCGCGCCTGAAACATCGCCACTCGCCTTTACAACGACAACGCAAAAATCAGGGAGAACCAATCTTATGGAGACCGAAGAAACGGGAGGGAACGAAGCTGCTGCCTTGCCACCTGGCCGTCGCGTGGCCGTCGTCGGCGCGGGCATTGCCGGACTGGCGAGCGCGTATCTGCTCGCGCGCCGGCATCGCGTCACGCTCTTCGAGGCAGCCGCTTCGCCCGGCGGCCACGCGCATACGGTCGATGTCGAACTCGAAGGTCTGTGTCATCCCGTCGATACCGGTTTCCTCGTCTTCAACGACCACACGTACCCAAACCTGATCGCGCTCTTCGACGAACTAGGCGTGCGCGCGCATCGCAGCGACATGTCGTTCTCGGTTTCCGTGGAGGGCGGCGCGCTCGAATGGGCGGGCACGAATCTGAACACCGTGTTCGCGCAACGCCGCAATGTTTTTTCGCCGACTTTTATCGGCATGCTGCGCGATATCCTGCGCTTTAACGCCAGCGCGGAACGCAACCTCGAAGCGGCACGGCGCGAACGCCTGTCGGTCGGCGAATTGCTGTCGGCGGGCGGTTACGGCGCACCGTTCCAGCATCACTATCTCCTGCCGATGGCCGCCGCGATCTGGTCGAGCGCCGCGCGGGACGTGCTGCGCTTTCCCGCCGCGACCTTCCTGCGTTTTTGCCTGAACCACGCGCTCTTGCGGGTGAACAACCGGCCGCCCTGGAAGACCGTGGCCGGCGGCTCGCGCGACTACGTGGCGCGCATCGTCGGGACGCTCGCGGACGTTCGTCTTGGCACGCCCGTGCGCGCCGTGCTGCGCCACGACGATGGCGTTCACGTGGTAACCGATGCGGCGGGGAGGGAGCGCTTCGATGCCGTCGTACTCGCGAGCCATGCGCCCACATCCCTCGCGTTGCTCGCCGATGCCGACGACGCCGAACGCGACGTGCTCGGGGCCGTGCGCTATCAACGCAACGTGGCGCTGCTGCACACGGATGCGGCATTGCTGCCGCGCCGCCGGCGCGTCTGGTCGGCGTGGAACTATCTGAGCCGGGCGCCGGCGGGGCGTGCCGATGGCGCACAACCCGTCTGCGTGAGCTACCTCATCAACCAGTTGCAGCCACTGCCGTTTCGCACGCCGGTCGTGGTGACGCTCAATCCCATTGCCGAGCCGGCGCCGCATACGGTGCTCGGCCGCTATGTGTACGAGCATCCGCTCCTCGACCTCGCGGCCGTCGATGCCCAGCAGCGTCTGCCTGCCTTGCAAGGGCGCCGCGCGACGTGGTTCGCCGGTGCGTGGACCGGCTACGGCTTTCACGAAGACGGACTGAAGTCCGCACTGCGGGTCGCGCGCGATTTCGGCGTGCTGCCTGCGTGGGCAAAGCCATGAAGCCGCATGACACCGCATCGGGCGCAGCGGCGCCGTTCGTCGGCGACGGCCATGCAGGCTATCTGCTCACAGGCCGCGTGGTGCACGAGCGCTTGCGGCCGCGCCGTCACGCGTTCGTCTATCCGCTCTTCCAGGTGTGCTGCGATCTCGACCGGCTCGACACGCTCGCCAGCGCGTGGTTCGGCGTGAACCGGCGGCGGCTTTTCTCGCTCGACACGCGCGACTACGGACCGCGCGACGGCCGCGCGCTCGCGCCGTGGATGCGCGAACGACTGGCCTTAGCCGGTATTCCCGCCGACGGCCCGATCTGGCTGCAAACGTTCCCGCGCATTCTCGGGTACGCGTTCAACCCCGTGAGCTTCTGGTATTGCTACGATCGCGCGGGCCGCCTGCGCGCGCTCTACGCCGACGTGCGCAACACCTTCGGCGATCATCACGGCTATCTGCTGAGCGCACCGGAACACGCGCCCATCGGCGAGGCGACCGAGCTGCACTGCCGCAAGACGTTTCATGTCTCGCCGTTTTGCCGCGTCGAAGGCCACTATCTGTTTCGCGTGCGCCAGCACGGCACGCGCATCACGACGGCCATCGACTACGCCGACGACCTGGGCATGTTGCTGCGCACGGCGATATCGATGCGCGCGCAACCGCTCGACGGCCGCCGCGCTGTGTGGGCGCTCGTGCGCCAGCCGCTCGTTGTGCCCGGTGTCCTGCTGCGGATTCACTGGCAGGCGCTGCGTCTGTGGTGCAAGCGCATCCCTTTCTACGGCAAGAAACCCGGTACGCCAGCGCCTGCCGTTCGTCAGCCCGACCACGAGACCCGCTCATGACACTGCTTCGCCTGCCTACGGCCGTGCATCTGCCGATGCCGCTTTCCGCGCGCCTGTTTCTCGCGTTGCTGCGCAAGATCCGCCACGGCCATCTGACGCTTTCGACGCCCGACGGCACCCAGCACGTGTTCGGCGATCCGCGCGACGCGCCGGCCGCGACACTGCATCTGCACGACTGGCGCGCTTGCCGCGCGATCCTGCGCGCCGGCGACATCGGTTTTGCCGATGCGCTGCGTGCGCAATGGCTCGACTCGCCCGACCTCACCGCGCTGCTGCGGCTCGCAATCCGCAACGAGACCGCCGTTGCCGCGACCGTGCACGGTGGCCCGCTCGCGCGCCTGTGGTACGGACTGCGCCATCGCCTGCGGCGCAACACGCGCGCGGGCAGCCGCCGCAACATCCACGCGCACTACGATCTGGGCAATGCGTTCTACCGCGCATGGCTCGACGAAACGATGACGTATTCGAGCGCCTCGTTCGAGGGCGACTGGCAGCGGCCGCTCGCCGATGCGCAGACTGCGAAGTACCAGCGCATCGTCGATACGCTCGCGCTCGTTCCCGGCATGCGCGTGCTGGAGATCGGCTGTGGCTGGGGCGGGTTTGCCTTGCATGCGGCACGGCTCGGTATCGAGGTCTACGGTGTGACGATCTCGCAGGAGCAGTACGCATGGGCCACCGAAAGCGCGCGGGCTGCCGGGCTGGCCGACCGCGTGAGCTTCGCGCTGCTCGACTATCGCGAACTCTCGGGGCAATACGATGCGATTGTCTCTATCGAAATGTTCGAGGCGGTGGGCGAAGCGTATTGGCCGCGCTACTTCGACACGCTGCGGCGTTTGCTCAAACCCGGCGCGCGGGCGCTCGTGCAGTCGATCACCCTCGCCGATGCGCAGTTCGAGCGCTACCGCGCGTCGAGCGACTTCATCCGCGAAACGATTTTTCCCGGCGGCATGCTGCCCAGTCCGCAACGCTTCGTGAGTGCCGCGATAGAGGCACACCTCGACGCGGCGCCCGTGTTCGCCTTTGGACGCGACTATGCCCACACGCTTCGTCTCTGGCGAGATGCGTTTGAAAACCATCTGGACCCGGTGCGCACGCTCGGCTTCGACGACGCGTTCATTCGTATCTGGCGGCTGTATTTTGCCTATTGCGAGGCGGCGTTCGACGAGGGGCGCACGGACGTCATGCATTTCGTGCTAAAAAAGCCTTTAGAACAGCCGCAATAGACGCGGCTCACCTTTTCACACGATTGGCGTTCAATGACCAAACCGCGCACGAAAACGCTGCTGATCGTCTATCACACGATGACCGGGGGCACGCAGCAGATGGCCGAAGCGGCCGCCCGGGCCGCGCGCGAGCAGGCAGGCGTTGCCGTGCGGCTGCAGCGGGCGGACGCGAGCGGCCCCGAAGACGTGCTGGCCGCCGATGGCTATCTGTTCGCGACGCCCGAGAACCTGGCGGCGATGTCGGGGATCATGAAGGACTTCTTCGACCGCAGCTATTACGGCGCGCTCGATCGTGTGAACGGCCGCCCCTATGCGGCCATGATCTGCGCGGGCAGCGATGGGCAGAACGCCCTGCGCCAGATCGAACGCATTGCCACCGGCTGGCGCCTCAAGAGCGTGGCGCCGGGTGTGATCGTCTGCACGCACGCCCAGACGCCGGAGCGCATCCTCGCGCACAAGACCCTCGGCGCCGACGACCTCGCGCGCTGCGCGGAACTGGGCGCGGGCCTCGCGGCCGGCCTGGCGCTCGGCGTGTTCTAGGCGCGCGTCCGAGACTGGCCCGCTGGGGCGCGGCGCGAGTGGCGGGGCTCAGGCCTCGCGCGGGTGCAACTGCACGCCGGGGGCGATGCGCGTCGCCTTGAACTCGGTCACCGCGTAGGCGGCAAGGCCCTGTACGGCGAACGGGTCGGTGGCGAGGATCGCGTCGAGCTTTGCGCGCTCGATGCCGGCTGCCAGGATCACGCCGCCTTCGCGCGGCACCTTCGGCCCCGCTGCGATGAAGACGCCGGCTGCGAAGTGCGTGTCGAGGAACTGGCGGTGCGCTTCGAGTGCGTCGTCGATGGCTTCGAGCGACGCCTGGTAGGTTAGCGAGACCACGTACATGGGTTCAGACTCCGGTATGGGTTGAGCGGGCAAGGGCGACGGAAGATTGTAGGCGAGTCAGGGACTGCTTACATACAAATTCCCCTGCCGCGCGAGGCCCGTACCTAACGCTTGCCTAACTTTCCCCACCGAGAATGCGATCGAGCCCAAACTTTTAGTGAAGCCTTTCGATCCCAGGACAGGACAGTGATGAAAACGCCATCGCGCATCGTAGACGCCCATCTGCACTTCTACGACTACACACAAAATCGCCACGCATTCCTCGATCGTCCCGATCCGGGGTATGAGGCCTTCGTCGGCAACTACGACCGCCTGCCGCGGCGCTATCTGCCGACGGATTATCTCGACGACATTCGCGACTACAACGTCGAGGGCGTCGTGTGGCACGAGTTTCTTTCGGCCGATCCGTGCCGGGAGGCCGAGTGGGCGCAGCGCCTCGCGACGGCCAGCGGCCTGCGCCATGCGCTCGTCGCCAAGGTCGATTTTCTCGAACCGGATCTCGAAGCCAGGCTGGAGCGCTACGCGGAATTGCCGCGCGTGACGGCGGTGCGCGAGCACATGGTGTGGGATTGCGACAATCCCCTGCGCCGCTTCGCCTCGCGACCGGATCTGATACGCGACCCCGTCTGGCGCAGCCGCCTGCGGCTCGTGAAGCGATATGGCTATCGCTGCGGGCTCGAAGTGTTCGCGCATCAACTGCCGGATCTCGTGCGCGTGATCCGCGCCTACCCGGAAATCGGCTTCACGGTGGCGCTGATGGGCTGGCCCACCGACCTGAGCCCCGAAGGCTTCCGGCGCTGGAAGACGAGTCTTGACGACCTGGCTGCGTGCGACAACATCTGCGTGGATATCTCGGCGCTGGAATGCATCTTCGGCTGCGCCTGGTCGGTGGATCAGGCCGCGCTGTGGGTGTCGACGGCCATCGAGACGATCGGCGTCTCGCGCTGCATGTTCGGCAGCCACATGCCGGTCGCCGGTCTCGCCACCAGCTTCACGGAACTCTACGGGCGCTACGCACAGCTCGTGGCCGGCTACTCCGATTCGGAAATCGACGAGATGTTCTACGGCGTCGCGAATCGCTGGTTCAGACCGGCGTGAGGGTCCGGGCGCTCCGGCGCCCGATGGGCTAACCGTGGCTTAACTGTTGTGCGTCACCATGCTTTCGCGACTTCACCGGTCGCGGCGGCCGAAGCGACGACGGGGTGTCGTCGCCGTTTTCATGCCGCCGCCCGTGCCGGAGGTGCGCAAGCCGATACGTTCGGCTCGCGCCTCAAGGTCGCGCTGGAAATGCGGCCGCCCGCCATTGCAAGGGCCGGTAATCGAAGTGGGGAGATCAAGGTGTCGTTTGAAATTACGCCGCTGCGCACGACGTCCATGACGCTGCAGCGCGTTGCGGGGGTAGCGGGGATCGCACGCAGGCTGGACTGGTTCAACTACGTGCTGTGCCAATGTTTTATCGCCATGGTGGCGAGCGGTCACTATCCGGCCGCGGATTCGCTGACCACCACGCTGGCTGCGATGGCGTTTTTCGGCGCGCGGCGCGTTGCCCAGCGCTATTGCGGGCCGGGCGCACGGACCGTGATCCGCATCCGCGTATTGCGCATGGGGCGCATGTGGCGGATGTGGCGCATGCGCGGGGCTTACTCCCCGGCGGCCGGCGGTGCGCTGCCTTCGCGCGTGGGCGCATCGATGGTCCACCCGAAGCCGCGAATGTTGCGGATCACCTCATGGCCGAACTTCTTGCGCACGCTGTGGATCAGCACCGCGACGGCGTTGCTTTCGACCTCTTCGCCCCAGCCGTACAGGCGGTCTTCGAGCTGGGAGCGCGAGAGGATCATGCCCGGGCGTTCGAGCAGCGCCGCCATCAGCGCGAATTCGCGCGCGGAGAGCACGTCGCGGTGCCCGCGAAAGCTCAGCTCGCGCTTGTCGAGGTTGAGGCTCAGCGTTTCGTCGCCGAGCACCGAGACGGCCGCGCCTGCGTGGCGGCGCAGCACGGCGCGGATGCGCGCGAGCAGCTCCGAGGTGTTGAACGGCTTGAGCAGGTAGTCGTCGGCGCCGATGTCGAGGCCGCGTATGCGCGTGTCGATGTCGTCGCGCGCGGTCACGATCAGCACCGGCGTGGTGCAGCCGCGGCCGCGGCAGGCCGCGAGGACGTCGATGCCGTCCGAGCCCGGCAGGCCGAGGTCGAGCAGCACGATCGAGTAGGCGTTGCCCAGCATCGCCTCTTTCGCGCTGGCGCCGTCGCGTATCCAGTCGACGCTGTAACCGGCGTCTTTCAGGGCGCGCAGGAGGCTCTGGCCGATGTCGATGTCGTCTTCGACGATGAGGATTCGCATGGTCACCCGTCCGGAAAGCGTGGACCGCCGCCGGAGGCGGCCGCGCGGGGTGCGGCGCACGACGGGCGCAACAACGAAGTATAGGATACCGTAAGCTCCTCCACGGAGGAGGGCCCATTCGGGATGACCCATCCGGCAGGGGCGATCTGTTATTGTTGGCGATGCGCTTCCTTCGAAGCGGACCACCGCGGAGCGGATCGCCATGTTCGTGAAAGCCAGGTCTCTCAGCACTCAGCTCATCGTTTCGCTCGGCGTTCTGCTGTCGGTCTTCGGGACGCTCCAGGGCATCAGCTCGTATCACCTTGCGCTTGTCGGCGTGAACGCGCTGCTCGACAGCCGGTTATCAAACGTTGCAGTGCGCATCCGCGACGTGTTCGAGGCGGCGATCCCGCACCGCTCGGCGGGCTCGGGCAACGCCGACGACATCGTGGTGATGGTCTGGACTGCCGAGCACAAGTCGCCGGCGCGCACGACGGACAGCTCGGTCGAGTTCGATCGCAACTCGCAGGGCGGCTTCTCGGATCAGATCGTCAATCACGAAGCGTGGCGCGTCTATACGCTCGTGACCTATAACGAGGTGATCCAGGTGGCGCAGCGCATTGCCGTGCGCGAGCGCATGGCGGAGGCGAGCGCGGCGCACGCGCTCATGCCGATCTTCGTGCTGATCCCGGCGGTGTGGATTGCCGTGTACTTCTGCGTGCGCCGCGCGTTCGGCGTGCTCGACCGGCTCGGGCGGCGCGTTCAGGCGATCGATTCTTCGCACCTCGAAGCATTGCCGGAGAAAGGGCTCCCGGTAGAGCTGGAGCCGTTCGTCAGCTCGATCAACCGCATGATCGAGCGGCTCGACGAATCGATGAAGCTGGAACGCGACTTCATTTCGGATGCGGCGCATGAACTGCGCACGCCGCTCACTGCGCTCAAACTCCAGGCCGACAATCTGCAGGGCGACATCGTCCCGGCCAACCGCGAGCGGTTTCAGGCGCTCAGGCACGGGATCGATCGCACCAGCACGCTGGTTGCGCAACTGTTGCAACTGGCGCGCGCCGACGCGCAGATTTCGACGGCGGCACCCGAGGCGCTGGACGTGACTGAGCTCGTGTCGTCGGTGGTTTCGGAACTGTTGCCGATCGCCACGCAAAAGCGCATCGACATCGGCGCGGAAGAGTTGATGTCCGTGAAAGTGTGCGCGACGGAATCCGATTTGCGCGCAGTCGTGAAGAATCTGGTGGGCAATGCGCTGCGCTATACGCCCGAAGGCGGCGCGGTCGATCTGCGCGTGCTGGCGGACGAGGGCCTCGCGCGCATCGAGGTGACGGACACCGGGCCGGGCATTCCGGAGGAACTGCTGCCACGGGTGTTCGATCGCTTCTTTCGCGTGAGCCAGAGCGTGGAGGGCAGCGGGTTGGGACTGGCCATCGTGCGCGCGATCGTTGCGCGCTATGGCGGGAGCGTGACGCTGTCCAATCGCGAGGACGGCGTAAGCGGGCTGCGCGCGGTGGTGACGTTTCCGCTGCTTCAGAAAGCGGCCATGTCCCACGTGGTGATGTAGCCGCGCGGGGCGTTCGCGCGGGCGCTCAGACCCGGTCGTTGGAGGGGCCGCTCGAGGTGTGCCATGCAAAAGGGTTGTGGTTCGCATCGTAGTAGCGCGTGCGGCGCTCCAGATCGGCGAGGTCCGAGGCGGCCGAAAGATAAGCATCGCGCTGCTCGTTTTCTGCGGTGGTGAAGAGGGTTTCCAGCTTGCTGGCGAGGAACGCGAACATGATCGACTCCTTGAGTGAGGGCGGCACGATTGCCGCCGCTTCGACAAGGAGAATCGTAGGTGTGCTGAGTGAGGGCGAAGTTAGCGGGGCATGGGCGTGGCATGGAGCTTTCTGGTTTGGGGAAGAACGATTCATTACCCGTCACGGCCCCGGTGCTGCGCCACCTTGTTCCAGTTGCTCGTGAATCAGATTGCGATACGTCCACGCGTGATGCTGCACGAACGTGTCGCTTGCGTCGGGGCTGTCCGGCGCGGGCGGCCGGCCGAAGACCAGAATCAGGTGGCCCGCAGACACGAAGTCCCACGATTTGCCGGTTTTGTCCGTGTCGCAAGCCGTGCCCGGCGGATACCCATAAAAGTCGCCATAGCCCGAGTCCGCGCGCTTGACGAACGGTTCCGCGATGCGGCCGACCGTGCCGCGCAAGCCGCTGCCGATGCCCGCGACATAACGCAGGGCATTGGACCAGAACGGCAAGTTGCGCACATAACCGTCGATGTCGCCCAGGTCCTGCAGCGTCAGGGGCACTTGCGGCACGACGTCGATCGCGTTGTTGACGACGATCGCGCTGTCGCTGGCCTGCGTATAGCGGGCGAAATCCGCGGCGAAGTAGAAGTTGCCCGGCTTGGGCTGGGCGAAGTCGTAGGATTTCAGGGCGTAGCGCTTGCCGTAGAGCTTGAACGGATCGTTTGCCGGCGTCGCTGCGGCCTGCGCATAGTGCAGGAACGCGTGAACGAGCGTCGCCATGGCGGCTCCCTGGCTATGCCCGACGATGTAGAGGTTCGCGGTGTCGACGTCTTTCAGTCGTTCTTGCAGCACCGGCAGGACGCCATAGCGCGCATCGAGCAGGAGCACGAAGGTGGCGTGTGCGAATCCGCTGTGTACGGATGCGCCGTTGTAGCTGGCGAACGAAACATCGTTGGTCAGGAAGTCGTGGGCCAGCACGGGGTGGAACAGAAAATCTTCCACGGCACTGGGCCTGGAGGAGAAGACCGTGCCGCGTATGGCGATGGCGTACGTGGGCGGATACGCGATGGTCTTGTTGCGATACAGCACCCACGCGCTCTGGAAAGGGCCGAAGCCGTTGTAGCGCGGATCTTTTTCGAGTTTCTCTGCATCCCAGTCCGGCACCGGCAACTCGGGGTTCGGGTTGTGCAGGCGATCGTGTTCCCAGTTCAGGCGAATCTCGTGATAGAGCTTGTACCAGGGGTCCGTCGTATTGTTGTAGTTCTTGACCAGATCCTCCGTCACGTATTGGCGGCTGTCGTAGACGCTTTCCCAGGTGTTCGTGTCGTAGTTCGCGATATAGCGCGGGTCGTCCGGGTGCGCTTCGTGGTCGTCCTGGCTGTCGAGGTCGAGACAGAATTCGATGAAATTTTCGGCTTCCGCAGACTGATATCCCCCGGACATCGGCGGTGCCGAGGCGGGTTGTCGTGCCACCGGGACCGTCTCGACAGTGTGCTTGTGCGAGGTGGCGCAGGACGAAAGTCCCAGTACCGCTGCCAGTAAAGTAATCAGGTATGCAAATGAAATGTGCCGTTCCATGATGTCGCCGGAGAGATCGGTGCTGGAAAAGACGGAGCGCGCGACCCGTCGTTTGAAATAGCTAATACTCCGGCGCGCGGACCGTATGTGGGCGAACCCACGCCGGCAAGTGCACCGTTATGCACCGCGGATCAAAACGTGATTTTCCGCTTGTCCCGCAGTCGTTCTTCGCGAGCCATGCATCGACCGATTGCAAACTTCTGTAGTGGGTCAGCGGACCGCGGTTTCGTCTGAGCTATTGCGGACTGCGAATAGAATGTGAACCAACTGCGCGCCGACTTCGAGCCCTCTGGCGGCGATAGGAAGCCGACGTTACGTGCTACGCGGCCGGAAAACGTAACGCCTTGTGCGTAACACGCGCAGCATGCCATTCCTGCCGGCTTTTGTCCCCGGTCCGGCACCTCCCTTTCCAGCAAGGCTTTCCGCCCGGTTGTACCACAGGCTCTCGCCTCGCGCCTTTCTCACGGCACTGGCTCGCAACTTGCAGGGTAGAGCGGCCCGAACGAGCCAATCCAGGCTGCGCGCTGCCGCGCAGTCGCGACACGAACAACGAAGGCGACGCGCATCGTCATGCGCCGGCGGGCACCAGGCATCCGTTTTTCTGCAGGACCGATCAGCGGGTTTCCCGGGGGCACTGATTACACCTTTGACCAATCAGGACGCGATTTCATCGCGAGAGGAATAGTCATGGCTCCCTTCAAACACACTCTTGTTGCATCGGCGAGCGCACTCCTGTGGTTCTCGCTGGCCACGGCGTCTCAGGCCGAGGATGTCACATCGACACCACCCGCCGCCACGGTTACGCAAGGCGGCGGATGGTCGGTCCCGGGGCAGCCGGGATCGGGATACGGATATACGGGTGGCGGCGGTACGGCGGCCGGATCGGTCGGCGCCGGATCGGGAAACAGCACTGGTGCGGGCGCGACCGCAAGCTCGGGCTGGGGCGATGGTTCGGCCACGGGCGGCGTTTCGGGCTACGGCGGCGGTGGCGGATATAGCGGTGGCGGCGTTTCGGGAGGCGGCTACGGCGGCGGCACGGGGGACGGAGGCACGAGCGGATCGGGTGGTTGGGGAAATGGCGGGCAGGGTGGCGGGGGGAGTGGATCGGGCGGTTCCGGTGGATCGGGCGGTTCGGGTACAGGTGGACACGGTGGCTGGGGTGGTTCGGGCGATGGTGGTTGGGGAGGCTCGGGTGGTTCGGGTGGTTCCGGTGGCTCAGGTGGTTCAGGAGGGTGAAGTCCATAGCCTCGCGAAACTG
>NZ_CAJMZC010000018.1:0-97899 GCF_905220215.1 Paraburkholderia sp. J12
CGCAGAAGGTACGGCCCCTGGCATTCCTGATTGCGTCCGAGTGCCATGTCGTGCCCCATCTAAGGTGATGCGACGACTATGCCCTGGCGATCTTTCTGAATTGCTTTACGGCGACAACAAACCAACTGTCACTTAATGAAACGCGAGAGCGGACCGTCACGAGTCGATTTTTTGTACCCGCCATTCCTCCTGCCAGTTCCACAGCAGTTGAAAATCTGGGCAATGAAGGCCACCGCTCACGTGTCCTGCGCGGTCGCTAATCCCTCAAACGCCAAGGGTTGCCTCCCCCGCTGTAATGCTTTTATAATCGCCCCACTCTTCGGGGAGTAGCCGCTCCGGACGCAAGGTCCGGAGGCGCACGTCAACATACTTGCCGGCCTTCGGGCGGCATGGCGCGCGCAGCATGAGCCTGGCAAGACCGATGACGTACACCCCCACCTAGCCGGGTCGCGGGGCTGTGTGTCATCGCGTACTGACTGTGCGGCCCGGTTACAAAAGAAACCATGGAATCCTTCCTCGTCTCGACCAGCGTCGTCGGCCTGGCAGAAATCGGCGACAAGACGCAGTTGCTCTCGCTCGTACTCGCAGCCCGTTACCGCAAGCCCATCCCTATCGTGCTCGGCGTGTTCGTCGCCACACTGGTCAATCATGCGTGCTCGGGCGCGTTGGGCGCGTGGCTCGCGAGCGTGATCAATCCCAGGGTCATGAACTGGGCCGTCGTCGCCTCGTTCGCGCTGATGGCGATCTGGATTCTCGTCCCCGACAAGCTCGACGAAGCCGATGCCGTCGCGACCAAGCGGCCGATGGGCGTGTTCGGCACCACCGTGCTGACCTTCTTCCTCGCCGAAATGGGCGACAAGACGCAGGTCGTGACCGTGGCTCTCGCCGCGCGCTTTCACGAATTCTTCGGCGTGGTGGCGGGCACCACGCTCGGCATGATGCTCGCCAACGTCCCCGTCATCTACCTCGGGCACAAGTTCGCCGACCGCCTGCCGACCAAGGCCGTGCACGTGCTCGCCGCGATCATCTTCGTCGTGCTGGGCGGCTTCGCGCTGCGCACGGCGCTCTATCCGGATACCCATCCGATGTTCTGACGCTTCGCGATCCGGCGCGCGCTTTCGTGCAACCTTCCGTGCAACGTTATGGAAGCCGCGCCGCGTTCCATGCGTCCCCATCCGGATTTAAACAGGGCCATATAAAAACGGAAAGGCATCATATAACTAGGTGAAAACCCTAGTATTGCGGTAAAATTCCGCCTGTTGAGGGAAATCACCACCATGCCGCATCGTTTTCAAATTCTCGAAAAAATCGCCTTTTCGCTGGTCGTTCTGTCTGCTGTGATGTGCTCGGGCTACATCGCCTGGGAAAGCTCGCCGGATTTTCGCCAAAACTTCGAGCTCGGCAAGGATCTGTTCCTGAAGAGCGGCGAATACTCGTATGCCTGCGCAACCGTTGCCGCCGATCCGTGCGCGCAATTCCCGGTTGAATAAGCCGTAATAAGCCGTAAGCCTTTCCCCGTCTCGCCTTCCCCGCACGGCGCGGGTCACTTCGCGGGTCACTTAGGATTGCATCCGCGAGCGTTTCGGCTAAGCTCGAATCTGGTCTCGCCTTCGAGCTTGCTCGACAATGCTCATCCGCGCCTACCTGCCAAGCGGTCCCGTCGCATCGTGCGCCATCGTGCTGCGGCGCCTGGGTTTCGCTTTGTCCCTGCTGATCGCGAGCGCCTGCACGATCACGCCGCCACAGCGCCCGCTCCTCATCATTCCATCCGAAGCGATCAACAGCAACACGCTCGATCAGTACCGGACATCCGTCGCGCAACGCATCGTCGAGCGCAATCCCTCGTATATCCTCCATGGCACGCCGCAGGCGATGCTGCGCTCGCTCGTCGTCGTGTCTTTCGTCGTCGATCGCAACGGGCAGATCGTGAGGTCGTCGGTCTATCGCACCAACGGCGACGACGAGGCCGAAGCCACCGCGCTCTCGACACTGCGCCGCGCGTCTCCGCTGCCTCCGCCGCCCTCGCGGCTGCTCAATCCGGCGGGCCAGCTCGAACTGTTCGAAGACTGGCTCTTCAACGACAACGGCAAATTCCAGTTGCGCACGCTCGCCTCGCCGCAGGCGCAGAACTTCGACTGAGAGCGCACTGAACGGCTAACAGGCCGCCTTGCGCGAGCTTTCCGCCGCCTTGCTGCGCGCGCCGCACGGTCGCTATAATTTTCCGCTACCCCCTGCCGGCCTCAGCCGGCTTCGTGCGTCGATGCGCGCCACCCGCCCGGCCTCGACGAACACCGACCGCGCCTGGCCCCGGTCCCCTTCAGGACCGGTCGGCATTTCGCTGCGCCCATCCTCGCGCAGCCGCGCGCGGTCGAATCGCGCCCGCCCCGCCCGAGCCCGCGCGATGCATACTGACGCATCGTGGCCGGCCCGCCGGCTACGGCCAGCAAAAATCGCCAACAGACATCGGGATGCCCGGCGCTGGCCAGCACCCCGTACAAAGACCCGCGCGACGCCTCACGGCGACGACGCGTGTCACAACGACTGGAGACCCGACGATGTCCACCTCCCCCATTTCGCCCGCGCGCGCCGATCAGTCCGACGCGGCACCCACGCGCACATCGCGCGTGATCTTCGCGAGCTTCATCGGCACCGCGATCGAGTTCTACGACTTCTATGTCTACGCAACGGCCGCGGCGCTCGTGATCGGCCCGGTGTTCTTCCCGCACGGGTCGGCCACGGCCCAGGCGCTTTCGGCGTTCGTCACGTTCGGCATCGCGTTCGTCGCGCGGCCCATCGGCTCGTTTCTGTTCGGTCACTTCGGCGACCGCATCGGCCGCAAATCGACGCTCGTCGCGTCGCTGCTCGTGATGGGGCTCTCGACCACGCTGATCGGCTTCGTGCCCGGCTATGACGCGATCGGCAGCCTCGCGCCGATCCTCTTGTGCGTCCTGCGCTTCGGCCAGGGCATTGGTCTCGGCGGCGAATGGGGCGGCGCCGCGCTGCTCGCCACCGAATACGCGCCGCAAGGCAAGCGCGGCTGGTTCGGGATGTTTCCGCAGCTCGGCCCGTCGGTGGGTTTTCTCGCTTCGAACGGCCTCTTCTTCGGTCTCGCTTCGACGCTCTCCGACCAGCAGTTTCGCGACTGGGGCTGGCGCGTGCCGTTCATCGTCTCGGCCGTGCTCGTCGCGCTGGGTCTTTACGTGCGCCTGAAGATCGCCGAAACGCCTGCGTTCAAGGCCGCCGTCGAGCGCGAAGAACGCGTGCGCGTGCCGGTCGCGACACTCCTCGCGAAACACTGGCAGCCGACGCTGCTCGGCGCGCTCGCGATGGTCGTCTGCTACACGCTCTTCTATAACGCCACGGTGTTCTCGCTCTCGCACGGCGTGACGGCGCTGCACATTGCGCGTCCGACCTTCCTCGGCATGCTGTGCATCGCGGTGGTGTTCATGGGCCTCGCCACGCCGCTCTCGGCATGGGCCAGCGACCGCTTCGGACGCAAGCCCGTGCTGATCGTCGGCTGCCTCGCCGCCATCGCTTCGGGCTTCACGATGGCGCCGCTGCTCGGCAGCGGCGCGCTGCCGCTCGTGCTGCTTTTCCTCGTGATCGAACTGTTCCTGATGGGCGCCACCTTCGCGCCGATGGGCGCGCTCCTGCCCGAGCTCTTCCCCACCAGCGTGCGCTATACCGGCGCCGGCGTGGCGTACAACCTGGGCGGCATCCTCGGTGCCTCGGTCGCGCCGTATATCGCCCAGGTGCTCGCGGCGCGCGGCGGCCTGTCGTGGGTGGGCGCCTATGTGTCGATTGCGGCCGCGGTCAGCCTGTTCGGTGTCCTGTGCATGCGCGAGACACGCGACACGACGCTCATGTAAAACCCGCGGCTTCGGCCCATGAAAAAAGCGGAGTCCGCCACGCGGCCTCCGCTTTTTTTTGTCCACTTTGAGCGCAAGCGGCACCTGACTATACTCGAAGCGCCAGGTCAGCCTTTCCGGTCAGCCCCACTGCTCTGCCCATTCACGGAGCCAACGATGAACATCCATCTGAGCAACGCCGACGTCGTCCTGATGATCGCCCTCGCTCTGGGCATTTCGCTGCTGCTGGCCTTTCGCCTGCGCACAGCGAGCTGGCGTGCCGTGGTGATCGAGGCGATTGCCGCGAATGCGACTGCCATCGCAGCGGTCGTCGCCCTCGAAATGCTCTTTGCCTGAACGGCTTTAAGCTGGCGGCGCGCATGCCGCCCTTCCTCTCCCGACAGATCAGTAGTAGTAGCCGTGATGGTAGCCGCCGCCGTAGTAGCCTCCGGCCGGCACCACGACGCATCCGCTCAGCGCCGCCGCGAGCAGTGCACCTGCAATGAGGGTAAGCGTCAGTCGTTTCACTTCATTCTCCCGTCGAGTCAATGTCTGTTGTCCGGTGCGCTTTGGGGAAGTCCCTGAATGGCTTCCGGACGATTCAGATTGAACACGACGGCGCCTATGCGAGGCGTTGCAATTTGTAAGTAGCGGTATGGCGTGTGTTACACGCGAGAGGGCTTCGCACGCCGTGCTGCCGCGCCCACGGCGAATGGACCAATTCGCGGCGACACTTTTAACAAACGTGTAAACGGACGTGGCGCGGACATGACGGAAAAATGTCCGCCGGGTGTCGGCCAGGAAGATGTGTGCGATGTGCCTTCGCACGCATGCAGCGCATGCCGCATACGCGCGAAAACGGCAGAAAGGGATCGCGTGCCGGTCAGGCAGCCGAGGTTGCCGTGTGTTGCGCCGGGGCTCCCGTGCGCGGCGGATAGACCCCGCTGACCGCATCGATTGCGACCTGCACCGGCGGCACGTGCTGCCCGTCGCCCACCGATACCGAGCGCCCCGGCGCCCGCACGCCGAGATGCTCGGCAGGCGTGGCGACGAAGATCATCACGGTCGGCTTGAGCAGCGCGTGAGCGAGATGGACGAAGCCGGTATCGGTGCCGACGACGAGCGCCACGTCTTCGATACGCTGCGCGACCTGCGCAACGCTAAGACGCGGCAGCACCACCGCGCCGGGCACGAGCGCAGCGATTTCGTTGGCCGTATCGCGCTCGGCATCCGAGCCCCACGGCAGTTCGATGCGCAGGCCGCGCGTCTGCAGATCGCGGCACAGTTCGCCCCAATGCGCGACGGGCCACTTCTTGTCGTCTTTCGAGGTCGCATGGAAGATCAGCGCGGTCGGCGCGTCCGGCGCGGGCAAGGCCGTCCCGTCGCGCGGAATCTTCATGTTGAAGTCCGGCGGCGTGTCGACCGTGTAGCCGAGCGCCTCGCCCGTGCTGATGCGCATGCCGAGCCAGGCATCGCACTTCGGACGCGGTCCGAAACGTCCGTTGTACGCAAACGCCGCGCCGCGTTCGCCGAGATCCTGGGCGAGATAGCCGAAGCGCCGCTTCGAGCGCGCGAGCCACGCGATGATCGCGCTTTTGTACACCCCGTGAATGTCGATGACGGCGTCGTAGCGTTCGGCGCGCAACTCGCCGATCGACGCGGCAATCGCCTTCAGGTCCGCCCAGCTGCGCGTTTTCTTGAAGCGGCGCAGCGGCGCGTAGAGCACGCGATCGACGCCGCCGTTCCAGCGCACGATATCGGCAAACAGCTCGTCCGAGGCCCAGTCCACCTTGGCGCCCGGAAATTCGCGCTGTATGTCGGCCACGACCGGCAACGCCTCGACGATGTCACCGAGCGAGGTCACCTTGATAATCAAAAACCGTTTCATTGTCCTGACGGCTCACATTCCATTCGTTTTCCCGAGATTTTAACGGAATGGCGATGCCAGAAGGCGTCCGGTCCTCGTACTGCTCTCCCGCTCAATCGGGCCCTTGTTTACCGGGCATAAACGCAGCCGGGGAAAAGCGCCGTTATTCGTCTGAAAGCTGCCGCCCCTGGAGGCGCCGCTATAATTTCGTCTTTGCGCCCCGAAAAAGCCCATGCAAACGGCCAGTCCCGAACTCTTTTCGACCGTCGTGCGGCGCGCACGGCGCCTGTGGCGGCAATACGGCGTGCTGTGGCTCGGGGCGATCGCAGTCGGCCTCGTGGCGGTGTTCTACGCCCGCCTGATCGACTGGGGCTACAACGCGTTCCTGCACATGCAGCGCGAGCACGTCTGGCTGCCGCTCATCGTTACGCCGGCCGTCGCGGCCGCCTCGGTCTGGCTCACCCGCAAGTTCTTTCGCGGCGCCGAAGGCAGCGGCATTCCTCAAGTCATCGCCACGCTTCACGCGCGGCCCGGCGAATCCGGAGCCCGTCTGCTCACCCTGCGCATCCTGGCCGGCAAGATCGCCGTCTCTTTTCTCGGCATACTCGGCGGCTTCACGATCGGCCGCGAAGGGCCGACAGTGCAGGTCGGCGCCGCGCTCATGTTCAACATGCGGCGGCTCTATCCGCGCTCGAACGTGCTCATCGAACGCAAGCTCGTGCTGGCCGGCGCGGCCGCCGGCCTCTCCGCGGCCTTCAACACGCCGCTCGCCGGCATCGTGTTCGCCATCGAGGAACTCACGCGCAGCTTCGAGGCGCGCGCCAGCGGCGTGGTCATCACCACCATCATCATCGCGGGCGTGATCGCGCTGGGCCTGAACGGCAACTACACGTACTTCGGCACGATCCAGATCGGCGCGCACTTCCCCGACCTGCTCGCTGTCGCCGTCCTGCTCACGGCCATCGTCACCGGCATTGCCGGTGGCATCTTCTGCTGGCTGCTGCTCAATACCGCGCGCTGGATTCCGACGCCGCTGCGCAAGCTGCACGGCGAGCAGCCGGTCGCATTCGGCGCGCTCTGCGGGCTCGCCATCGCGCTGATCGGGCTGGCTTCGGGCGGCACCACGTTCGGCAGCGGCTATGCCGAGGCGCGCGGCCTGCTCGACGGACACGAGCATCTTTCGCTCGCCTATCCGTTCCTCAAGATGGCGTCGATGGTGGGGTCTTACCTGCCCGGGATTCCGGGAGGCATCTTCGCGCCGTCGCTGTCGATCGGCGCGGGCTTCGGCAACGCGCTGCACATGGTGTTCGGCAGCCTCGAGCTGCAGATGCTGATCGCGCTTGCCATGGTGGGTTATCTCGCGGCGGTCACGCAGTCGCCCATCACGTCGTTCGTGATCGTGATGGAGATGATCAACGGTCACGCGCTCGTGATTTCGCTGATGGCAACCGCGCTGATCGCGAGCCGCGTGTCGCGCTTCTTCGCGCCGCCGCTCTACGAAACGCTGTCACTGCGCTATATGGCGCCGCAGCCGGCACCTGCCGCAGCCCCTCACCCGGCCGCAGACGCCCAATCCGCCGAAACGCCCCACGCGGATGCGACGCCCGACGTACCCGAGCCGCTCAGACGAAACGAGCCCGACAACACAGCAGCGGACGAAAACGCCAATCGCTGATGCGCCGCGGGCCCGGGCAAAGCCGTCGATGCCGTAGTCGAACGGCCAGCTTAGTAGATGACGACGGGAGCCGGCCGGTAATAGACCGGTCTCCCCGGCACGACCACGCAGCCGGCCAGAATGAGGGCGAGCGCTGCGACGGCGAGCAGTTTCTTGCTCATGATGTTGTTTTCCTCCCTGATTCTGCCTCGCTATCGGGCCCCCGGGGCACCTCAGGCAACCCTCAGACCACCATCAAGCAGCCCAGTGGCCATCCACCCAGCGGTAGTTCGGGCCGTGCGCGACCCAGTGGCCCGGCACCCAGTGGTAACCCACGCGCTCGCGCTGCCAGTGGCCGGTGATCCACACGTACTGGCCGTGATCCCACTTCCAGTGGCCCTTGTCCCACACATAGCCGACGCGCGGCGCCGGCACCACTTCGATGCGCTCGGCGGGCGGTGCCATGCTCGGCTCGACGACGACCACTTCGGCAAACGCCGGCGCGGCAACGGCGCAAACGCCGGCCGCGAGGAAAGCAGTCTTCGCAAGCATCAGGCGGACAGACTTGTTCATACGGATCACCCCTTGGAGTTTTTTTGACGCCGGAATTGGCGCTACCCGATCAATGCGCGAGGACCCGTTTTCGCTGACAGCGGACGTATTACGGCTTGGGGTGAAGTGAAACCGAATGTTTCGCGCAAGGCGAATGGAGGCGCGGGCCGGGAATCGGCAACTCAGGGAGAAAGACTCAGGCGCGGGCAAACGGCAGCGACCCACGCCGCAAAACGCGTGGACGCGACAAGGAAGCCGCCACAACGGAGGATCGGGCGACGGCGAAGCGAGTCACGAGGCCAGCACGCCTCGCCGCGCCATCGAGGGACATCAGGCCTGCGGAATCTCGATCTTGACCTCGAGCACTTCGAGGTCGTCCTGACGTTCGAGACTCACGCGTATGTCCTCGTCGGAGATCTTCACGTACTTCGAGATCACCGCAACCAGTTCGCGCTGCAACGCCGGCAGATAATCGGCGGGCGGATGGCCGCCTGCCCGCTCGTGAGCGATGATGAGCTGCAGGCGTTCCTTCGCTACCGAGGCGGACTTCTTCTTCTCGCCGAGAAAAAACGAAAGAAACGACATGACGTGCGCCTCCCTTACTTGTTGCCGAAGAGGCGCTGAAAGAGGCCCGGCTTCTGGTAATCGGTGAAACGGAGCGACTTGTCTTCGCCGAGAAAGCGCGAAACGACGTCTTTGTACGACTCGGCGACGTCGGTGCCGTCGAGGTGCACGGCGGGCAGGCCCTGGTTCGACGCGTGCAGCACGGCTTCCGACTCGGGAACCACGCCGATCAGCTCGATGCGCAGGATTTCCTGAATGTCGGTGAGCGAGAGCATTTCGCCTTCGCTCACGCGCTTCGGGTTGTAGCGCGTGATGAGCAGGTGTTCCTTGATGGGATCCTTGCCTTCGATCGCGCGCTTCGTCTTCGAGGAGAGAATGCCGAGGATGCGGTCCGAGTCGCGCACCGACGACACTTCCGGGTTCGTCACGATAAGCGCTTCGTCGGCGAAGTGCATCGCAAGCAGCGCGCCCGACTCGATGCCGGCGGGCGAATCGCACACGATGTACTCGAAGTCCATCGCCACGAGATCGTTGATGACCTTCTCCACGCCTTCCTTCGTGAGCGCGTCCTTGTCGCGCGTCTGCGAAGCCGGCAGGATGAAGAGGTTCTCGCACTTCTTGTCCTTGATGAGCGCCTGGTTCAGGTTCGCTTCACCCTGGATCACGTTGATGAGGTCGTACACGACACGGCGCTCGCAACCCATGATGAGGTCGAGATTGCGCAGGCCCACGTCGAAATCGATGACCGCGGTCTTGTGGCCGCGCAACGCGAGGCCCGATGCGAAGCTCGCGCTCGTGGTCGTCTTGCCCACGCCGCCCTTGCCCGAAGTCACCACAATGATTTTTGCCATTCCCTTAACCTTGTGTTCGTCAGTTTCTTCAGTTTGGTCCCATCGCGCGCCGTTTTTCCGGCTTCTGCCGGCGCGTCAGGTGAGCCTCAACGGTTCGATCAACAGTTTTTCCGCGTCCAGCCGGATCTGCACCGGCTTGCCGGCCACTTCGCCGGAAAGCGGCACCTCAGTGGTACGGTAGATACCCGCAATGGAAATCAGTTCCGCCTCGAGACACGTGCAGAAAATGCGCGCGTCGTGATTGCCGTGCACGCCCGCGAGCGCGCGGCCGCGCAACGGCGCGTAGATGTGGATGTTGCCTTCGGCGATCACTTCCGCGCCGTTCGAGACGAGGCCGAGCACGACCACGTCGCCCTTCGCGTAAATACGCTGGCCCGAACGCAGGGGACGGTCGATCACGAGCGTGGGCTCGGCGCGCGCCGTTCGCGATGCGCCGGCGTCGGCATCGGCCGGCGCCGCGTCCGTCGGGACAGCATCGGAGGTGGAAAAGAGTTCGGGCTGCGCCGGCGTAGCGGATGCAGCCGGCGTCTGTGCAATAGCAGAGGTCGCTGCGGCTGCAGCGGCGGATGCGCTATCGGCAACGGCATCGGCGACGCCGGTTTCGTCTGCGGCCGGTTTCGCGCCGGCGCCGCGGCGGTCGCGCGCTTCGAGAAACGGCAGGCCTGCTTCGGCGGCCCAGCCATGCTGCGCGGGCTGGGCAACGACGCCAATGGGACGCATGCTCACGCTCTCCAGCAAACGCGCGATGTCGCCGAGCGCAACCTGCTCGCCGTCGGCCAGGCGCCGCAGGTCGATGGCGACCGTGTCGTTCGCGAAGAATTCAGGCGTGGCCTCGAAGCGCCGCGTGAGTTCGGCGCGCATGGCATCCAGCTCGGTCGTCTTGACCACGAACAGCAGCGTATCGACTGAACCGCTCTTCAGTTCAAAATATGGCGATTTCCTGGGCGACATGGCTTTCGGCGAAAAATTTTGCGTATTTTACAGGCGCCGACGCGCACGGCCATCATTTTTAGCGGATCAATCTGACATCCGATACCGAAACGGCCCGATCCGGCCCACGGGCACGCGGGATTGCGATCAGGGAACGATGGAACCGGGCGCGTGGAAGAAACGATGTGCCCCTGAACACTGCGGCACTAATTTGACGCCGCGCTCAGCGAGCGGCTCGCGATATCACGCATGAGCAGCGTTTCCCACTGCTCGGGCGACTGCTTGCTGCGCGCGTGGTCGCCGGTGGAAATGAAGCCGAAACGCTCGTAAAAGCGCATGGCCGTGGTGTTGTTGTCCGTGATCCAGGCGTAGGCCTGGGTTGCGCCCTCGGCGACGAGCCAGTCGATCGCGGCATTGAGCAGCAGTTCCCCGCCGCGCAGATGCCGCACGGCCGGTGCGACCCACAGCGCCGAAACGAATGCGCGGCGCGCCGGCGCGTTCTCGAAACTCGCGCCGATGAGGCCCGCGGGATGGCCCTCGGTGTAAAGGATGAAGGACGTGCCGGAGTGCGAATCCGCGTACCGGGCCGCCGCCGCATCGAATAGCGCTGCATCCGCAGAGAGTGCATCTTCGAGCGTGGCATCGCCGAACGCGTATGGCGCATCGCGCAACGACGCAGTTCGTAGCTCGCGGAGCACGGCGCCCTGATCGGCAGCGATACGGCGAACGGTCAGTGACGGACTCATGCAGTCGTAAACCCCTATAAAGCATTAAAACGTAGCTTTAACCGAACTCGCCTGGGAGTCAAATCCTTATTTGACAAAAGTGGCGGATCGTCGCGCGGGCGCTTCACGGCAGCCCCGACGTGCACGCAGCCCTTTACAGATGGCCGCGCAGCCGTCATGCACTCATCTGGCCAACGGGGTCAGGGCGACTCGTAGTCGCCGGTGCCGTCCGGCCAGGGCGTGAGCAGCTCGTAACCGTCGTCGGTGACGGCCACCATGTGCTCCCACTGCGCCGAAAGCGAACGGTCTTTGGTCACCACCGTCCAGCCGTCGCGCAGCACGGCAGTGCCCGCGCGGCCGGCGTTCACCATCGGCTCGATCGTGAAGACCATGCCCGGCTTCAGGCGCAGGCCCTGCCCCGGCTGGCCGTAGTGCAGCACCTGCGGTTCCTCGTGATAGACCTTGCCGATGCCGTGGCCGCAGTACTCGCGCACGATCGAAAAGCCGTCGGCCTGGGCGCGGCGCTGGATCGCATGGCCGACGTCGCCAAGCGTTGCACCGGGCTTGACCTCGCGGATGCCGGCGAGCATCGCCTCGTAGGTCGTGTCGATGAGCTGGCGCCCGACCGGACTCGGCGTGCCCACGGTGTACATGCGGCTCGTGTCCCCGAAATAGCCGTCCTTGATCACGGCGACGTCGATGTTGATGATGTCGCCGTCCTTCAGGATCTCGTTGCGGCTGGGAATGCCGTGGCAGACCACCTGGTTGACCGACGCGCAGATCGTTTTCGGAAAACCCAGGTAGCCGACGTTGGCCGGCACCGCCTTCAGCGTGTTGACGATGAAATCGTTGCAGATCGCGTCGAGGTCGTCGGTGGAAACGCCGGGCTTGACGTGCTCGCCGATCATCGCGAGCACGTCGGCTGCGAGGCGGCCGGCAATGCGCAGATGCTCGATGTCGGCGGCGGATTTGTAGGAAATAGCCATCTGTGAACCGAAGTGGGCGCGGCGCCGCTCGGGAAGCCGCGCCGCCAGATCAAAGGAGCGATTGTACCGGGGGCAAGCGCGACCGCCAGCCTCCGGGTTCGCACCGGGTTCGCGCCGGACTCGGATACGTCCGATTGTCCGGACGTATGTCGCCCTTGAGAACAAGAATAATCTTACAACGCTCGACGCCGAACGCCAGATCGTGAATCGGGGTGCCCCGTGCTCATCTGCCCCTCTACTGCCCACGGCGAACCGAGGAAACCTGGCAGTCCAGAACATTCCCCGCAAATGGAACACCCCCAAAGCAAAACCCCCTGCAGCCTTCCAGCTTGCAGGGGGTTTTTCGTATTTGGCGGAGAGGGTGGGATTCGAACCCACGGTACGGGGTTACCGTACGCCTGATTTCGAGTCAGGTACAATCGACCACTCTGCCACCTCTCCGGGGCACTGCCACCGTGGTAACCGGCATCACGCCTTCACCGCGGTTTCATCAGTCAGGTCGTTGACTGGCGAAGCGAAGATTATAGAACATCCCGCCACACTTTCCAAGTCCCCTTTCAAAAAAATTGGAGGACAAGGAAAACGCCCTGGCCCGGAAGACGTCAGGCGCCCACCGAAAGACGCGCCACTCCACCCATGTACGGACGCAGCACTTCGGGCACCGTCACCGAACCGTCTGCTTCCTGATAGTTCTCCAGCACCGCCACGAGCGCCCGGCCCACCGCGAGGCCCGAACCGTTGAGCGTATGCACGAGCTCCGGCTTGCCCTGCGCATTGCGATAGCGCGCCTGCATGCGGCGCGCCTGGAACGCTTCCGTGTTCGAGCAGCTCGAGATTTCGCGATAGGTGTTCTGCGCGGGCAGCCACACTTCGAGGTCGTACGTCTTGGTCGCCGAGAAGCCCATGTCGCCCGTGCACAGCGTAACCACGCGGTACGGCAAGCCGAGCTTCTGCAGGATCGTTTCGGCGTGGACCACCATCTGCTCCAGCGCGTCGTACGACGTTTCAGGCGCGACGATCTGCACCATCTCAACCTTGTCGAACTGATGCTGGCGGATCATGCCGCGCGTGTCGCGGCCGTACGAGCCCGCTTCCGAGCGAAAGCACGGCGAATGCGCCGTGAGCTTGATCGGCAGCGCGCTCGCCTCGACGATGCTGTCGCGCACCGTGTTCGTCAGCGAAATCTCCGAGGTGGAGATCAGGTACTGCGTCACCGTATTGTCGGCGCCGCCCTTCTCCACGCGGAACATGTCGTCGGCGAACTTGGGCAACTGGCCCGTGCCGTACAGGATTTCCGGATTGACGATGTACGGCGTGTAGGTTTCGGTATAGCCGTGCTGCTGCGTGTGCGTGTCGATCATGAACTGCGCGAGCGCGCGGTGCAGACGCGCGATCTGGCCGCGCAGCATCGTGAAGCGCGCGCCCGAGAGCTTCGCCCCCGTCTCGAAATCGAGGCCGAGCGGCACGCCCACGTCCACGTGGTCCTTCACCTCGAACTCGAACTGGCGCGGCGTGCCCCAGCGGCGCGCTTCCACGTTGTCGTTTTCGTCCTTGCCCACCGGCGCGCTCTCGTGCGGCAGGTTGGGCACGCCGAGCAGCAGGTCCGACAGACTCGACTGGATTGCCTCGAGCTTCGCCGCCGACGCCTTCATTTCGTCGCCGATACCGCCCACTTCGGCCATCACCGCCGACGTGTCCTCGCCGCGGCCCTTCATCGCGCCGATCTGCTTCGACAGGCTGTTGCGGCGCGCCTGCAGTTCTTCGGTACGGGTCTGGATGGCGCGGCGTTCCGCTTCGAGCGCGGAGAAAGCCGCGACGTCGAGGGTGTAGCCGCGGTCGGCGAGGCGCTTCGCGACGCCTTCGAGGTCTTTGCGCAGCAGCTGGATGTCGAGCATGGGATTGTGGGACGCAGTTTCGTTGTGTGAAGTATCGATTTTAGCGCACCGGCGCGCGGGCTCCGCGACCGGCGATCATCGGCGGCTGCGCGGCGTGGCTGCCGTGAGCAGCGCTGCCCGCGCCGCCTCAGCCTTTGCGCTTTCGCTCGCGAATCTCGTCCCGGTGTTCCTCGCGCCATTGCGCGTCGAGTTCGGCGAGGCGCGCGAGCTTCTCGCCGATCTTGCCTTCGAGCCCGCGCGGCGTGGGCTGGTACCAGTGCGGCTCGCGCATGCCGTCCGGCAGATAGGTTTCGCCCGCTGCGTAGGCATCCGGCTCGTCGTGCGCGTAGCGGTATTCGTGGCCGTAGCCCAGCTCCTTCATCAGCTTCGTCGGCGCGTTGCGCAGGTGGATCGGCACGGCGCGCGACTGGTCCTTGCCCACGAAGCGCCGCGCTTCGTTGTACGCGTTGTAGCCGGCGTTCGACTTCGGCGCGACGGCCAGGTAGATCACGGCCTGGGCCAGCGCCAGCTCGCCCTCGGGCGAGCCGAGGCGTTCGTAGGTCTCGGCGGCGTCGAGCGTCATGCGCGCCGCGCGCGGGTCGGCAAGGCCGATGTCCTCCCACGCCATGCGCACGATGCGCCGCGCGAGGTAGCGCGGATCCGCGCCGCCGTCGAGCATGCGGCAGAACCAGTAGAGCGCGCCGTCCGGATTGCTGCCGCGCACCGATTTGTGCAGCGCGCTGATCTGGTCGTAGAACGCGTCGCCGCCCTTGTCGAAGCGCCGCAGGTTTTCGGCCAGCGCGCTGCCGAGGAGCGCCCCGTCGACTTCCGTGGACTTCTGCTGCGCGGCGGCGCGCGCCACGATCTCGAGGTTGTTCAAGAGCTTGCGGCCGTCGCCGTCGGCCGAGCCGACCAGCGCCTTTTGCGCCTCTTCGGTGAACGTGAGGCCGCCGAGCTCGCGAGCCGCGCGCGCGAGCAACTCGCCCTGCTCTTCCTCGTCGAGGCTCTTGAGCACATACACCGCCGCGCGCGAGAGCAATGCGCTGTTCACTTCGAACGAGGGATTTTCGGTCGTCGCGCCGATAAAAACGAACAAGCCCGATTCGACGTGCGGCAAAAACGCGTCCTGCTGGCTCTTGTTGAACCGGTGCACTTCGTCGACGAACACGAGCGTCTGCTTGCCGTGCGCCCGATGGATCTGCGCAGTCTCCACGGCCTCGCGGATGTCCTTCACGCCCGATAGCACCGCCGAAAGCGCGATGAATTCGGCGTGGAAGGCGTCGGCCATGAGGCGCGCGAGCGTGGTCTTGCCCACGCCCGGCGGCCCCCAGAGGATCATCGAATGCGCCTCGCCGGACTCGAACGCGACGCGCAGCGGCTTGTTGGGCCCAAGCAGATGCTTCTGGCCGATGACTTCGTCGATGGAGCGCGGGCGCAGCCGCTCCGCGAGCGGGACGTTGGCACGGGTTTCTTCGAACATGACGTTTTCGCGATAATGTCAGGTTACGGACGCGGCGGCGGATGCGGGTGCCGCAGCGGCCCATCACGGAACCGCAAGGCCGCGCCGGATGTAATCGTGCATTATGACAGCGTGGCGCAGACAAGCAGGCAGCCAGGGGGGCGAGTTCGAAAGCGGCGCGGGCGCTCTGTCAGCCTTTGAAGGCTCCCATGCGTTGTTGGATACACGACGCACACCGGGCCACCAATCGCGCCCCAAATACCAATAACGGGTCGACGCTTCGACGATTCGACCACACCAGAGGACAGTTCTTCCGATGACCCAGGATTCCCAGGCCGGCGTTGCCGGCTCCACCTACGCCCCGCTGCAGCCGGTGCCCGACGCGCGCCGCCAGTTCCGCACCGGCGACGCCTTCGCGCTGTGGTTCTCGCTCGGCATCGGCCTGCTCGTCGCGCAAGCCGGCGCGCTCCTTGTGCCGGGCCTCTCGCTGCCGGCCGCGCTGGCGGCCATCGCCGTCGGCAGCGTGATCGGCGTGGTGCTGCTCGCGCTCGCGGGCGTGATCGGCACGGATACCGGGCTCGCGGCCATGTCGTCGCTGCGTCCCACGCTCGGTGTGCGCGGCGCCTCGGTGCCCGCGGTCATCAACATGATCCAGCTCGTGGGTTGGGGCTCGTTCGAAATCATCGTGATGCGCGATTCCGCCGATGCGCTCGCGAAGCAAGCCTTCGGCTTCTCGGTGCCGCTCGTCTGGACGCTGCTGGCCGGCCTCCTCGCCACGCTGCTCGCGGTGAGCGGCCCGCTTTCGTTCGTGCGCCGCTTCCTGCGCACGTGGGGCATCTGGCTGCTGCTCGCGGGCGCCGCATGGCTCACGTGGAACCTGCTCGCGCGCCACGATCTCGGCGCGCTGATGCGCCGCCCCGGCACGGGCGACATGACGTTCGGCAGCGCGATCGACCTCGTGGTGGCAATGCCGCTCTCGTGGCTGCCGCTGATCGCGGACTACACGCGCTTCGGCAAACGCGCCGGCGAAAGCTTCCGCGGCACGCTCTTCGGCTATGGCATCGCGAACCTCTGGTTCTACGCGCTCGGCGCGATCTACGGCCTCGCGGCGGGCGGCGGCGACGCGCTCCTCACCACGGCGCTCGCGCAAGCGGGTGGCGGCCTCGCACTGCTGCTGGTGCTGATCGACGAAGTCGACAATGCTTTCGCCGACATCCACTCCGCTGCCGTCTCGACCAGCACCTTCTGGACGCGCGCCAGCGTGCCCTGGCTCTCGGCCGCCTTCGGCGCGCTCTGCACGGCCATCGGCATCGTCGTGCCGATGGCGCGCTACGAGAACTTCCTGCTCTTCATCGGCTCGGTATTCGCACCGCTCTTCGGTGTCGTGCTCGCCGATCACTTCATCGTGCGCCGCCGTCGCATCGAGCCGCAGGCGCTCGCCGACCTGGGCGGCGTCTATGGCTACTCGGGCGGCTGGCACGTGAGCGCGTTCGTCGCATGGGTGCTGGGCTTCGGCGCCTATCAGGCGCTCAACACCTGGATGCCGAATCTGGGCGCGACGCTGCCCTCCCTCGTGATCGGCGCGCTCTGCTATCTTCTGCTCACCGCGCGCCGCCGCGCGGCTTACGCCTGATAAAAAAACGAACGGCGCGCCCCATTACGAGGCGCGCCGTCCGGTTCATCGCGTGACGCGCGGATCGCCCGCGCGTCACGCGCAATCGTCATTCGCAATGACCGCAGCCGCCGTGCTGCGCCGCTTCCGTCTCGCTCAACTGCTGCGCCGCCTCGGCGCGTATGCCGAGCCGCGCGAGCAGCTTGCGGTCAGCCTCCGCCTGCGGATTGCTCGTGGTGAGCAACTGGTCGCCGTAGAAGATCGAGTTCGCGCCGGCCATGAAGCACAGCGCCTGCAGTGCCTCGTCCATCTGCTCGCGGCCCGCCGAAAGACGCACCATCGCCTTGGGCATCGTGATGCGCGCCACCGCAATCGTGCGCACGAACTCGAACGGATCGATCGGCTCGGTGCCTTCGAGCGGCGTGCCCTGCACCTGCACGAGGTTGTTGATCGGCACCGATTCCGGATACGGTTCCATGTTCGCGAGCTGCGCGATCAGCCCCGCACGCTCGCGACGCGACTCGCCCATGCCCACGATACCGCCGCAGCACACGTTGATGCCCGCGTCGCGCACGCGCTCGAGCGTGTCGAGCCGGTCCTGGTACGTGCGCGTCGAGATGATCTGGCCGTAGAAATCCGGCGACGTGTCGAGGTTGTGGTTGTAGTAGTCGAGGCCCGCATCGGCCAGCGCCCTGGCCTGGTGATCCTCCAGCATGCCGAGCGTCACGCAGGTTTCGAGGCCCATTTCCTTCACGCCGCGGATCATGTCCTTGATCGGCTCCAGATGGCGGTCCTTCGGATTGCGCCACGCCGCGCCCATGCAAAAGCGCGTCGCGCCGTTTTCCTTCGCGACGCGGGCCGCCTTCAGCACCTCGTCGACGGCCATCAGCTTGTCGGCTTCGAGGCCCGTGTCGTGATGCGCCGATTGCGGGCAGTAGGCACAGTCCTCTTCGCAGCCGCCGGTCTTGATCGACAGAAGCGTGGAAAGCTGCACGGCGTTCGCGTCGAAATGCTCGCGGTGCACCTGCTGCGCGCGGAACATCAGGTCGTTGAACGGCAGGTCGTAGAGCGCGACGACGTCGGCAACGCGCCAGCGCGCCGTGCTGCTCTCATCGGCCGCGGCCTGCGGTTTGGCGCGGGTGAGCCCGGTGATGTCGATGTGGGTTTGCGTCATGATGTGGGGATCCTTCTTGACGTTATCTATCAGGAGTTCGAAGCAGTTATCAACGGGAGGCCGGCGCGACCCTGGCGGCGCCGAGCCGCGCGAGCAGCGTTTCGATGTTCAGGTGTTCTGCCGCGTCGTCGGCACTGCCGCCGCGCAGATGCGGCACGACGCCGATGAGCGGCGCACCGTACTGGGCAGCGAGGCGCTCGCGCAACGCGTCGATGTTCTCTTCGGGGAAAGTCATGGCGGGGTCGATGCGGTTCGCGACCCAGCCCGCGAGCGCGAGACCGCGCGCCGCGATGGCTTCCGCGGTGAGCAGCGCATGGCTGATGCAGCCGAGGCGCATACCGACCACGAGCACCACCGGCAAGCCGAGCGCCACGGCAAGATCGGCCGTGTCGTGCTGGGCCGTGAGCGGCACGCGAAAGCCACCCACACCCTCCACCACCACCGCATCGGCACGCTCGCACGCCTGCCGGTGGCAATCGACGATACGCTGCATGTCGAGCGTCACGCCTTCGAGCGCGGCGGCGATATGCGGCGCGGCGGGCTCCTTGAGCAGGAAAGGCGTGCGCATGTCGGGCGGCAGCAGCACGCTCGCGGCAGCGTCGAGCTGATCGGCATCCTCGTTGTGCCACACGCCGTCGCGCTCGTACGCGCCGGCGGCGACGGGTTTGAGCGCCGTCGCGCGTAGGCCCGCATGCGTGAGGCCGCGCAGCAGCGCCGCGCTCACGAAGGTCTTGCCGATCTCCGTGTCGGTCCCGGTGACGAAAAGCGAGAGGGTCATCGTGCGCCCTCCAGCGCTTCGCGACTCGCGCGTTGCAGCGAGTCGTCGAGCCGATCGAGATCCGCCTGCGAATGCGCGGCCGAAAGCGAAATGCGCAGGCGCGACGTGCCCTCGGGCACCGTCGGCGGCCGGATCGCGGGCACCCACAGGCCGTCGCGCTCGAGCACGGCCTGGAGTGCGAGCGTCGCGTCGTTCGCGCCCACGACGAGCGGCTGCACGGCAGTCTGCGAATCGACGGGCATCCAGCAGGTTTCCTTGAGCATCGTCCGCGTGCGCGCGATCAACTGACGCAGATGCGCGCGCCGCGCATCGCCTTCGTCGCCCGCGATCAGGCGCAGGCTAGCGGAGACCGCGTGCGCGACCGCCGGCGCCGAAGCCGTCGTGAAGATATAGGGCCGCGCGCGCTGCACGAGCCACTCGATCACCGTGGCGTGCGCGGCAACGAAGGCCCCCGCCACGCCCGCCGCCTTGCCGAGCGTGCCGACCATCACCAGATACGGCGAGCGCAGCGCGGCCTCGGCCACGGCGCCGCGCCCTTGCGGCCCCAGCACGCCGAAGCCGTGCGCGTCGTCGACGATGAGCCACGCGTGATGCTGCCCGGCGAGTTCGACGAGACGCGCAAGCGGCGCCACGTCGCCGTCCATGCTGAACACGGTGTCGGTGACGATCGCCTTCGGACCCGGGCCCGAGGCCTCGAGCATCGCGCTCAGGGCGTCCATGTCGGCATGCGGATAGATCTGCACGTCCGCGCGCGAGAGCCGCGCACCGTCGATCAGCGAGGCGTGGTTCAGCGCGTCGCAGAAGAGCGTCGTGCCACGTCCGGCGAGCGCGGTCACCACGGCCAGGTTCGCCATGTAGCCGGTGCTGAAGTACAGCGCCCGCGCGTTATCGACGAAACCGCCTGTGAATTCTGCGAGATCGTCTTCGAGCTGCGCGTGCGCGCGCGAATGGCCGCCCAGCAGATGCGAGCCGCCGCTGCCCGCGCCATAGCGCTGCGCCCCTTCCGCCAGCGCGGCGGCGAGCTGCGGATGCGCGGCAAGGCCCAGATAGTCGTTGCTCGCGAAACCGATCGTTTCGCGCCCGTCCACCAGCATGTGCGCGTTGCACGGCGTATCGATGGTGCGTCGCAGGCGGCGCAAGCCGCGGGCGTCCAGTTCGCGCAAACCTTGTTCGAGAGTATCGATGAGCTGCATCAGCAATCCTCCGCGACGGTGGCCTCGAAAGTCTCGCGCGTGCGCGCGGCGAGAAGCGCCTGGGTCGACGCATCGAGAATGTACGGCGGCATGACGTACACCGTCGTGCCGATGGGGCGCAGCAGCAGCTCGCGAGACAGCGCGTGCTCGAAGAAGCGGCGCGAGAACGTGGCCGCGCGCGCCGGGTCTTCGATCGCAGCGTCGAAGGCGAGTATCGTGCCGCACTGGCGCAGGTTGCGCACGAGCGGGTGCGATGCGAGCGGCTCGAACGCCTCGCGCAGTTGCGCCGACTTGCGCGCGTTCGCGGCGATCACGTCGCCTTCTTCGATCAGATCGAGCGTAGCCAGCGCGGCACGACACGCGAGCGGGTTGCCCGTGTACGAATGCGAGTGCAAAAAGCCGCGCGTGGTGTCGTCGTCGTAGAACGCTTCGAAGATCGCGTCGCTCGACAGCACGATCGAAAGCGGCAGGTAGCCGCCGCTGATGCCTTTCGAAAGCGTCAGCAGATCGGGCCAGATGCCGGCCTGCTCGCAAGCGAAGAACGTGCCGGTGCGCCCGCATCCCACCGCGATTTCGTCGGCGATCAGATGCACGCGGTAACGGTCGCACAGCGCGCGCAATCCCTTGAGATACGCCGGATCGTGCATCGCCATGCCTGCCGCGCACTGCACGAGCGGCTCGACGATCAGCGCCGCGATGTGTTCGCCGCGCGCCTGAAAAAGCCGCTCGACGTCGGCGAGCGCGCGCTGCGCCACATCGGCCGCGGTTTCCCCGGCCTGCGCCTGGCGCGCGTCGGGCGAAGCGACCACGTGGGCATGATGCAGCAGCGGATCGTAAGCATCCCTGAAGAGCTTCACATCCGTCACGCCGAGCGCGCCGATCGTCTCGCCATGATAGCTGTTGGCGAGGCAAACGAACTCGCGCTTGTTGCTTTCGCCGTGATTGCGCCAGGCGTGAAAGCTCATTTTCAGCGCGATCTCGACGGCCGAGGCGCCATCGGATGCGAAAAACGCGTGGCCGAGCGCATTGCCCGTGCGTGCCGAGAGCCGCTCGGCGAGTTCCACGGCAGGCTCGTGCGTGCAGCCCGCAAGCATGACGTGCTCGAGCGTGTCGAGCTGCGCCTTGAGCGCGGCGTTGATCGACGGATTCGCGTGACCGAACAGATTGACCCACCAGGAGCTGATGGCGTCCAGATAGCGGCGCCCGTCACGGTCGTACAGCCACGGGCCTTCGCCGCGCGCGACCGCGATGAGCGGCAGACGCTCGTGATGCTTCATCTGGGTACACGGATGCCACACGGCGCGCAGACTGCGCTCGATCCAGCGATCGGTGGCGAGATTGGATTGCGGATTCAAGTACGACTCCCGATACGACAGCGGGACCGAGATTAGCGCGAACGCCTGCGCAATGCACTACCCCTGGAATGGCGCCGCGAGGCCCGTGGGCGCGACGTTTGGCGCGGTTGCGGACAGCACGGAACCGATCGTCCGCAAAGACCCGAAATGAGCGTAGTTAGCGACGAAAAAGTAAACCGCGCTTGTGCAAAAAATCTGTGGAGAGGCGGCGAGAAATCGGGGTGCGTTGCGTCGTGCGCTAGCGAAATAGGGCGAAAACGCAGATGAAATGGACAAACGGGGGCGTGTGCTACGCGCGCGACAGGCTTAAAGCAGCGCGCAAAGAACGCGCACTGCGTAGCCAGACGAAATCGAAGGGAGACGATACGGCAGCGGGTAACACGCGCCACCGCGAGGGCAGGAGGAAAACCTTACCGGCTCGCGAGTGCGTGACCGTTGTTCTCGACGGCCTCGGCGACGGCCGGCACCACGCCGGCGCTCGCGTCGTTCTGCGCCGTGACGGCGGCGTTGTTGGACCAGACCACGGTGCTGTTCACGGCGTACAGGTGGCAGGCATCGCTGCTGTGCTTCTCGCAGTTGGCGATCGCCACGGCCATCGGGTTGTCGCCGCCCTCGGCCCACGACCACGCGCCCGAATCGGAAACGGCGAACGCGCGGCTCGGATACTGCTTCAGGAAGTTGCGGTAGCCGTCACGGCCGGCCTGATCGACGTAAGGCACGGCGCCCACCGAGTCGACGGTGGCGTAACCGGTGCCGCTCGGCGCGGCGGGTGCGGCCACGCGATACTGCACGCTCGTGGGCATGCCCTCGTGAGCGAGGAACGCTTCCACCTTCGGCCACCAGACCTGTACGCCGTCTCGATCGCCCACGAGGCGGTGCGCGTCGTTCTTGTACGAACCGAAATCCACGAGCTTCGCGCTCACCGGGCCTGCCGCGTCGGCGGTGCCCTCGGCATTGTGGTAAGCCGCGAACATCTTCGTGACGAGGTCCGGCGTCCACACCGAATCGTTGTCGCCGTAGAGCCAGAGCGACGGCACGCGGGCCTTGCCGCCGTAGCCGCCGAAGGCCTGGGTCAAATTGTCCTGCCAGCCCGTGCAGGCGTCCTGACGCAGGCCGCCCGAGAAGTTGATGAGTGCGCGCACGCCCTTCGCGGCTTGCGTGCCGTAGGCGATGGTCGCGAGACCGCCATGCGAGGTGCCGGCCACGGCGATATGGTTCGCATCGACATACGGTTGCTTCGCCATGTAGTCGATGGTCGCGGCGACATCGGCGGCCTGGCCGAGGCCGTTGCTCGCCACGTCGCAGCCGTCCTGCTCGTAGGTGCCGCCCGAGCCCGCGAAACCGCGGCGGTTCGGCGCGACGACCACGTAGCCGCGGCGGACGAACTCGCGCGCGAACGACACCGGATCGCTGCGCGACTGGTAGCGCGGGTCGCCGGGAATCTTGCCGTGATTGAACACGATCATCGGGAACGGGCCGGGGCCGTCCGGACGATAGATCGTGGTTTCGAGGGTGACGGAGCCGTCGGCGTCCACCGGAACGTGGATCACCTGCTCGTTGAGGTCGGCACGCACGGCGGGCAGCCAGGCGTCGTCGAGTGCGAGCGGGGAGGCATTGGCGCCGCCAAGCGGGCCGGCGGCGGGCGACGCGATATGAGGGGTAGAGACCTGCGCGGCAGCCGGGATAACGGCCGGCGCGGCGCTATCGGCAGCGGGTGCGGCGTGAGCGACCGAAAGCAGACACATCGTGCCGGCCAACGCCCAACCGCCAGAAAGCAACCTGTACGCCATTCGCAAACCCGCCTGCGAGAAACCTGCCTGAATCCGTCTTACTCCGGCCAGCCTGTTTCCCGGCACAACGAGAGCCCTTGCGCGTGTCGCGAAGACATGCGCCGGTGAGGCCCGTCACGGGGAAAGCCGATCGGAACACCGCTGTGGCATCGCTCGGGAGCTTGCCACTGGTGTCCGCTTTCGCGGGAGTCCGCTCGAGCCGGACACCGTGATTGCATCGTCGCACGACAAAATATTGTTGCGCAATTCAGGGCTTACCCGGCATAACGCGTGCCAGCGAGGCACAGGCCCTGCGCGGCGGGCGGTACGCCGCTTTCGGGTCGGTGCGGCCCCGAAAAAGCGTCGCACCCACCCCACAGCGAGTCAAAATAACATCGAAAAATTAATTACTTATGTAAGAAACAGCGATGCGATCGAGACCCGCGCTCACGCGTCTGCGATATCGCCGTCCACGTAGCGCCAGCGGCCGTCCGCACCGCGCGTGAAGCGGCTGGTTTCGTGCAGCCGCGAGGCGCGTCCGCCCGTCTTGTAGCGCGCGACGAATTCCACGATCGCGTGAGTGGCGTCGGCCTGTTCATGGCGTTTTACCGCGAGGCCCAGCCAGCGCGGGGCGACCGCGTCGGTCCGGTCGGCATCGAGGTCGGGGGGGCAGGTTTCCTGGGCCCAGGTCGCGCGCAGGTACTGCGTCTCGCCGAGCACGTAGGCCGTGTAGCGCGAGCGCATGAGTTCGAGCGCTGTCGCAGGCACCTCGCCCGCATCGAGGAAACGGCCGCAACAGGCGGCATAGCGCGGCGGTTTCGCGCCCGCCTTGAGATCGGGCGCGGCGCCGCCGCAGGGACAATCGGCGGGCCTTGCGGCGCGCGCAGTATCGACATTCATTTTGCTGCGTTCATTTTTCGTGAGGGCTCACCAGTCGAGTTCGGTGCCGTCGTACTGGAAAAAACGGCCGTTGAATACGTCGCGCGCGGCCGCGGCTTCCGCGACCACCTCGCGCATGCCGGTCACGCTGTGCGCCGCGTCGATCGCCGCGTGCGCGCCGCCCATGTCGGTACGCACCCAGCCAGGATGCAGCGCGATGCAGGTGGCGCGGCGCGTTTGCAGCGAGGTGATCTTCAACACGTCGTTGAGCGCCGCCTTGCTGGCGCGATAGAGCCAGCCCGTCGTGCCCGTAGTCTGCGAGATGCTGCCCATGCGGCTCGACAACACGGCGAGCACACCGTTGGCCGCATCGACGAGCGGCAGCAGAATGGGGATCAGCTGCATCGGGCCGCGTACGTTACTGTTCATCACGAGTTCGAAGTCTTCGGCCGTGACGGTTTCGACACCCTCGGTGCGCGGGCCATAGACGCCGGCCACGATCAGGGCGACATCGAGCCTCTCGCCGTCGAGCTTCCAGCCGAGCGCCGCAATCTCTTCGGGCCGCGCGATGTCGAGCTGAAACGGCTGTGCGCCGAGCTCGCGCAATCCGTCGAGACCCTCGCTGCCGCGCGCGGTGGCGAGCACGCGCCAGCCCGCCTTCGCATATTGGCGCGCGAACTCGCGGCCAATGCCGCGCGACGCGCCCACGATCAACACTGTTTTCATGGGGACACCCTGGCTTTATCGTGAAGCGCGGCGCCATCGTGCCGCCGCGCACGGTGCCGCGCCGCCTCCCTGCGGCGCGCAGCACCTCGCACTAGCGTACCGCAGTCGCGCGGATTACAGCAGTTCGATGCCCATCGCCGTCGCTTCGCCGCCGCCGATGCACAGGCTCGCGACGCCGCGCTTGCCGCCGCGCGCACGCAGCGCGCCGATCAGCGTCACGAGAATGCGCGCGCCCGACGCGCCGATGGGATGCCCCAGCGCGCACGCGCCGCCATTCACGTTGACCTTCTCGTGCGGCAGATCGTGCTCCTTCATCGCGGCCATCGTGACCACGGCGAACGCTTCGTTGATCTCGTAGAGATCGACGTCCTCGGCGCGCCAGCCGGTTTTCTCGTAGAGCTTCGCGATCGCGCCCACCGGCGCCGTCGTGAATTTCGCCGGCTCCTGCGCGAAGGTCGTATGCCCCATCACGCGCGCGAGCGGCGTCACGCCCAGGCGTTTTGCCGTCGATGCGCGCATCATCACGAGCGCGGCCGCGCCATCCGAGATCGACGACGAATTGGCCGCCGTCACCGTGCCCGTCTTGCTGAACGCAGGCTTGAGCGTGGGAATCTTGTCGAGGTTGGCCTTGAACGGCTGCTCGTCGCGCGCGATGAGCGTCTCGCCCGCGCGCGAAGCCACCTTCACCGGGGCGATTTCCCACGCGAACGAACCGTCTTCGTTGGCCTGCTTCGCACGCTTGAGCGACTCGATGGCGAACGCGTCCTGGCGCTCGCGCGTGAAGTCGTATTCGCCCGCGCACTCTTCGGCGAAGGTGCCCATCAGGCGGCCCTTGTCGTAGGCGTCTTCGAGGCCGTCGAGGAACATGTGGTCGAGCACCTGGCCGTGGCCCATGCGCAAGCCGGCGCGTGCCTTCGGCAGCAGGTACGGCGCATTCGACATGCTCTCCATGCCGCCCGCCACGACCACCTCTGCGGAGCCCGCAAGCAGCATGTCGTTCGCGAACATCGCCGCACGCATGCCCGAGCCGCACATCTTGTTCACGGTGGTCGCGCCCGCCGCGAGCGGCAGTCCTGCGCCGAGCGCGGCCTGGCGCGCCGGCGCCTGGCCCTGCCCCGCGGGCAGCACGCAGCCCATCACCACTTCCTCGATCTGCCCGGGCTTCAGGCCCGCGCGCTCGACGGCCGCCGCAATCGCGGCGGCGCCGAGCTGCGGCGCCGTGAGCGATGCGAAATCGCCCTGAAAACCCGCCATCGGCGTGCGCGCCGCCGAGACGATGACGATGGGATCCTGGTTTGTCTCACTCATGTTTCAGCTCCTTGATGACATCTGCGATATGACATCTGCGATGACGACCGGTGGGCCGCCAGGACTCGCCGCGCCAGTCGCGACGACGTCGTTGTCCGCCTCATGGGCGCGCTGCGCGGCGACGCCCGCCACTCAGCGTCGCTCCGTTTGCCCATTGCGCGCCCCATCAGGCCGCCCGCGCCGCCGCGGGCGACGCCTCGCTCGCGTAGCGCTCCGGATAGCGCGCGCAAAAGCGCAGCGACGCATCGTAGGGAAAGCAATCCGGCACCTCGCCCGCCAGCAGGCGCGCCTTGCTCGCCTGCCAGAGCGCCGGGTCGAAGAAGTCGGGGTGATATTCGAGGAAATAACGGCGCACGCGCGGGTCGCCCAGCAAAAACGTGCCGTAGGTCTCCGGGAAAATATCGCGCGGCCCGACGGGATACCACGGCTCGCCCGATAGTTCGTCCTCCTCATTACGTGGCGGCGGCACGGCGCGCACGTTGCAGTCGGTGAGGTACTCGATCTCGTCGTAGTCGTAGAACACCACGCGGCCGTGACGCGTCACGCCGAAGTTCTTGTACAGCATGTCGCCGGGGAAGATGTTCGCGCGCATCAGGTCCTTCACCGCATTGCCGTACTCGCGGATGCCGTGCGCGACGTCTTCGTCGCTGCCGTTCTGCAGCCAGAGATTGAGCGGCACCATGCGGCGCTCGATGTACAGATGACGCAGCACGAGATTGTCGCCCTCGTACTCGATGACCGAAGGCGCGAGCGTTTCCAGCTCGCGCACGAGCGCCTCGTCGAGGCGCGCGATGGGCAGCGCGACGCTCGAATATTCGAGCGTGTCGGCGAGCCGCCCCAGGCGATCGTGGCGCTTCACGAGCTGGTACTTCGCCTCCACCTGTTCGCGCGTAGTTTCCTTCGGCACGGGGAAGCTGTCCTTGATGACCTTGAACACATACGGAAACGAGGGCAGCGTAAAGACGATCATCACCATGCCGCGGATGCCGGGCGCAACGATGAACGGGTCCGACGAATGCGAGAGGTGGTGCAGCAGATCGCGGTAGAACAGGTTCTTGCCCTGCTTCTGCAGGCCGAGCGACGTGTAGATCTCGCCGCGCGACTTGCGCGGCATGACGGTGCGCAGGAACTCGACATAAGCGGACGGCACTTCCATGTCCACCAGAAAATACGAGTGCGAGAAGCTGAACAGGATGAGCAACTGCTCGGGGCGCAGCAGCACGGTATCGAGCGCGAGGCGGCCGCTGCCGTCCGCGACATGGCGGATCGGCACGACGAACGGCACGAGCAGGTCGCCGTTGATGATGCGACCGACGACGTAGGCCGACTGGTTGCGAAAGAACAGCGACGAGAGCACGTGGATCTGGAAGTTCGCCTTCGGCTCCACTTCGCCAAACGTGTCGAGCATCGCCTGCATCACGCAGCCCACGTCGCGCGTGAGGTCCTCGAACGGCGTCTCGAGCTGGAAGTTCGTGACGATGCGCTCGAGCGTCGCGGCGAGCCCGTCCTTGCCCGGGTAGTACGCGCGGTAGGTGGGCTTGGCCGCGGGCTCGTCGTTCTCGATGTATTCCGTCGAGATGGCGGGCCGCACGAAGATGAAATCGTTGTTGAAGTAGGAGCGGTGCAGGATCTTGCAGCACACCGAATTGAAGAAGGTCTCCGCGCACTCGGGTTGCCGGTGTGTCGTCAGGAGACCGATGTAGTGCAGCTTGATCTGCTGCCAGACCTCGTCGTCGATGCTTTCCGCGTCGTACTCGTCTTCGAGCGTCACCACGCATTCTTCGACGCGCTCGTCATAGGACGTGATGCGCTCGCGCGCGAGCCGCTGCAGGCCGCGCCAGTCCGCCGCTTCGAAAAGGCCCTTCGCCTGCACCGCCGCCGCGCTGAAATTGCGGTAGTGACGGTTGAAGCCCTCGAGCATCGTCTGCGCGACATCGAAGCCTATCTGCGAGGAGAGCAGTTTCGGGAAATGTTTCATCGCGGCCGCGCCTACTTCTTCGCGCCCTCCACGGCTGTCTCCTCGGCGGCCGTTTCCGCCGGGGCGGCCGGGCTCGCCCTCAGCAGCAGTTCGCGCGCCTGGCTCTCGTACTGCGCGAGGTCTTCGAGCGTAGCGTCAAGGTCGGCGCGCTGGCGCTCCAGGATCTCGCGATGGCGTACCACCGTGTCGAGAAACGCCTGCAACTGCGGCAGCGTGTCGGTCGGCGATTCGTACAGGTCGAGCAGCGTGCGAATTTCGGAGAGCGTGAAGCCCAGCCGCTTGCCGCGCAGCGTCAGCCGCAGCCGCGTGCGATCGCGCCCCGAAAACACGCGCTTGAGTCCGCCCGCGCCCTCCCGGCTCGGCGCGAGCAGGCCCTGGTCTTCATAGAAGCGGATCGCGCGCGGCGTCACGTCGAATTCGCGGGCGAGTTCGGTAATCGTGTACTGGATCATGGTGTGCAATGGGCGGCGGGCCTTGGGGGCGCCAGCGCCCCCCTCGGGCGACGTTGGGCCGCGTTGATCGATACAATGGACGTTTACGTTATCGTCAACCTGACGCTTGCGCAACCGGGTCCGCCCCATACCGGCCTGCAGAATTGACGCAATGCAGCGACAATGTCGGGGAGCCGGCGGCAGCCAGCCCGGCCACGACAGGAGAAGACACCCACAATGAACGCCCTCGAACACCAGCTCGCTTACCCCTACGCCGACACTCTGCCGGAGCCCGGCCACGCCTTCGACGTTGCGCCCGGCGTCAAATGGCTGCGCATGCCGCTGCCGTTCGCGCTCGATCACATCAACCTGTGGCTGCTGCGCGACGAGATCGACGGCCAGCCCGGCTGGACCGTGGTGGACTGCGGCATCGCCAACGACACGATCAAGGCGCACTGGGAGCAGGTGTTCGATACCGTGCTGGAAGGGCTGCCGGTGCTGCGCGTGCTCGTCACGCACTGCCACCCCGACCATATCGGCCTTGCGCACTGGATCTGCGCGGGCGGCGACAAACAGCGCTGGGACGTGCGCCTGTGGGCCACGCTCGGCGAATACACGAGCGCACGCGTGATGTCCTCGGGCGACGGCTCGAACGCGGGCGGCGAAGGCGCGGCGCGCCACTTCGGCCGTCACGGCCTCACGGACCCGGAATCGCTCGACAAGCTGCGCAACCGCCACGGCTACTACACGCACCTCGTGCCGGCACTGCCCGCGCAATATCGCCGCCTGCGCGAAGCCGACACAGTGAAGATCGGCGGGCGCGACTGGCGCGTCGTGACGGGCTACGGCCACTCGCCGGAGCACTGCGCCCTCCTCTGCGAAGAAACGCATGTGCTGATTTCCGGCGACATGGTACTGCCGCGCATCTCGACCAACGTCTCGGTGTTCGAAATCGAACCGGAGGGCAACCCGCTCGGCCTGTACCTCGAATCGCTCGGCCGCTACGAGACGATGCCCGAAGACACGCTCGTGCTGCCCTCGCACGGCAAGCCGTTTCGCGGCGTGCGCACGCGCATCGCGCAACTGCGCGAGCACCACGACGCGCGCCTCGCGGAAGTCGTCGAGGCCTGTACGAAGGCCCCGCAGAGCGCGGCCGACATCGTGCCGCTGATGTTCAAGCGCCAGCTCGACATCCACCAGATGACCTTCGCCCTGGGCGAGGCGCTGGCGCACCTGCACCTCCTGTGGCTTGCGGGCAAGCTCAAGCGCGCGACCGGCACGGACGGCGTGATCCGCTTTACCGCGACGTAAGCGCCTGAAGTACTTCGAAGACCAAAAAGCAAACGGGCGGCCCGTATCGAGCCGCCCGTTTTTTTGTGGTCCGCAGCCTCAGTCGGCGCCGCCCGTCACGAGATCGGCGCCTGCCGGCCTCACGAATCTGAACGTCGAAGCCGGCAGCGAGGGATTCGTCTGAATGTTCGAGAACGTGAGCAGCGTCACGTTGCCGAACACGTCGTGCAGTTCCATCGCTTCGAGGTTGCCGTCGCGAAAGCCGATGCCCACGCTCTGGAACTGCGTGTCCTTCGACTTCGGAATCAGTTCGAGCCAGTCTATGCCGTTCTTCACGCCCGCGTCGCGCAGCGTGAAGTTCTTCTCGAGGTCGTTGCTGCCGAAGAGGATCGCCGCCGGGCTCGCGCCGAGCGCGCCGCCGAGCTTGCGCTCCGTGACCTGGTTCAGGTCCTTGTCATAGACGTAAAGATTGTCGCCGTCGGCCTGCAACAGCTGCTGATAGGGCTTCTCGTATTGCCAGATGAACTTGCCGGGCCGCGCGAACACGAAGGTGCCGCTCGAGGTCTTCGAAGTCGACATGGCCGAGGCAATCGCATCGCTCGCATTCTTCGCGCCCGAAGGCACCTTCAGCTCGCGCTGCACGAAGTCGCCGCGCGCGGAATGCACCTGCGCGACGAACTGCTTGAGCTGGTCGGTGCCGCTCGCGAACGCCTGCGAAACCATCAGCACCGAAGCGCCGAGCGCCACGACGCAGGCGCGCGCCGCGCGCGCACCCCGTTGAGCGAATGGGGCAAACCGACCGTGTTGTCCTGCGAAAAACTGCATCTAGGGGTTCTCCAGGAGAAAAAATGAGCGCGGCTTCAATCCGCGTCGCGCGACGGCGCGAGAATCTCGCGGTTGCCGTTCGACGACATCGCGGAAACGAGCCCCGACTGCTCCATCTGTTCGAGCAGCCGCGCCGCCCGGTTGTAGCCGATGCGCAGGTGCCGCTGCACGAGCGAGATCGACGCGCGACGGTTCTTGATGACCACTTCGACCGCCTGGTCGTATAGGGGATCGGACTCGTCGCCGGTGCCGCTGGTTCCCGCGCCGGCCGAGCCCTCGTCGCCCTCGCCCGCCGTGCCGCCTTCGAGAATGCCTTCGATATAGTTCGGCTCGCCCTGCTCCTTGAGCTTTTCGACCACGCGGTGCACTTCGTCGTCGGCCACGAACGCGCCGTGCACGCGCACGGGCAGGCCGCTGCCCGGCGGCAGGTAGAGCATGTCGCCCATGCCGAGCAGCGATTCGGCGCCCATCTGGTCGAGAATCGTGCGCGAATCGATCTTGGACGAGACCTGGAACGCCATCCGGGTCGGCACGTTCGCCTTGATGAGGCCCGTAATGACGTCGACCGAAGGACGCTGCGTGGCGAGGATCAGGTGAATGCCGGCCGCACGCGCCTTCTGGGCGATGCGCGCGATGAGTTCTTCCACCTTCTTGCCCACCACCATCATGAGGTCGGCCAGTTCGTCGATCACCACGACGATATGCGGCAGCTTCTGGCACGGCTCCGGATCGTCCGGCGTGAGGCTGAACGGATTCGGAATCTTCTCCTCGCGCTTGTTCGCTTCCTCGATCTTGTTGTTGTAGCCCGCGAGATTGCGCACGCCGAGCTTGCTCATGAGCTTGTAGCGCCGCTCCATTTCGGCGACGGTCCAGTTCAGCGCGTTGCCGGCCTGGCGCATATCGGTCACCACGGGGCACAGCAGATGCGGAATGCCCTCGTAGACGCTCATTTCGAGCATCTTCGGGTCGATCAGGATCATGCGGACCTGTTCGGCGCTCGCCTTGTAGAGAAGCGAGAGGATCATCGCGTTGATCCCCACCGACTTGCCCGAGCCGGTCGTGCCGGCCACGAGCAGGTGAGGCATCTTGCCGAGGTCGGCGCAGACCGGCTTGCCGCTGATGTCCTTGCCGAGGCCCATGGTGAGCGCCGAAGGCGCGTCGGCATAAACGGCCGAGCCGAGAATTTCCGACAGGCGCACGGTCTGGCGGCGCTGGTTCGGCAATTCGAGCGCCATGAAATTTTTGCCCGGGATCGTTTCCACCACGCGGATCGAGACGAGCGAGAGCGAGCGCGCCAGATCCTTCGCGAGGTTGACGATCTGGCTGCCCTTCACGCCGGTGGCCGGCTCGATTTCGTAGCGCGTGACGACGGGGCCCGGATACGCGGCCACCACGGCCACATCGACGCCGAAATCCTTGAGCTTCTTCTCGATGAGGCGCGAGGTGAACTCGAGCGTGTCGTCGGAGATCGTTTCCTGGGTCGTGGGCGCCGGGTCGAGCAGCGCAATGGGGGGCAGCGTGGAATCGCCCGGCAGGTCGGTAAAGAGCGGCACCTGGCGCTCCTTCTCCACGCGCTCCGAGCGCTGCGGCGTGACCACGGGCGGCACGATCGTGACCGGCTCGTGTTCCTCGATCTTCACGCGGCCGCGCTCCACCTTGCCTTCGCGCTTGACCGCGGCGGCCTCGCCCAGCTTGCGGTCGCGGCCCTCTTCGCGGCGCAGCTTGGCGAGCGTCACGGCGTTGATGAGGCCCTCGCCCACCTTTTCGGCCACGGAAAGCCAGGAAAAGCGGAAATAGAGCGACAGGCCGATCGCAAGCGCGAGCAACAGCGCGAGCGTGCCGCCCGTGAAGCCGAGCGCGTGCGAGACGCCGCGCGCCACAGCCTCGCCCACCACGCCGCCCGGCGCGCGCGGCAGCTGCACCTTGAGCGACCACATGCGCAGCGCCTCGATGCCGTCGCAGGCGAGCAGGACGAGCACGAACGCGAAACCCTCGGCGATCCAGCCGTGGTCGCGCGGCTTGTCTTCGGCCTCTTCGTCGATCGCCTCGTGGCGCGTGATGCGCCGGTAGTTCGCCGAAATGCTGCGCGCGAGCAGCACGACCCACCAGTAGGCCGAAAGGCCGAACAGCAGCAGCAGAATGTCCGAAGTCCACGCCCCGACGCGGCCCGCCCAGTTGGCGATGTGATCGACCTGGGCGGCGTGGGTCCAGCTCGGGTCGTGGCGGCTATAGCTGATGAGCGCCATCAGCAGGAATACGCCCAGCGCCACCTGCAGCAGCCAGCGGATTTCGGTGAAAAGGCGCGACATGCGGTGAGGCAATGCCTGCGCCTGCGCGGAATAGGTAGCTTTGGCCATTGAATCCTGGTGCTGATCCTTGATGCATACGCGGTCCGCGCGCTGGCGCGGCCGCCGTCGTCCGATCCGGCCTATTGTAAACGCGTTGTTTCGGCCCCGGCTGTAAATGACGGTAACCGGCAACAGTGGCGCCCCGGCGGCGCGCCGATAGCCCGGGCGCCTCTACCCGGGCTATCGGCGCGATGAGGAAGCTTCATGAGGCGCCAAAAGCCCCCGGCCTTTATAATTGCGGGCTGATGCCCAATTACATGCGTATGCCCCGCCGCACCGCGGGGCGGCCCCGCTTCAAAGCCTCATTCGCAGCGTCTTTCTACGGATTTCGACCATGTCTGCAACCAAACACGCCAAAGTCCTGATTCTCGGTTCCGGCCCCGCCGGCTACACGGCCGCCGTCTATGCGGCGCGCGCGAACCTCTCGCCGCTCCTCGTCACCGGCCTCGCCCAAGGCGGCCAGCTCATGACCACGACCGACGTGGAAAACTGGCCCGCAGACCCGAACGGCGTGCAGGGCCCCGAGCTGATGCAGCGTTTTCTCGAGCATGCCGAGCGTTTCAACACGGAAATCGTGTTCGATCACATCCACACGGCCAAACTCGACGAAAAGCCGATCCGCCTGATCGGCGATTCGGCCGAATACACCTGCGACTCGCTCATCATCGCCACCGGCGCGTCGGCGCAGTACCTCGGCCTGCCGAGCGAAGAGCTGTACATGGGCCGCGGCGTTTCGGCATGCGCGACCTGCGACGGTTTCTTCTACCGCAACCAGCACGTCGCCGTGGTCGGCGGCGGCAATACGGCCGTGGAAGAGGCGCTGTACCTCTCGGGCATCGCGAAGAAGGTGACGGTGATCCATCGCCGCGACAAGTTCCGCGCCGAACCGATCCTGATCGACCGCCTGCTGGAGAAGGAAAAGGAAGGCATCGTCGAAATCAAGTGGGATCACGTGCTCGACGAGGTCAAGGGCAACGAGGGCGGCGTCAACGGCATCCGCATCAAGAACGCGAAGACGGGCGCGACCGCCGACATCGACCTGCAGGGCCTCTTCGTCGCGATCGGCCACAAGCCGAACACGGACATCTTCGAAGGCCAGCTGGAAATGAAGAACGGCTACATCATCACGAACGGCGGCCTGAACGGCAACGCCACGGGCACGAGCGTGCCGGGCGTGTTCGCGGCGGGCGACGTGCAGGATCACGTCTATCGTCAGGCGATTACGAGCGCCGGCACGGGCTGCATGGCCGCGCTCGATGCGCAGCGCTATCTCGAGACCATCAACGAGATCGGCCAGCCGCACGCCATGAGCGCCGAAGCCGAGCGCTAAATCGACCAATCGACCGCCGGGCCGCCCAGGGCTCGCTGCCGGGCCGGGCTGCAAGCCGCTAGAATAGCGAACGGCAGCCGGCAGGCGCCCCGCAACGAGGGCCGCGGCCAACTGGCCTGCGGCCTTTTTCTTTTGTGCGGACGAGGCGTTCGCGCTGCCCGACTTCTCATCCGCTTCAACCATTCAGCGCCTTCTGTCATGCCGAAGAACGTGCCTCATCCCGGCGAACCCAGACGCGCCAAGCCCGCGCGCGAGACGGAACCCGTGCCCCAGGCCGAGCCCGCCTCCACGGCCGAAACCAGCGGCAACGCGAAATCCCAGGAAGGCTTTGCCGGACTGGGGAGCCTGCGCGACGCCCTCAAGGCGCAGACGCGCCAGCGCGAGCGCGACCGCGCGGCCGCCCAGACCGCACGCGTGGAAGCCGCCGCCGACAGCGACCTCTTTCGCCGCGAGATCGGCGCCGTGTCGCCGTTGAACGCACCGCCGCGCTCGCCGGCGCGCCGTTCGCCGCCCGTACCGCTGCCGCTTCAGACGCAGCGCGACGAACAAGCCGTGCTGCACGAGGCGATCTCCGACGACTTCGATCCCGAAACCCTGCTCGACACCGACGATTCGCTCTTCTTCCACCGCGCCGGCGTGAGCGCCGAAGTCGTGAAGAAGCTGCGGCGCGGTACGTGGATCGTGCAGGCGCAGCTCGACCTCCACGGCATGCGCCGCGAGGAGGCGCGCGAGGCGCTGCAGGCGTTCATCCGCGAAGCCGGCAAGCGCGGCCTGCGCTGCGTACGCGTGATACACGGCAAAGGGCTCGGCTCGGTCGGCAAGGAGCCGGTCTTGAAGGGCAAGGTGCGCGCGTGGCTCGTGCAGAAGGAAGAAGTGATCGCGTTTTGCCAGGCGCGTGCGCACGACGGTGGCGCGGGCGCGGTGCTCGTGCTGCTGCAACCGCATGCGCCCGGGCACAACCCGCACCCTCCGCACGCGGAACGCTAGGGCGCCTGCGCCTCTCGGGCCGGCCGGCTCGCGCCGCTCCAGCAAAAAAGCCTTACGTGCATCCGCACGTAAGGCTTTTTTCGATACCGCTCCAAGTCCATTCGGGCTTTTCAGGCCCCTTCAACCCGCTCAGGCAATACGCTCTTCCGTCTTCGGATCGAACAGCACGGCCTTCGAAACGTCGAACAGCAGTTCCATGTTGTTGAGCGGCTGCGGGTTCGCGCCCGGGTGCACGCGGCTCACCACACGCTTGCCGTTGACTTGCGCGAACACCAGCGTGTCCGGGCCGGTCGGCTCGATCACGTCGACCTTCACCCTATGGCGCTGCAGTTCGTGGCCATGGCCGTCGTGCGAGCTGCGCGCGTCGGTGATGCGCTCCGGGCGCAGGCCCAGCACCACTTCCTGGCCAATATGGCTCTTCAGCTTGTTCGCGTCGAACGGCAGGTTCAGCACGTTGCGCGCCACGCCCGTATCGAGTTCGAGGCCCACGCCCGAGCCCTGCTCCACCAGCTTGCCGTTGATGAAGTTCATCGGCGGCGCGCCGATGAAGCCGGCCACGAACAGGTTCGACGGCGAATCGTAGATGTCCTGCGGCGCGCCGAACTGCTGGACGATACCGTCCTTCATCACGGCGATGCGGTCGCCGAGCGTCATGGCCTCGATCTGGTCGTGCGTCACGTAGACGATCGTCTTGCCCACGCGCTGGTGCAGCAGCTTGATCTCGGAGCGCATCTCGATCCGCAGCTTCGCATCGAGGTTCGAGAGCGGCTCGTCGAACAGGAACATGATCGGATCGCGCGCAAGCGCACGGCCCATCGCAACGCGCTGGCGCTGGCCGCCCGAGAGCTGGCCCGGCTTGCGGTCGAGCAGATGCTGGATCTGCAGCATGCTCGACACGCGATCGACGATCTGCGTCTGCTCGGCCTTCGGCACCTTGCGGATGTTCAGGCCGAACGAGATGTTCTCGCGCACCGTCATCGAGGGATAGAGCGCGTACGACTGGAACACCATCGCGATGTCGCGGTCCTTCGGCGAGAGATTGTTGACGACCTTGCCGTCCATGCAGATCTCGCCCTTGGTGACCGTCTCGAGGCCCGCGATCATGTTCAGCAGCGTCGATTTCCCGCAGCCCGATCCACCGACGAGAATCAGGAACTGGCCATCTTCGATGTCGATGTTGACGCCCTTCAGGACCGGCACCCCGTTGGGGTAAGTCTTGTAGACGTCGCGAATGGAAAGGCTTGCCATACCGTAAATCCTTTTCTCAAACTTTCGAAGTTAGCCCTTCACCGCGCCCGCCGTGAGACCGCGCACGAAGTAGCGGCCGGCGATTACGTAGACGAGCAGCGTGGGCAGCGCGGCGATGATCGCGCCGGCCATATCGACGTTGTATTCCTTCACGCCCGTGGACGTGTTCACGAGATTGTTCAGCGCCACCGTGATCGGCATCGAATCGACGCCCGAGAACACGATACCGAACAGGAAGTCATTCCAGATCTGCGTGAATTGCCAGATCAGGCACACCATGAAGATGGGCAGCGAGATCGGCAGCATGATGCGCGTGAAGATCGTGAAGAAACCGGCGCCGTCGATGCGCGCGGCCTTCACCAGTTCGGCCGGCACGCTCACGTAGAAGTTGCGGAAGAACATCGTGGTGAAGGCGATGCCGTACACCACGTGCACGAGCACCAGCCCGCCGATCGTGTTCGACAGGCCGAAGAAGCCTTCGAGACGCGCCATCGGCAGCAGGATCGCCTGGAACGGGATGAAGCAGCCCACAAGCAGCATCGTGAAGAACGCATCCGCGCCGCGAAAACGCCAGTGCGTGAGCACGTAGCCGTTGAACGCACCGATGATCGACGAGATCAGCACCGCGGGGATCACCATCTTCACCGAGTTCATGAAGAACGGCTGCATGCCGTCACAGCGCACGCCGGTACACGCCTCGGCCCACGCCTTCACCCACGGCGCGAAGCTCGGATGGGTGGGCAGCGTGAGCATGTTGCCCTGGTGCAGTTCGTCGAGCGTCTTGAACGATGTCGAGAGCATCACGTACAGCGGAAACAGGAAATACACCGCGAACAGGATCAGCACCGCGTAGATGAACACGCGGCTTACCGTCATCTTAGGCTGCATTGCGCGTGCTCCTCGATTCCAGGTACATCAGCGGCACGAGCACGGCCACGACGGTTGCGAGCATCATCATCGACGACGCGGCGCCGAGACCGAGCTGCCCGCGATTGAACGAAAACGTGTACATGAAGATGGCCGGCAGCGACGACGAGGTACCCGGGCCGCCCGCGGTCAGCGCGACCACGAGGTCGAACGTCTTGATCGTGATGTGGCACAGGATCAGCAGCACCGAGAAGAACACGGGACGCATGCTCGGAATCACGATCTTGCGGTAGATCGTGGGCAGCGTCGCACCGTCCACCTGGGCGGCCTTGAAGATTTCGCCGTCCACACCGCGCAGGCCGGCGAGGAAGAGCGCCATGCAAAAGCCCGTGGACTGCCAGGCGGCCGCGACCACGATACAGAAGATGGCCTTGTCCGGGTCGTTGAGCCAGCCGAGCTGGAAGCTCGTCCAGCCCCAGTCGTGCAGCACCTGCTGGAGGCCGAGATCGGGATTGAAGATCCACTGCCAGGCCGTGCCCGTCACGATGTACGAGAGCGCCATCGGATAGAGGAACACCGCGCGCAGCGCGCCTTCCTGACGAATCTGCTGGTCGAGCAGGATCGCGAGAAAGAGGCCGAGAAACACGCAGATGGCAATAAAGGGAATGCCGAACCAGCCGAGGTTCTGCGCCGACGTCCACCAGACGTCGTTCGAGAACAGCTCGCTGTAGCGGTCGAAGCCTGCAAAATCGTAGCGCGGCATCAATCGCGAATCGGACAGCGAAATATAGCCGGTAATGACGATGAAGCCGTAGACGAACACGAGGCTGATCAGAATGCTGGGCGAAAGCACCAGCTTCGGAATCCAGCGGTCTGCGAGCGCCGCCATCGGCGACGTGCGGCGGGTAGCAGGCGTGGCCGCCTTGCCGTTGCCGCTAAGAGAAGCAGTCACTGCGCAACTCCTGGTACGGTACGTTACGGCGCCGGCCGTGCCTGTGTTTCACAAGCGGCGCGGCGGCCCGTTTCGCACGGGAAAAGGTTCGGGATGAACCGTCATGCCCAGGGTGCCGCGCGCGGCGCGCCGGCAACGCCGGTCGCACCGCACGCGGAACTCACCCTGCTTACTTCGTCTTTGCTGCCTTGGCGAGCGCTTCGACTGCGCTCTTCGAGTCCTGATCCGAGTTCATGAACTTCGTCACGACGTCGGTAATCGCACCCGCGGTGGCATCCGGCTGAGCCATGCCGTGAGCGAGCGACGGCACATAGCCGCCCGACTTGATCGCGGTCTGCTCATCCGCATACGACTGTTTGCCGCACGCATCGAACTTGCTCATGTCCACACCCAGACGGACCGGGATCGAACCCTTGTACAGGCTGAACTGCTCCTGGAACGCCGGGCTCATGATGGTCTTCGCGAGCGCGAGCTGACCCGGCGTTGCCGCCTTCTGGTCCTTCTGCTGGAAGAACACGAACGAGTCGACGTTGAACGTGTACGACTTCAGGGTGCCCGGCACCGGCGCGCAGACATAGTCCGTGCCCGGCTGCTTGTTCGCGTTCGCGAACTCGCCCTTCGCCCAGTCGCCCATGAACTGCATGCCGGCCTTGCCGTTGATGACCATGGCCGTGGCGAGGTTCCAGTCGCGGCCCGTGCGGCCGTTATCCATGTACGACTCGATCTTGCGGACCGTGTCGAACACGCCGATCATCTGCTGCGACGTGAGGGTCTTCTGGTCGAGGTCGACGATCGCCTTCTTGTAGAAGTCGGCGCCTTGCGAGAGGACCACGTCTTCCCACAGCGTCAGGTCTTGCCACGGCTGGCCGCCTGCGGCGACCGGCTGGTAGCCCGCGGCCTTCAGCTTGTCGGCCAGCGCGAAGAATTCAGGCCACGTGGTCGGCGCCTTGGCGCCCACCTTGTCGAGTGCAGCCTTGTTGATCCACAGCCAGTTCACGCGGTGCACCGAGAACGGAGCCGCGACGTAGTGGCCATCCGCGTGCATGATCTTGTCGATTTGCGGCGGCAGGTTGGCCTTCCAGTCGGTGGCGGCCGAATCGATCGGCACCAGCACGCCCTGCTCGGCCCATTCCTGGATCAGCGGACCCTTGATCTGGGCGGCGCTCGGCGCGTTGCCCGAAATCACCTGGGTCTTCAGTGCGGTCATGGCTGCCGCGCCCGCGCCACCGGCGACCGCGAAGTCCTTCCACACGTAGCCCTGCTTCTGCATGTCGTCCTTGAGCACGCCGACGGCCTTCGATTCGCCGCCCGAAGTCCACCAGTGCAGCACTTCAAGGGACTCGGCAGCCTGCGCCGTCGCGACGCCGCCCATCAGACCTGCGGCGCACAGGGCGCCCATGATCGCTCGGAATTTCATTGCTTATCTCCTCCAGACACCTGAACAGTAAAAACAGATGGCCCCTGATGTCGCCAGGGTGCTGTGTGGTTAAAACAGGCACAAAAAACAGGCAAAACACTGGACGGTCGGGCGCCGGAGTGCCGCACGCGTGTTTTCATTAAACGCGCGCGAGCCGCGAGCCGGTGTCCGGCCGCTGGACGCTCAAGAGATGAGTGGTACGGAATGCAAGTGACTGTCTCCTCTTTTGATTTTCACCGGCCGGCGGGCAAGTTCGTGTGGGTCTTTTCCCGCGGCAGGTCGAGGTGCCGCCTGCGTCACGCGGCTACCCCCTCATGCGGGCGAACCGGCCGTCCGGCTCGCACATCGACAATTTCAATGTCCTTTAACATGAGGGATGTTCCGTCCGCTCGCGAAATCACGCCAGTCCACCGTTTGACGCGGGGCAGCACGCTTTTTTCATCGAATGAACGTTACCTCTTGATTTGGATTGTAGTTAAACTACAATTCAGTGTCAAAAAAAATTTTATCGGACTACGGCCGCCCGACACCCCCACCCGCGGCCTCCCCAGGACTGTGACGGAGACTATGCAATTGCAGACCGATTCGGGCTTCACGTTCGTGCTCTTTGGCGCTACCGGCGACCTGTCGATGCGCAAGATCCTGCCGGCCCTGTATGAAGCACACCGTTCAGGCATGCTGGCGGAGTCGGGCCGGATCGTGGGCGTCACGCGTCACGAGGAAAATCGCGACGAGTACATCCAGTGGGTCGACCAGCACGTGCGGCCGCACGTCTCGAAGAACGGAATCGACGAAGCCGCGTGGGCGAGCTTTCTCGCGCGCATCGACTATGTGAAGCTCGATCTTTCGCGCGCCGAAGATTTCGCGATGCTGCGCGACGCCATCGAGACGATGCCCGGCATCCGCGTGTTCTATCTCGCCACGGGCCCGTCGCTGTTCGTGCCGATCTGCCGCGCGCTCGCCGCGGTCGGCCTGAACGAGAACTCGCGCATCGTGCTGGAGAAGCCGCTCGGCTACGATCTCAAGTCGTCCAATGCGATCAACGACGCGGTCGGCGAGATCTTCGCCGAAGGCCAGATCTACCGGATCGACCACTACCTCGGCAAGGAGCCGGTGCAGAACCTGCTCGCGCTGCGCTTCGGCAACGCCCTGTTCGAACCGCTGTGGCGCCGCGAATGGGTGGAGAGCATCCAGCTCACGATTGCGGAAGAGCTCGGCGTCGAAGCGCGCGGCGACTTTTACGACAATACCGGCGCACTGCGCGACATGGTGCAGAATCACCTGTTGCAGTTGCTCTCGATCGTCGCGATGGAGCCGCCGCACTCGATGGACTCCGACTCGGTGCGCGACGAGAAGCTGCGCGTGCTGCGCGCGCTCAAGCCCATCGACGCCGGCGATATCAGCAAGGTTGCGGTGCGCGGCCAGTATCATGCGGGAGTGATCCGCGGCCAGGCCGTGCCGGCCTATGCGACGGAAGCGGGCGTCAAGCCCGACAGCCACACCGAAACCTTCGTCGCCCTCAAGGTCGAGATCGAAAACTGGCGCTGGGCCGGCGTGCCGTTTTTCCTGCGCACCGGCAAGCGGCTCGCGGACCGCGTGGCGGAGATCGTCGTGAATTTCCGGCCGGTGCCGCACTCGGCGCTCGGCGCGCCCGCGCTGCGCCCCGGGGCGAACCGTCTGGTGATCCGCCTGCAGCCGAACGAGAACATCCGCCTCTACTGCCTCGCGAAGCAGCCCGGCGAAGGGATGAACCTCGCGAGCGTGCATCTGGACCTCGCGTTCGACCAGTTCTTCCGCGAAGGCCAGATGGAGGCATATCAGCGCCTCCTGCTCGACGTGATCAACGGGCGCCTCGCACTCTTCGTGCGCCGCGACGAGCAGGAAGCGGCATGGAAATGGGTCGAGCCGATCCTGAACGAGTGGGCCGCCTCCACGCGCGCACCGAAGCCCTATGCGGCCGGCACGTGGGGCCCCGCCGCGGCGAGTGCGATGCTCGCGCAGCACGGCACCTGCTGGCTCGAAGAAGAGAACTGAAGAAGACGCAAGACGGCGTGCGCGCGAGGCGCGCGCGCCGGGACCGACTGATGGAAACCGACCGATATCTACAAAAAAGCTGCATGGAGGAGAAGTGATCGAGCTTCACGTATTCGACGACCCGCGCGTCCAATCCGACGCGCTGGCGCGAGCCGTGGGCGATGCGCTACATGCGTCGCTCGCCGCTCAGACCGCCGCGCCCGGGACCGGTGCGCGCCGTGCGACGCTCGCCGTCTCCGGCGGCACGAGCCCGCGCCCCTTCCTCGAAGCCCTGTCGACGCACCGCTTCGACTGGGCCCACACCGACGTCACGCTCGTGGACGACCGCTGGGTGCCGGAAACCGATTCGGCCAGCAACGCGCGCCTCGTGCATGAAACGCTGCTGAAGAACGAAGCGGCGCACGCACGCTTTCTGCCGCTCGTGGACGTGAGCCAGACGCTGGATGCGCACGTGGCCGCGCTCAACGCCGACCCGCAGCGCCTTCTGCCCAACGTCGCCGTACTCGGCATGGGCGAGGACGGCCACACGGCGTCGATCTTCGCAGACGCGCCCGAGTGGCACGAAGCGATCACCACGGCGCGCCCGTTCGTGGCCGTCCATCCGCAGGCCGCGCCGCACGCGCGCGTCTCGTGGTCGATGCAGGCGCTGCGCCAGGTCGACCGCCTGTTCCTGCTGATCGCAGGCGAGCGCAAGCTGGAAGTCCTGCAACAGGCCGCCGCGGCCGAACAGAACAACGCCATTTCGAAGCTGGCGAACGACAAGGGAGTGAGACTCGATGTCTACTGGTGTGCCTAATAAAACCGCCCCGGGCGCGGGCCAGCACGCTGACGGACCGAGGCTGCTCGCCGATATCGGCGGTACCAATGCGCGCTTCGCGCTCGAGACCGGACCGGGCGAGATCGGCCAGGTCCGCGTTTATCCGTGCACCGACTACCCCGGCGTCGCGGAGGTGATCCAGCAATACCTGAAGGACACGAAGATCGGCCGCGTGAATCATGCGGCGATCGCGATCGCGAACCCGGTCGACGGCGACCAGGTGCGCATGACCAATCACGACTGGACCTTCTCCATCGAAGCCACGCGCCGCGCGCTCGGCTTCGACACGCTGCTGGTCGTGAACGATTTCACCGCGCTCGCCATGGCGCTGCCGGGCCTGACCGACGCCCAGCGCGTCCAGGTGGGCGGCGGCCAGCGCCGCCAGAACAGCGTGATCGGCCTGCTCGGCCCGGGCACGGGCCTCGGCGTCTCGGGCCTCATTCCCGCCGACGACCGCTGGATCGCGCTCGGCAGCGAAGGCGGCCACGCGAGCTTCTCGCCGCAGGACGAGCGCGAAGATATCGTGCTGCAGTTCGCGCGCAAGAAGTGGCCGCATGTCTCGTTCGAGCGCGTGTGCGCGGGCCCGGGCGTGGAGATCATCTATCGCGCGCTCGCCGCGCGCGACAAGAAGCGCGTGGCCGCCGACCTCGATACGGCCGACGTCGTCCAGCGCGCCCATGAAGGCGACGAACTCGCGCTCGAAACGGTCGAGTGCTTCTGCGGCATCCTCGGCAGCTTCGCGGGCAACATCGCGATGACGCTCGGCTCGCTCGGCGGCATCTATATCGGCGGCGGCGTGGTGCCGCGTCTCGGCGAACTCTTCACGCGCTCGTCGTTCCGCCAGCGCTTCGAAGCCAAGGGCCGCTTCGATGCGTATCTCGCGAACGTCCCGACCTACGTCATCACCGCCGAATATCCGGCGTTCCTCGGCGTGTCCGCGATCCTCGCGGAGCAACTGGCGAACCGCGCGGGCGGCGGTTCGTCGGCCGTGTTCGAGCGCATTCGCCAGATGCGCGACGCGCTCACGCCGGCCGAGCGCCGCGTGGCCGACCTCGCGCTGAACCATCCGCGCTCGATCATCAACGACCCGATCGTCGATATCGCGCGCAAGGCCGACGTGAGCCAGCCCACGGTGATCCGCTTCTGCCGCTCGCTCGGCTGCCAGGGTCTCTCGGACTTCAAGCTCAAGCTCGCCACGGGCCTCACGGGTACGATTCCCGTGAGCCATAGCCAGGTGCACCTCGGCGACACGGCAACGGACTTCGGCGCGAAGGTGCTCGACAACACCGTCTCGGCGATCCTGCAGTTGCGCGAGCACCTGAATTTCGAGCACGTCGAGGAAGCCATCACGCTGCTCAACGGCGCGCGCCGCATCGAGTTCTACGGGCTCGGCAACTCGCATATCGTCGCGCAGGACGCGCACTACAAGTTCTTCCGTTTCGGCATCCCGACCATCGCCTACGGCGACCTGTACATGCAGGCGGCCTCCGCCGCGCTGCTCGGCAAGGGCGACGTGATCGTGGCGGTGTCGAAGTCGGGCCGCGCGCCCGAGCTGCTGCGCGTGCTGGACGTGGCCATGCAGGCCGGCGCGCAGGTCATCGCGATCACGTCGAGCAACACGCCGCTCGCCCGGCGCGCGACCGTGGCACTGGAAACGGATCACATCGAGATGCGCGAGTCGCAGCTTTCGATGATTTCGCGCATCCTGCACCTGCTGATGATCGACATCCTCGCGGTGGGCGTGGCGATCCGCCGGGCTTCGTCGAACGGCGAAATGCACGATGCCGTCGAGCGCGCGCGCGAGCATGCCGACGACGATGCCTCCGCCGTGCTCGACTGGCTGAGCCACGGAGCGTCATCGACGGCACGCGACTGAGCGCCTTGATTCACAGGTAGCACAAAAATGGGACGCTTCGGCGTCCCATTTTCATTTCGGCTGTGCGTCTGCGACTCTTCCAGCGCGCAATTACGTGGAGGCCGGCTGCGTCTTCTGCCCCGGCGCGGGCCGGCCGTGCCATTTCACGACGATGCTGCGCCCCACCCACGTCATCGCACCGCACACGCCGATCGTGCAGCCCATGCCGAGCGGCGAGATACCCGGAAACCACCCCACCACCACGCTCGCGAATGCGCCCAGACCCAACTGGGCCGCGCCGAACACGGCCGCGGCCGCCCCTGCGTTGACGGGATAGCGATACATGAGATCGGTCGCGCAGTTCGCGCTCAGGAGCCCGACCACGCTCACCACGAAGAACAGCCCGGCGACGATCGACCACAAGCCGCCCCAGCCCGTCACGCACATCAGCGCCACGAAGAACGACGCGACGATGCTCACTCTGGAGGCGATCGACACCATGCGCAGCGTGCCCATGCGCCCGATGAAGCGCGTGTTCAGGAAGTTGCCGAGCATGATGCCGAAGACGTTCATGCCGAAGAAGAGCCCGTAATGCTGCGGCGAGACGTGGAAGTACTCGATATAAACGAAGGGCGTGGCCGAGATGTAGGTGAACATCGAAGCGAACGCCATACCGCCGCAAAGCATGTGCCCCCACACGAGCGGATCGCGCAGCAGCCGCCCATAAGCCGCGAACGAGCGCAGCACGGCGGCGCTTTCGCGCTTCTCGGGCGGCCAGGTCTCCGGCACGCGCAGCCAGGCCATCACGGCGCAGGTCAGGCCGAACAGTGTGAGCGCAACGAACACCACGCGCCAGCCGCCGATCAGCAGCAACTGTCCGCCGATCAGCGGCGCGAGCAGCGGCCCGATCGACGTGACGATCGCGACCATGGAAAGCACCTTGGCGGCGTCGGACGGCTCGTGCGCATCGCGGGCAATCGCGCGCGCCAGCACCGAAGCCGCGCCCGCACCGAGCGCCTGCAGAAAGCGCACGACCACGAGCTCGCCGACCGAAAACGACAGCCAGCACGCAACGCTCGCCACCGTGAAGAGCGCGATGCCGCCGAGCAGCACGGGACGCCGGCCATACGCATCGGAGAGCGGACCGTACAACAGCATGCCGACGGCGAACCCGGCCATGAAGCTCGTGAGCGTGGCCGTCGCGGCCGCGGTCGAAACGCCGAAGGCCTGCGCGATGGCCGGCAGGCTCGGCAGATACATGTCCGTCGCGAGCGGACCGCAGGCCGCGAGTGCGCCGAGCAGCAGGATCAGCCGGAGATCGGGCCGGCGGCGGGTGGAATGGGGCATGGAGAGACGCGGGAGCGGGCCGCGGGCGGTGCGCCGCGGCTGCATCGGTTATAGGCGCGCCGTGCGGATGGCGCAAAGCGGCGTCGAAGCCGATGATTGTACCCGACGCTTAAAAGCGCAGCGGCGGCGAAGGCGATGCAGCCTTCGCCGTCTTCGCGGTAAGCTGCCCGCTTTTCCTGCCCGCTTTTTCGACCTCTCCCATTCTTGCGGCCTTTTCGGCCGCCCCGAACGATGACCGCCTTCCTGCTCATCTGGAGCCCCAAGAAGTGGCCCTGGCCCGAACTGCCCGAGCTCGCGCAACGCGTGCGGGCCGGCGTTCCCGTCGCCGATACCTGGGGCTGCGGCTTCGCCCGCGGCATCCTGCCGGGCGATCGCGTGTTCGTGCATCGTGTGGCGTCCGAGCCGCGCGGGCTGTTCGGCTCGGGCTATGTGACGCGTGCGCCCTACGAGGTGCCGGATCCGGCTTACAAGCGCGGCTATCGGCTGTGTATCGACTTCGTCTATGACTGGCTCGTCGATGCGAGCCACGAAGTCGTGATCGGCCGCGACGCGCTGCGCGTGCATCCGTTCTCGGTGCAAACGTGGGACGCGCAGAGTTCGGGCACCGTCATCAAGCCGATTGCGGAAGGCGCACTGGAAAAGCGCTGGGCGGAGCTGACCGGGCGCAGGCCGCTACCGCTCGCAGCCGTGCTGCCCCCGGAGCCGGATAACGCGACAGCGGGCGAAACGCGGCTCGATGCCGCACCCTGGCCCGCGAGTACCCCGCGCCGGCGCCCGCGCGCGAAAACCCCTGCGCCCGGCAAGGCCGTTGCCGGCCGCCGGAAATAGCCTCACGCACCGCGCAAACCCCGCCGGCATGGGACTCGCGCGAGCCCGGCAGCGTGCTCGCCGGCACCGTGCATCCCCGCCGGGGCCGCCGGCTCGCTCGCCGCGAGTCCGGTACAATTTCAGCAGATCCTCCCTACGCCGCGCCCGAATTTCGCGCCGCGCGCTATCACACACGCAGCACTCACGCAGGCCCAGCACCCATGTCCAACACCCAGTCCAGCACGCCGTCCCGGAACGAGGCCCTCTTCGAACGCGCGCAGCGCACCATTCCCGGCGGCGTCAACTCGCCCGTGCGGGCGTTCCGCTCGGTCGGCGGCACGCCGCGCTTCATCGAGCGCGCGCAAGGCCCGTACTTCTGGGACGCGGACGGCCAACGCTACATCGACTACATCGGCTCCTGGGGCCCGATGATCGTCGGCCACGTCCATCCGGAAGTGCTGGAAGCCGTCGAACGCGTGCTGCACAAGGGCTTCTCGTTCGGCGCGCCGACCGAGGCCGAGATCGAAATCGCCGAGGAAATCTGCAAGATCGTCCCTTCGATGGAGCAGGTGCGCATGGTGTCGAGCGGCACCGAAGCCACCATGAGCGCGCTGCGTCTCGCGCGCGGCTACACGAAGCGCGACCGCATCGTGAAGTTCGAGGGCTGCTACCACGGCCACGCCGACAGCCTGCTGGTTAAGGCCGGCTCGGGTCTGCTCACGTTCGGCAATCCGACTTCGGCGGGGGTTCCCGTCGATATCGCGAAGCACACCACGGTGCTCGAGTACAACAACGTGGCCGCTCTCGAAGAAGCGTTCAAGGCGTTCGGCGACGAGATCGCCGCCGTGATCGTCGAGCCGGTGGCGGGCAACATGAACCTCGTGAAAGGCTCGCCCGAATTCATCGGCGCCTTGCGCAGCCTCTGTACGAAGCACGGCGCCGTGCTGATCTTCGACGAAGTGATGTGCGGCTTCCGCGTGGGCCTGAAGGGCGCGCAGGCACTCTACGGCGTGGAGGCGGACATGGTGTGCCTCGGCAAGGTGATCGGCGGCGGCATGCCCGCCGCGGCATTCGGCGGCCGCCGCGAGATCATGGACCACCTCGCGCCCAACGGCACCGTGTACCAGGCGGGCACGCTCTCGGGCAACCCGGTGGCGGTCGCGGCCGGCCTCAAGACACTGCAGCTGATCCAGGCGCCCGGCTTCTACGAAAAACTTTCGGCACAAACGGCACGCCTCGCGCAAGGCTTGAGCGCCGCGGCGCGCGAAGCGCAGGTGCCGTTCGTGGCGGATTCGGTGGGCGGCATGTTCGGCCTCTACTTTGCGGACACCGTCCCGACCAGCTTCGCCGAAGTCACGAAAAGCGACGTTGCGCGCTTTAACCGCTTCTTCCATCAGATGCTGGATGCGGGCGTGTACTTCGCGCCGTCGGCTTACGAAGCAGGCTTCGTGTCGAGCGCGCACGACGACGCGACGATCGACGAAACGATCGCCGCCGCGCGCCGCGCCTTCGCCAGCTGATCCGTCACGCGAAGCACGGCATAGCGCGTCACGCAAGAGCGCACACAACGACCTCGCCGGGCGCTGCGCCCGGCGCCCCCGACCCGCCGCCGCGGAGAAAGCACGACGATGTTCTCGCAAACCGATTTCCTCCATATGGAACGCGCGCTCGCCCTCGCGGCGCGCGGCCTTTACACGACCGACCCGAATCCGCGCGTCGGCTGCGTACTGGTGAAGGACGGCGAGATCATCGGCGAAGGCCACACGCAGCCGGCCGGCCAGGATCACGCCGAAATCCAGGCGATGAAGAACGCGCGCGCACGCGGCAACGACCTGCGCGGCGCGACGGCCTATGTCACGCTCGAACCCTGCAGCCACTTCGGCCGCACGCCGCCGTGCGCGAATGCACTGATCGAAGCGAAGGTCGCGCGCGTGATCGCGGCAATGGAAGATCCGAACCCGCTCGTTTCGGGGCGAGGACTCGGCATATTGCGCGACGCGGGCATCGACGTGCGCTGCGGGCTGCTCGCCAACGAGGCGCGCGAGCTGAACATCGGCTTCGTCTCGCGCATGGTGCGCAAGCGCCCGTGGGTGCGCATGAAGATCGCGGCGACGCTCGACGGCCGCACCGGCCTGCCCTCGGGCGAGAGCCAGTGGATCACCGGCGAAGCGGCCCGCGCGGACGGCCACGCGTGGCGCGCGCGCGCCTCGGCGATCCTCACGGGCATCGGCACCGTGAAGGAAGACGACCCGCGCATGACCGTGCGCGCCGTCGATACGCCGCGCCAGCCCAAACGCGTGCTGGTGGACAGCCGGCTCGACGTGTCGCCTCTCGCGCAGATCCTCGTCGGCGCGCCGACGCTCGTGTTCTGCGCGTCGCTCGACGAACACAACGCCGAACGCGCCGAAACCCTGCGCGCGCGCGGCGCCGAGATCGTCGCGCTCGGCAACGCGCACGGCAAGGTCGATCTGCCCGCGATGCTCGGCGAACTCGCCGCGCGCGGCGTGAACGAGCTGCACGTGGAAGCGGGTTACAAGCTCAACGGCTCGCTCCTGCGCGAAGGCTGCGTGGACGAGCTGCTGCTCTACGTGGCGCCGTCGCTCCTCGGCACCAACGCGCTCGGCATGATCGACATCGCCGCGCCCGCCTCGCTCGATGCGCGCACGCGCCTGAATTTTCATGCGGTCGATCGTATCGGCGACGACCTGCGCATCCTCGCGCGCATCGAGCGTGCCGAGGATGCGCAAACGGATACGCCCTGAGCCCGAGCGGCGGGGTCGATCCGAACAGGCAATCGAACACGAGGAACAGCACGATGTTTACCGGAATCGTCGCGGCGGTGGGCCGCATCGCATCGATCACGCCGCTTCGCAGCGGCGCCGACGCCGGCGTGCGCCTGAGCGTGGACGCGGGTAGCCTCGGCCTCGACGACGTCCTGATCGGCGACAGCATTGCAATCCAGGGCGCGTGCATGACTGTCGTCGAGAAGTCGGCGACGACCTTCGACGTCGATGTCTCGCGCGAAAGTCTGAACCGCACCGTGGGCCTTGCGGCAACGGGCGAAGTGAACCTGGAAAAGGCGCTGCGCGCGCACGACCGGCTGGGCGGCCACATCGTCTCGGGCCATGTGGACGGGATCGGCACCGTCACTTACTTCGCGCCGGTGGGCGAATCGCATGAACTGCGCATTCTCGCGCCCGCCGATATCGGCCGCTATCTCGCCTACAAGGGCTCGGTGACGGTGAATGGGGTGAGCCTCACGGTCAACTCGGTGGAGGATCGCGCCGATGGCTGCGAGTTCTCGATCAATCTGATCCCGCATACTGTTGAAGTTACGACGCTCAAGCATCTGCAGGTAGGAACCGCAGTGAATCTGGAGATCGATTTGATTGCGCGGTATGTGGAGCGGATGCTCAGTTCCTCGCAGGGCAGCGCCGGTTCGTCGACGCTGAAGTAACTCTCACTGAAGTAACTCGCACTAACGCAACATCCTCGCCTAACGGCGGCCCGGGCCCTCCTTTCTCGCGACTGCCGTGTCGTTTCCGTCACACCCTCCAACACCGCAAGCACGAAGGTCGGGACGCTGTTAGAATCGGCAGAATCTTCATACGGGTGCCGACACGAGCGGCGCCCTTCCCCTTTACCCGATTTTCCGAGGAGGCTGAGATGGTCAAGAACACTCCAATCGCCGCCGGCATGCCAATGCCTCGGGTGAAGTCGGGTTCATCGCGACTTTCGCGCCGAGGTTAGCGCAATCGCGCTCCGCGCGGCCTCCTTTTCGCCGCGCAGCATTTCCACGAATTCGAAGTAGTGCGTCCGGCCGCCGCCGCGACGCACGGGTTCGTTTTCCATTGCCAATTTTTCATCGAGTCTCCGGGCGCAAAGTCCGGAGCACACTCCCCATGACCGACCAAAAAGCAAAAACCGATTCCGGAGGACGCACGTTCCGCGACGTGCTCGGCTTCACCTGGCGGCACTGGACGCGCCAGCCCGTGCGCGTGTTCGCCATCGCGCTCGCCGCCCTGTTCGGCGCGCTCGCCGACGTGCTCACGCCGCACTACGCCGGCGAACTCGTCGATGCCCTCGCCCGCGACGCCGCCAGCGGCAGCGATACCGCGTGGCACGCAGCCGTCTGGGCGTTCTGGATGCTCACCGCGCTCGGGCTCGCAGGCACGCTCATGCGCCAGGCCGCATTCCAGAACATCATCGTGCTCACGCTGAAGATGATGAGCGAGATCGCCACGCACGCGTTTCATCGCGTGCAGCGCTTCTCCACCGACTGGCACGCGAACAGCTTCGCAGGTTCCACCGTGCGCAAGATCACGCGCGGCATGTGGGCGCTCGACCTGCTCAACGACACGCTGCTGGTCGCGCTCTTCCCGTCGCTCGTGATGCTGGTGGGCTCGACCGTGCTGCTCGGGCTGCACTGGCACGTGATGGGGCTCGTCGTGGGGCTGGGCTCGCTGCTTTACCTCGCCATCACGGTGTCGCTGTCGCTCTTCTATGTCGCGCCTTCGGCGCGGCTCGCGAACGCCTGGGACACGAAGATGGGCGGCGCACTGGCCGACGCGATCTCCTGCAACGCCGTCGTGAAGGCGTTCGGCGCGGAAGCGCGCGAAGAGGCGCGGCTCGCGCGCGTGATCTCGAAGTGGGACAGCCGCACGCGCCGCACGTGGCGGCGCGGCACGCTCAATGGCGGCGTGCAGGGCGTGCTGCTCGTCGTGATGCAGGCGGCCATCCTCGGCTCGGCGCTGATCCTCTGGGCGCGAGGCCTCGCGAGTGTGGGCGACATCACGTTCGCGCTCACGCTGTTCTTCCTGTTGAAGGGCTATCTGCGCGACGTCGGGATGCATGTGCGCAACCTGCAGCGCTCGGTCAACGACATGGAAGAACTCGTGATGCTCGATGCGCAGCCGCTCGGGATCGACGACAAGCCCAACGCTCCGCCCATCGTGGTGGATCGCGGCGACATCCGCTTCGAGAACATGACGTTCCACTACGGCACGATCGAACGGCCGCTGTACGAGAACCTCACGCTGCGGATCAAGCCCGGTGAGCGTGTGGGACTCGTTGGCCACTCGGGCTCGGGCAAGACCACGCTGATCAAGCTGATCCAGCGCCTGTACGACGTCTCCGACGGCCGGATCACGATCGACGGCCAGGACATCGCGCTCGTGCAGCAGGCCTCGCTGCGCTCGCAGATCGCCATCGTGCAGCAGGAGCCGGTGCTGTTCCACCGCTCGCTCGCGGAGAACATCGCCTATGCGCGGCCCGGCGCGACGCGCGCCGAGATCGAACGCGCGGCAAAGCTCGCCAGTGCGCACGATTTCATCGACGCGTTGCCGCACGGCTACGACACGCTCGTGGGCGAGCGCGGCGTGAAGCTCTCGGGAGGCGAGCGCCAGCGCGTCGCGATTGCCCGGGCGTTTCTCGCCAACGCGTCGATCCTGATCTTCGACGAAGCGACCTCGAGCCTCGACAGCGAGAGCGAAGTGCTGATCCAGGAAGCGATGGAGCGGCTGATGGTGGGACGCACGACGGTGGTAGTGGCACACCGGCTCTCGACCGTGCGTGCGCTCGACCGGCTGCTGGTGCTCGATCGCGGGCGAGTGGTGGAGGAAGGCACCCACGACGCCCTCGTTCGCCGCCCGAACGGGCTTTATCGCCGGCTTTTCGAGCGCCAGGCGCTCGAACTGACGAAAGGCCTGTCCGACGACGTCGTGCTGCGATGATCCGGCGGTGCCGCCTTGCAAACGCAAGGCGGCACCGGTCTTTGCGATGACCTTTGCCCTGACCTTTGCCATGAAGCGCGCAATGGCACCGGCGCGTGCGTACTCAAGCGGCCTTCAGGTGGTTTCGGCAAGCTCCGCGCGCACGAGCGGCTGGATGCGCGCCAGCACGTCCTGCAGTTGCTCGCGCGCGAGTTCGGTGTCGTAGTGCGCCTGCAGCTCCATCCAGCTGCGCGCGTCGGTGCCGAAGTAGACCGCGAGGCGCACGGCGGTGTCGGCCGTGATGGCGCGCTTGCCGAGCACGATTTCGTTGATGCGGCGCGGCGGCACGCCAATCGCCTTCGCGAGCGCGTACTGGCTGATGCCCATGGGCTTGAGCCAGTCTTCCGAAAGGATCTCGCCCGGTGTTGCAAGCGGAACTTCCCGTACCATGGTGGTCCTCCTCAGTGGTAGTCGATGATGCGGACCTCCGCTGCCTCGCCGTTCTCGAAGTAAAAGCAGATCCGCCATTGCACGTTGATGCGGATGCTGTAGCCACCCGCGAGATCGCCCGACAGGCGCTCCAGCCGGTTGCCGGGCGGAGCGCGCAGGAACGAGAGCGTAGCGGCGGCATGAATCTGCTGCAGCTTGCGGATTGCCGCCCGCTCGATCAGGGCAAAGCGGGCAACCCGGCGCCCAAGGAAGAGCGCCTCAGTGTCACGGCATGCAAACGAAGTCATCATCGCGGATAGTAACGCCATGCGTTAATAACGTCAACCGTTACTATTGTGCCGACCGTGTCCGGCGCTGCCCAGCCGGCCGTTCGGCCAACCCTCGGCCCCGTCGACGGCGACTTGCCCGCCCGCGTGGCGTAAAATATGCGCTTTCCCAAAAAGATCCCAACATGACCCTCGCCACCACCCCCGAGATCATCGCCGAGCTCAAAGCCGGCCGGATGGTGATCCTCGTCGACGAAGAAGACCGGGAGAACGAGGGCGACCTCGTGATCGCCGCCGAATTCGTCACGCCCGAAGCGATCAACTTCATGGCGAAATACGGCCGGGGCCTGATCTGCCTGACGCTCACGCAGGAACGCTGCAAGCTGCTCAACCTGCCGCTCATGACCTATCGCAACGGCACGCAGTACGGCACCGCGTTCACGGTGAGCATCGAGGCGGCCGAGGGCGTGACGACCGGCATTTCCGCCGCCGACCGCGCCCGCACGATCCAGACGGCCGTCGCGCACGACGCGCGCGCCGAGCACATCGTGCAGCCGGGTCACGTGTTCCCGATCATGGCGCAGCCGGGCGGGGTGCTCGTGCGCGCTGGCCATACCGAGGCAGGCTGCGACTTCACGGCGCTCGCGGGCCTCACGCCGGCCGCGGTGATCTGCGAGGTCATCAAGGACGACGGCACGATGGCGCGCCTGCCCGACCTCATCGAGTTCGCGCAGGAGCACAACCTGAAGATCGGCACGATCGCCGACCTGATCCACTACCGCAGCCGCACCGAGTCGATCGTGGAGCGCGTGGCGGAGCGCACCATGCAAACGGCGCACGGCACGTTCCGCGCGGTCATGTACGTCGATCACCCCACGCGCACGCCACACATCGCCCTCGTGCGCGGCACGCCCACGCCCGAGCGCGACACGCCGGTGCGCGTGCACGAGCCGCTGTCGGTGCTGGACCTGCTCGAAACGGGCGCGTCCACGCACTCGTGGACGCTCGACGCCGCCATGCGCGAAATCGCCGAACGCGATCTCGGCGTGATCGTCATGCTCAACTGCGGCGACACGAAGGAACATCTGATCGAAGTCTTCCAGGCCTTCGACCAGAAGGAGCGCGCGGAGGCGCTCGCGCGCCGCCCGGTCGATTTCAAGACCTACGGCATCGGCGCGCAGATCCTGCGCGAGCTGGGCGTGGGACACATGCAGGTGTTGTCGAAACCCCGCCGCCTCGGCAGCATGTCGGGCTACGGGCTCGAAGTCACCGGCTTCGTGCCGATGCCGGGCAGCAGCACCGAGGCGCCCTGCCCGCCCGAAACCGCCGAGCGCGCCACCACGCGCGCCTGAGCGGCCACGCCTCACCCGCCGCGGCCGCACCCCGCTCAACACGCGTCATAACGCTTAACCGAACCAACGGATACCACATGGAAATCGGACAATATCAACCGAACCTCGACGGCGACGGACTGCGCATCGGCATCGTCCAGTCGCGCTTTAACGAACCGGTCTGCAACGGCCTCGCCGACGCGTGCATCGAAGAGCTCGAACGCCTCGGCGTGACGGGCGAAGACGTGCTGCTCGTCACCGTGCCGGGCGCGCTGGAAATCCCGCTCGCACTACAAAAGCTCGCCGAAAGCGGCCAGTTCGACGCGCTGATCGCGCTCGGCGCGGTCGTGCGCGGCGAGACCTATCACTTCGAACTCGTCTCGAACGAAAGCGGCGCGGGCATCTCGCGCATCGCGCTCGACTTCGGCGTGCCGGTGGCGAACGCCGTGCTGACGACGGAAAACGACGAGCAGGCCGTCGCGCGCATGACCGAAAAGGGTCGTGACGCCGCGCGCGTCGCCGTCGAAATGGCCAACCTCACGGTGGCGCTGGAGCAACTCGACGGCGGCGACGACGACGAGGACGAAGACGAGGAAGACGAAGAGGAACAGCAATGAAGAGCGCGCGCCGCCGCTCCCGCGAACTGGCCACGCAGGGGTTGTATCAGTGGCTGCTGTCGGGTGTGCCCGCCGGCGAAATCGACGCGCAACTGCGCGGTTCGCAGGGCTACGACAAGGCCGACCACGAGCATCTGGACGCGATCCTGCACGGCGTGATCCGCGATGCCGAGACGCTTTCGGCCGCCATCGCGCCCTGCCTCGACCGTCCCATCGAGCAGCTTTCGCCCGTCGAACGCGCGGTGCTGCTGGTGGCGACCTACGAGCTTACGCACCACGTCGATATCCCCTACCGCGTCGTGATCAACGAGGCGGTGGAACTGGCGAAGACCTTCGGCGGCTCGGACGGCTACAAGTACGTCAACGGCGTGCTGGACAAGCTCGCGGTGCAACTGCGCGCCACGGAAATCCAGGCTGCGCGCAAGTCGTGATGCGGGAGGCGGCTGGCAAGCGCCGCGTGCGCCTGCCTCGCCGCCTCGCGCATCGGCAGTCGTTGTCGTAATACGGTCCGCGCGCCGGGAAACATCTCTCGCGCGCCGGACCCAGCCGGCCTTCCCGGCACGAAAGAATCGGAATCACCCGCATGAACACCGTTGCCGAACCGCTCCTGCGGCTTGCCGCGCGCGTCGACGCCATCCAGCCGTTCTATGTCATGGAACTGGCCAAGGAAGCGGCAAAACTCGAACGCGCCGGGCGCGACATCATCCACATGGGCATCGGCGAGCCGGACTTCACGGCACCGGAACCCGTAGTCGAAGCGGCCGCGGCCGCCCTGCGCCGCGGCGTCACCCAGTACACCAACGCGCTCGGCATTCACGCGCTGCGCGAGGCCATCGCCGGTCATTACCGCGATGCGTACGGCCTCACCATCGATCCGGCGCGCGTCGTGGTAACGGCAGGCGCTTCCGCCGCGTTACTGCTGGCCTGCACGGCGCTCGTCGATCGCGACGACGAAGTGCTGATGCCCGACCCGTGCTACCCGTGCAACCGCCACTTCGTGGCGGCGGCGGAAGGCAAGCCGGTGCTCGTGCCGAGCGGCCCCGAGGCGCGCTTCCAGCTCACGGCCGCCGACGTCGAACGGCTCTGGACGCCACGCACGCGCGGCGTGCTGCTCGCCTCGCCGTCGAATCCCACCGGCACCTCGATCGAACCCGGCGAGCTCGAACGCATCGTGCAAGCTGTGCGGGCACGCGGCGGCTTCACGATCGTCGACGAAATCTACCAGGGCTTGAGCTACGGAGCGCGACCCGTTTCGGCGCTGTCGTTCGGCGACGACGTCGTGACCGTCAACAGTTTCTCGAAGTACTTCAACATGACGGGCTGGCGCCTGGGATGGCTGATCGTGCCGCCCGCGCTCATCAGCGCGTTCGAGAAGCTCGCGCAGAACCTCTTCATCTGCGCGTCGGCACTCGCGCAGCATGCGGCGCTGGCGTGCTTCGAGCCGGACACGCTTGCGATCTACGAATCGCGCCGCCTCGAATTCCAGCGCCGGCGCGATTTCATTGCACCTGCCCTCGAATCGCTGGGTTTTCGCGTGCCGGTCATGCCCGACGGCGCGTTCTACGTCTATGCCGACTGCACGCACGTCGCACACCCCAGCGCCGGCGACAGCGACGCGCTGACCCGTGCGATGCTGCACGATGCGGGGACGGTCATGGTGCCGGGCATGGATTTCGGCAGCGCGGCACCGCACCAGTACGTGCGGCTCTCCTACGCCACGGCATACGAGCGGCTGGAAGAGGCTGTCGAGCGGCTGCGCGGGTTCTTCGGCCGGTAGCCTGGTAGCCGGTAACGGGCTCGGCTGCCTGCTTCGGCTGCCTGCTTCGTTTCGCGCAGGCAAGAAAAATGGCACCCGGGGGTGCCATTTTTTGTGGATCCTGCCAAAGGAGCCGGCGTTGCGCTGCCCGCCTTATGCGTTAATTACGCGCCAAGCTGAGCCGCGGAACCGTGCTTCTGCGCCGTGGTGCTGGCGTCGTCCTGATCCGGCGTGGTCTTGTCGGGCGTAACGGACGTCTTCTCGATGATCGGATGCGCACCATCCAGCGTCACCTGCACGCGCTTGTTGCTCGCCACCTTCTGCGGCGCAGGCGTGCTGACCGTAGCCGTCGCCGTCGTGACGGGCGCCTGCGGCGCATTGATCGGCACGTTGCGGCCGCGGGCGACGTCGCGCAGACGCGAACGCTCGGCCATCACCTTCGCGCCGTAACCGCCGTCGTCCTGCGTGGTCGAGCCGACGTAGAGACGCAGACCGCCCGGCAGCGAGCCGCCGCGCGCAATGCAGTCCTTGAGCACGAGCGCGCCCACCTTGATGTTCGCAAGCGGATCGAGCGCTGCGCTCTGGCCGCCGAAGTACTGGAACTTGTCGGAGTGGACCTTCGACATCACCTGCATCAGCCCTTGCGCTCCCACGCCGCTTTCGGCGTACGGATTGAAGCCCGACTCGATCGCCATGACCGCGAGCAGCAGGAGCGGATCGAGCCCCACTTCCCGGCCCGTATCGAATGCAGCCTTGACCAGTTCAGCCACCGGCTCCTGCGCCACGCGATAGCGGCGCGAGAGATAGGTGGCGACGAGCGCCTGCTCGCGCTCCGAAACGAGAATGCGGTCATCGCGGGCATCGGGCGTAATGCGCTGCGACGGAATCATGCGGGCCAGCGAGCCGACGCTCGGCAGCGAGCGCGGATCGAGGCCGTTGAGCGCCGCCGCGTCGAGCGTCGCGAGGCCGGAGTTCGACTGGGCCACGCCCGCGACGTTGGCGACGCCGTTTGCACCGTTTGCCACGTTCGCGCCGCTATCGGCCGTGACGGCCACGGGCAGCATCGAGCCGTCGTTGCCGTTGTCGTCCGTCGCCGCGCCCGGGGGTGCGAACGAGGGCAGCGGGTTGCCTTGCAGGAGGCGAGCCGGTCCGGCCTGCACGGCCGCCGACACGAAGGGCATCAAACGCGCCGCCAGCGTGCCGCGCCACGTGGGCAGCAGCCAGAGGGCAAGCGCGAGCAGGACGGCGCAACCGCCGACGAGGCTGAACAGGTGATGGCTCAGGCGGGTGCCACGCCGCAGCAGCGCACGTAGACCAAGCGCTACACGCTCGTCGGCGCGCCACCACGATAACCAGGTATTCATCTACAGATCTCCCATGTTGCATGATCCGGCCGACCGGGGGAGCGGCACGAGGCCAACAGCCCGATGCAGGATCAAGACGCCGCGCGCCCTGGCTGGTGCGGCAGCGGCGTCGGGAAAACGGCAAGTTCGCCGCGGTGGAACTCCTCCGGTACTGATCGAAGCACGCCGAGGCGGCGCGGGAGTTCTCACGCAAAAAGCCAGCGCACAGGCGCGCTGGCAAGGACAACCAATCTAGACCGTGAAAAGCCGTGCAGGGAGTCGGCTAAACGGCGACGCGTTGCGTCTGAAGGACCGGGACGATGGCTAAAATTTGCAAGCCCTGCAACCAGTGTGGACGGATTCTAGCAGCGTTTTATAGATCGTCAATACTATGGATTGTCAAAGTTATAACTAATTGTAATGATGAACAGCGTTCAGTCCGAGGAGAGCCACGCACCATGCGCGTTTCCGGCCTGCTGACCTCGTCTTGCCTCCCATTACGCATTGTGTCCGGCAGCGTGTGTCTGCCAACACAGGTAAAATCGACAATCGAATCCGCCGTCTGCGCCCACCCTCGCGAAGGCCGCGGCGCCCGCAGCCGCCGCCCGGTGCGGCACCATCCCGCTCCCGATGAAATATAAAGATCTGCGCGACTTCGTGGCTCGCCTGGAAACCCTCGGCGAACTGCGCCGGGTCCCGCAAGCCGTCTCCCCGGTGCTCGAAATGACCGAACTGTGCGACCGCGTGCTGCGCGCCGGCGGCCCCGCACTGCTCTTCGAGAACCGTTCGGCCCATGCGTTCCCGGTGCTCGGCAACCTGTTCGGCACGCCGCGCCGCGTCGCGCTCGGCATGGGCCTCGACACGCCCGAGAGCGCCGGCGACGGCGTCGCCCTGGAGTCGCTGCGCGACGTCGGGCGCCTCCTCTCGGCGCTCAAGGAACCCGAGCCGCCGCGCGGCCTGAAGGACGCCGGCAAACTGCTCACGCTCGCCAAGGCCGTCTGGGACATGGCGCCAAAGACCGTCAGCGCGCCGCCCTGCCAGGAAATCGTCTGGGAGGGGCAGGACGTGGATCTCGCGAAGCTGCCCATCCAGACCTGCTGGCCCGGCGACGCCGGCCCGCTGATCACCTGGGGCCTCACCGTCACGCGCGGGCCAAACAAGCCGCGCCAGAACCTCGGGATCTACCGCCAGCAGCTGATCGGCCGCAACCAGCTCATCATGCGCTGGCTCGCCCATCGCGGCGGCGCGCTCGACTTCCGCGAATTCGCCCTGCGCCATCCCGGCGAGCCCTATCCGGTGGCCGTCGTGCTGGGCGCGGATCCCGCGACCATCCTCGGCGCCGTGACGCCGGTGCCCGACACGCTCTCGGAATACCAGTTCGCCGGGCTCCTGCGCGGCGGCCGCACCGAGCTCGCGAAGTGCCTCACGCCCGGCGTCGACACGCTGCAGGTCCCCGCGCGTGCAGAGATAGTACTGGAAGGCTTCATCTACCCGCAGAAAGGCGAGCCGGAACCGGCGCCCGCGGGCGCGCCGCCGCGGCCCGCGAAAGGCGCGAGCGCCAGCTACGAGCATGCGCTCGAAGGTCCCTACGGCGACCACACCGGCTATTACAACGAACAGGAGTGGTTCCCGGTCTTCACGGTCGAGCGCATCACGATGCGCCGCGACGCGATCTATCACTCCACCTACACCGGCAAACCTCCCGACGAACCTGCTGTGCTCGGCGTGGCGCTCAACGAAGTGTTCGTGCCGCTGTTGCAGAAGCAGTTTCCCGAAATCACCGACTTCTATCTGCCGCCCGAGGGCTGCAGCTATCGCATGGCGATCGTGCAGATGAAGAAGAGCTACCCCGGGCATGCCAAACGCGTGATGTTCGGCGTCTGGAGCTTCCTGCGCCAGTTCATGTATACAAAGTTCATCGTCGTGGTGGACGATGATGTGAACATTCGCGACTGGAAGGAAGTGATCTGGGCGATCACGACGCGCATCGACCCCGCGCGCGACACCGTGCTCGTGGAGAACACGCCCATCGACTATCTGGATTTCGCCTCGCCCGTCGCGGGGCTCGGATCGAAAATGGGGCTCGACGCGACCAACAAGTGGCCCGGCGAAACCACGCGCGAATGGGGCCGCGCGATCGAGATGGACCCCGCCGTGAAGTCGCGCATCGACACGCTGTACGACGAACTCGGGCTCTGAGGCGCGGCGCCTCCGGTGCCCGCTCCGGCCGGATCGCGCGCGCCTCGCGCCGCCCGACTGGAGAGCGGTGCGGCCATCGCCGCGCCGCTCACGCACTCAGGAGACACGAAGATGATTCTGTCCGCAACGGAGCGCCTGACCCAGCTTAAAGACCCCGCTCTCTTCAAGACCCGCGCCTGGATCGACGGCGAATGGAGCGGCGGCACCGCGGACTTCGCCGTCCTCGACCCCGCCGACAACACCGAAATCGCCCGCGTCCCGGATTTCGGCGCCGACGAAGCCCAGCGCGCGATCGCGGCGGCCCACGCCGCCCTGCCCGCCTGGCGCGCGCTGACCGGCAAGGCGCGCGCGGCGATCCTGCGCCGCTGGTTCGAACTCGTGACCGAGCACGCCGACGATCTCGCCGCCATCATGACCGCCGAGCAGGGCAAGCCGCTTGCCGAAGCGCGCGGCGAGGTCGCATACGGCGCATCGTTTCTGGAATGGTTTGCCGAAGAGGCGAAGCGGGTCAACGGCGATGTTCTTGCGAGTCCTGCGGCAGACAGAAAATTAGTCGTCCTGAAACAGCCGATCGGTGTCTGCGCATCGATCACGCCGTGGAATTTCCCCATCGCGATGATCACCCGCAAGGTCGCACCCGCAATCGCCGCGGGCTGCACGATCGTCGTGAAACCCGCCGAGCAGACGCCGCTCTGCGCGCTGGCGCTGGCCGAACTCGCGCAGCGCGCGGGCGTGCCGCGCGGCGTGTTCAACGTCGTGACGGCCGATGCGGCGAATTCGATCGCGATCGGCAAAGTGCTCTGCGAAAGCGACATCGTGCGGCATCTCTCGTTCACGGGATCGACGCCGGTGGGACGCATCCTCATGCAGCAGTGCGGGCCCACCGTAAAGAAGATCGCGCTCGAACTGGGCGGCCACGCGCCGTTCATCGCCTTCGACGATGCCGATCTCGATGCGGCAGTAGAAGGCGCGATGATCTCGAAGTACCGCAACGCGGGACAAACCTGCGTCTGCACCAACCGCTTCTATGTGCACGACGCGATCTACGATGCGTTCGTCGGGAAACTCGCGGCAGCCTCGCGGGCAATCCGTGTCGGCAATGGCTTCGAGGCCGGCATTACCCAGGGCCCGCTGATCGACGACGCCGCGGTCGAAAAGGTCGCTCAACACATTGCCGACGCCACGGCGAAGGGCGCCACGCTCGTCACCGGAGGCGGCATGGGCGAAGGCCGCTTCGTCGAGCCGACCGTGCTCGCGAACGTCACGCGCGACATGCTGATCGCGCATGAGGAAACGTTCGGTCCGGTGGCCGCCGTGTTCCGCTTTCGCGACGAAGCGGAAGTGATCCATCTCGCCAACGACACGGAATTCGGCCTGGCCGCCTACTTCTACAGCCGCGACATCGGCCGCGTGTGGCGCGTGGCCGAAGCGCTCGAGTACGGCATGGTGGGCATCAACACCGGGCTCATCTCGAACGAAGTCGCGCCGTTCGGCGGCGTGAAACAGTCGGGACTCGGGCGCGAGGGCTCGAAGTACGGCATCGACGAATATGTCGAGCTCAAATACCTGTGTATTGGCGTCTGATTATTGAGACCTTACACTCGCGACAGGAAGCGCGCGGACGGCGCCGCGCCGCTCGCGCCATATGGACACCTATACGGACACGCCAGTCCAAACAATAAAGTTCAAACAAGAAATTCGCTTCAATGCCTCATTTCTCACTGCTCTCAGACGGCTTCTTTCTCTCGCTTTCGCTCTGCCTCGATATCGGCCTCGTTAACGTCGCGATCATCTCGCTCACGCTGTCGCACGGCTTCAAGCCGGGTTTCTGGCTGGGCCTCGGGTCCTGTTTCGGCGATCTCACCTACGCGGCCCTCGCACTCGCGGGCATGGCGGCGCTGCTGCAATTCGAGCCGGTGCGCTGGGTGGTCTGGATCGGCGGGTCGGCCATTCTGCTGATGCTCACCTTCAAGATGGCGCGCGAAGCGCTCAATCCGGCGGCGGCACCGCCCGTGGAAGGCGAGGCGGATCCGGCCTCGCCCACGCTGTCGCCGTGGCGCGGCTTCCTGCGCGGCGTGCTGCTCGCACTCTCTTCGCCGAGTGCGATCCTGTGGTTCGCTGCGGTAGGCGGCGCGCTGATCGCGAAGTCGGGGGCGACGAGTGCCGGGGCCGCAGCGCTCTTCCTCACCGGCTTCTTCCTTGGCGGACTCGGCTGGACGCTCTTCCTCTGCAGCCTCGCGAGCCACGGCCGCAAGCGCGCCGGCACGACGCTGCTGCGCGCGTGCCACGTCCTTTCCGCCCTGCTCTTTGCGTACTTCTCCTATAGCGTGATCGTGCACGGCTACCACGATCTGATCGATCAGCACGCGTCCTGATCGACCTTACGCTTATTCGGTGACGCAAAACGAAAACGGCGCAACGCGGCTTGAACCCGCGTTGCGCCGTAGCGCGTGAAATCGGCAAGGCGGCGGCTGCCGCCCGCGATCAACGGCGATAGTACCCGTGGTAGTAGCCGTGGTAATACGGGTGATGCCAGTAGTACGGATGGCCCCAGTAGCCGCCCACCACGACGGCCGGCGGCGGTGCATAGACGACCGGCGGCGGAGCATAGACCACGGGCGGAGGCGGCGCATAAACCGGAGCAGCGTACACCGGATACGCGGGCGCAACCGGAATGCCGATACCGATGCCCACCGAAACGTGCGCCTCGGCTGCGCTGACCAGCCCCAAACCCAGCGCAGCGGCAACGATAAACGAAACGGTCTTTTTCACTTCTCTTCTCCTGACAGCCAACAACGGCGCCAACTTCAAACGAATTCAATCTATTAGACAGACGGCCACAACCCACGATCCCAATGTATCGAAAATAGAGCGCTCAAGACGTGGCCATTTGTTGCAAATTGCAATCCCGTTTCGCCCGGAGAAGGCGTGCAAAATCGCCGGTGCGGATGCCCCTTATCCGTAGAACCCCGCAGATACGCCGTTCCCGGGCGTGAATCGTCAGACCAGGCGACGTAAAGTCATTCTTACCGTCCGGCAAACGCGTCTCGGCGAATGGCGCGGTAAAGTTTGATTACAAATTGGCTGAATCGGCTACGCCTGCCCGCGCGCCAGGAACCCCCGGCGGCGCGTAAACGACGATGCCCGGTCCATGACCGGGCATCCCGATGACTTGCCGATTGGCTTGCCGGTCGCGCTCGCCAGCGAGCGCGTGCCGCTATCCGACCTTCACATAGGTGAACTCTCGCGTGATGCTGGGCGGCACGTAGGCGCCACTGATCTGAACCCTGGGCTTCAGGCGCTTCTTCTGATCCCACCAGCGGCGCCGCTGGATGGGCGTGAGAAACCGCAGATGCTTTCGGTAAGCGAAGATGCTCATGGTGAACTCCCGAATCGGACTGCCGACAAGAAACAGCGCACGCAGCTGCAACTAAAAACCGAAACCATTAAGACCATTGTGCGCAAAATCTGAAGCAGTGACCGCGGTGTTGCGAGATAGCCGCAATCCCACCTTATATGTCTCTTGACCTGTCGGTCGCGACGGTTCCGGCCGTCGTGCGGGTAGCGCGGTCGTGCGCGATGCGGCGCCTTTTACCCGGCGCCAGCTATCCGGCACGGACAGGCACGGACATCGCGGCTCCGGCACCTCCGGTCGGGCGAGCCGCCCTGATTCTTTGTAACCGCCGGCACGCCCGGCATCGGTACGATATCCAACATAGCCCGTGTGCACGCGGAAAACCCTCACGTGGCCGGGACGTGGCCGCGACCGGTCCGCCTTCCCGCCGGCACGGCAACACGCGGTAAACCACGGCGGTGAAACCACTTTACCCGTTTGGGGAGAAACCTGCCGCGTACCCAGCCAGGGCAGCCAGGCCACAGTGCACAGCACCCCTAAAAGGCGTGGTAATGTGGCAGCGGCACACGCACCGCCCGGACCATGCGGCGCGCGTCCTGGGATCCACCGACGAGAACGCACAATGATCAAGGTCAGCATCCTCTATCCGTATCGCGAAAACGGGCGCTTCGACAGCGAGTACTACGCCACGCGACACATGCCGCTCGCCGCGCGCCTGTTCGGCGACACGCTGCGGGGCTGGTCGGTCGATATCGGCATCAACGCGGGGCCGCCGGGCACGCCGCCGCCGTATGTCGCTGCGGGGCACTTTCTGTTCGACACGCCGGAAGCGTTCTATGACGCGTTCCAGCCCCACGCCCAGACGCTGCTCGACGACATTTCCAACTACACCGACGGCGGAAATGGCACGATTCTGATCAGCGAGATCAAAGTATCGGTCTGAGCGTCAACGCCCCGACCGCCTTGCGACCCGGCCACCGTCCGCGCCGGCGCCAACCACACGAAGGAAAAGACACCGATGTTCGGCGATATCGCCCGTTTTCTGCTTAGTACGATCTTCACGCTATTCGGCGCCGCGTTGCTGTTGCGCGCCTGGATGCAATACGTCCGGGTGCCGGCGTACAACCCCGTGTCGCACGCCGTGCAGCAGGTCACCAACTGGCTCGTGCTGCCCTTGCGGCGAGTGATTCCCGGCGTGCGCGGCATCGACTGGGCAAGCGTGATCGCGGCGCTGATCGCAGCGCTCCTCTACGTGCTGCTGATGGTCTGGCTCGCCGGCGTCGATCCGCTCGGCCTGCTGCCCACGCTCCTGATCGTCGCCCTGCTCACGCTCATCAAGTGGGCGCTCAACCTCATCATCTGGCTCACGATCCTGATGGCGCTGCTTTCGTGGCTCAATCCGGGCTCGCCGGCCATGCCGGTGCTGTTCCAGCTGACCGCGCCGTTCCTCAACCCGCTGCGGCGCATCGTGCCGCAGCTGGGCGGCCTCGATCTGTCGCCGATCCTGCTGTTCGTCATCGTGCAGGTGCTGCTGATGGTGGTCACGCGCGCGGCTGTGTCGCTCACGCTGTTCGGGATTTGATGGCTGTGCGCAGCGGCTGGCGGGGACTTGCAGAGAACTACCGCCTGCAAGTCCTCGGGTTAGCCGCCGCGCTCGATTGCGCAACTGGGCGAAAACCGCGTAAAATAGCGCGCTCTGCGGGCGTCGTATAATGGCCATTACCCCAGCTTCCCAAGCCCCAGCGCGTTAAGCAACACCACTATCCACGCGCGTTCTCACGTCGGGTTTTCGCCCGAGTTCGCTAAGCCCCACAGTTCATGCGGGGCTCACCGCGATGCCAGTTTTCACCCCACTTGCGTTACCCAAAAGCTGCAGATCTAGCTCGCAGTAAAATGCGACCCTTACGAGGCCATGGGTGTTACTTATGCGCAACAGAACCACCATGCAAGCCGCATATCGCCCTCCAGTACAACTACAACTTTTGAGTGATCGATGGCAACAGCAAAGCAACAGCTCGGCTCATGGGGAGAGCAGTTGGTTGTCAAGAAGTGCAATTGCCCCAAGTGCAAGAGAAGCAAAACATTCAAGCGGCTACCAACCAATTTCAAGTGCGCAGACCTCATCTGCGACTTTTGCGGGTTCCTCGCACAAGTCAAGACCATGTCGGCGCCAAATGTTGCACCGCTACCTAAGCAGGTGTTAGGTGCTGCCTGGGGACCGCAAAAAGAGCGCATGGATGCGGCAATTTACTTTGCCCTCTTTCTTGTTCTCAAGACCGCCGATGCTCACGCAATCTACTATCTGCCAACAGACTTTCAAAACCCAGCGCTCTTTGCCGCTCGCAAGCCCCTGTCTGAGAACGCACGCCGCAAAGGCTGGCAAGGCTTCATGTATGTCCTAAGCGCAGTTCCTGAGGGAGCGCTCGTTCGTCTACTTTGACTGTCGATCACAATTCCCTTTCCCGCCCCCCTGGCTCCCTCTCCGCGAAGCCTACAACCTTTTGGAGGCTGCGCGCACGATGCATCGTTTTTTTGCTGCATCGCAACGAACAAACGTTTACATACCGCCCCCGCGCCATCCGAAATAGCGACTTGAATAGCTAGTCGACATAACGCCTGGGCCGCCTACGGCATTCGGAGCAACATGAGCTGTTTGACACTCAAGACGCTACGAATAAAATGCAGCGATACCATTCGTCCGGGGACTTTGTCATGAGCGAAGAAGCAGCAAAGGAATTCAGCGCGATCAAAACGGTACATGACGCGCTGGAGCCGTTGGACGAAGAAGCGAGAACCCGCGTATTAGCCTACATCACGAGCCTGCTAGGTATTGATGCGAAGGTAACGAGCAAAAGCAACGCAGCACCCGCAGACTCGGAGCCCGGCAACGAGGCAGCGGCGGAAAAGGCCGCCGACGAAGCAGCCAAAGATGCGCCGACATTCTCTACGTTCGCGGAGCTCTACGCTGCCGCTGGCCCAAAAAACAACGGCGAAAGGGCGCTAGTCGTTGGCTACTGGTTACAGGTATGCCAAGGGGCGGAGAACTTCACAGCCGCCTCGGCTAACAAAGAACTGACTCATCTTGGACACAAGGTCGCGAACATCACCGACGCAATAGACTCGATGAAGAACCAAAAACCGATGCTGATCCTTCAGCTCAAGAAGAGCGGGAACAGTCGCCAAGCTCGTAAACTCTATAAGGTGAGCCACGAGGGAGTTAAGCGCGTTGAGGTGATGATCAGTGGATGAGATACGACTCGTAGCCGCGCTGTCGAGCCTCCTCGGTACGACGCTCGCCACTGACCTAACCGCCGATCTTATCAAGGTTAGGCGGGATTGTGCGACGAGGACGCTTGAGAGGGCTGCGCCGGGGAAGTTTGTCGAGACATTCGTGCAGTGCCTTCAGCACATCGATACCGGGACTTACGACGCCAAGCCAAGTGTGGACGACTATCTCGGCAAGAAGGTCGAGAATACCTCGCTTCCCGAGGGATTGCGGGTATGTGCAGCGCGGGTCGCGCGTGCTATGTACACCTTCCGAAACAAGCGAAACATCGCCCACAAGAACGACGTCGATACGAACACGCACGACTTAGCATTCGCCCATCAAGGTGCGGCCTGGATAACGGCCGAGCTTCTACGGAACGCAACAGGCATATCAATGCAGGAGGCCGGCGCATTGATCGAACTCGTGCAAGCGCCTGTGGGGACGCTCATCGAAGAAATAGACGGCACGAGACTAGTCCATGCGGACGTCCCCGTCCGAACGGAATTGCTGTTCCTTCTGCATAGCCACTATCCTAACGCCGTTGCCGTAGATGCGGTGCTGAAAAGTTTGAGTCGCCGGAGCGCTGGCACTGTTCGCAATCGTCTGAGAGACCTACATGCAGAAAAACTTGCACACGGCGACGCGAAATCGGGCTATCGGCTTACGCAAGCGGGCCACGCGGCGGCAGTCGCAGAGTTAAAAAAACTGTCCGTTTAGCTCAATATCCTGCCATTTCACGCTTGGCATACGACCTTTTTTTCATTGCCGCATCGACGATGCTATGGAAGCAGTGACTACCGTCTTCAATACGAGAAAAAACGAAAGGCTCCAGCAGGAGCCTTTCATCGAACGCCACATTCAGCACGAATTTCACTTCTTACCCATCGGCTCGTGCTTGTCTTTGATGAGCTGGTAGTACGTGCTTGCACCGGCCTTCGTGAGCTTCACCTCCGAGACGAACTTCTCGATAATGTCCTTCCGGGTCACGTCCTTGACGGTCCGCATCCGCTTGTAGATCTCCGTCGCCAATTCCATCTTCGTCGGCGTAGCCAGTTCCACCTTCGTTGCGGGATCGCTCTCCGTCGAACTCGGCGCTGATCCGACCGCGCCCTGCTTTTGGTCAGCGCCAACCGGTTTGCCCACCTTCTCGTCTTTGCTCGCCACACCCTGCTTCTGATCGACCATCTTCGCACTCCATTCGTTGAACGTGCGCCCAGGGTCCAGCAAACTGCCATTCAGGGCAACGGCAAGCGAGCAATCGCGACCGTCACGACGGCGACCACAGCGAATTTCGACAAGCAACAGTGACAGTTTTCACGTCACCCTCCCCCACCTTTCCCCTATCCCCTTGATTCGCCGGAGATTTCCGAACTAGATCATCAGCTTATTAGGATTCTGCCGTAGGCACCTCGCGCACCTATTCGACATAGCGTCCATCGCCGCCTCGATCAAATGGCATCGGAGCGGGCCGCAAGACTTCCCATCATGAGCTCTTGTGGTAGAAATCATCCATTGATATATTTGATGACAGGTAGTCCAGACTACCTGCCGCCCGCACAGGCAAAACCGCTCCTAGAGAGCAACGGTTTCTGGGTTCTTGAGTTGACATCCTTTAATGTGGCCATTCCGGCTAGAGCGGGCTATTGGAAGATGGCCGCGTATACGAAAGGACACGTCATGAACTCATCAGATCTTCGGCATATCGAAGCCGAGAATTTCATTTCCCGATACGAAGCGAAATACAAAAGGGAAGCGAAGAAGTTTGAAGAGCGGCTTGGTATTAAGCACATGCAAGCGCTCGACGCTGCGGCCAAGAAGCTTGGCATGGAGCGGCATCACTATTTTCTCGAACGCATCAAGGGACTGAAAAGCAGAGCGCGGCACTTCGCCATTCAAGAAGAGCGTATTCGCTGTGCGATGATGGTTCAACCCGCGAAGAATCGCCATTACTATTGGTTCCATGCGGCGCTAGGTCTTGACGATGATGGCGATCTTATGACGCGATCGGTCGCATGCTGCAAAACCACATGGCTCGGCTTTGTCGGCGAGGACACCACGAAAGAGATCCGCAAAGGAGCGCTGGTCAATCCAGATCGCGTCCGAGACAGGCTCAAAGACAAACCGCACTCGCTATATGTGATCGATGATATCGGCGACCTTTCGCTTTGGATCATGGTGTGGGGCGGATTCGCGCTGGTGCCGGAAGATCTTGTGGCTGAGAGCGACTTTCTCACCGACCTGATTGCTCCTCAAGAATATCCACCCAATTCCCCTTGATGACCTGATAGCCAACTGCTTCAGAAACCGAGGCAGAGTAGGTCCCATGCACGCCGATGAGCTGGACCCTGCAAGCCTCGAAAATTCATCGATGGTAAGCGCTCATGCGTTTTTTCAGGCAAACTTACTCCTACTGGCTATATAGACAGCTTTATGCAAATTGAATAATTTAGAAGCTGGTTACTCTTATTAAAATAGAGTCAAGCACCCAAAATAATTCATTTCAGACCAAAAAATCCATGAGCTCGGAAAAAGAATCCGTCGGCTTTGTAAAGTACGAAGGTAAGCGGTTGGAATCAGGGGCGTTCGATGCACGCAAGTCTGCCAATGCACTGATTGGCTTTGACGAAGCAATTCGCCATTTCATTCTTGCGCAGGCACCGGATCTGAGAGATACCGAATTCGAGGTTCCAGTTCGGATTGAAAAAGGATCATGGATAGCCTTAATCCCAACCGACATCTCAACATTGTTCAAGTTGGGTCTTGGTATCGCTGCTACCGCATATGTTACTAACGCGGCCAAGAAGATGGCCGAAAAGGATTTTGATAGTATAGGCTTCAAGGACATTTTCAAAACATCCCTAGAGGCCCTCAAATGGGTAGTGCGAATTGGAAAGCATTTAGGTAGCCTAGATAAGAAGCAGTTTGAAAGCGTCAAATTCAGCGAAAACAATGAGCTTGTTGGGATTCAGAATGAATCCGGTGATTATCTTTTCTTGCCCGTTAAATATCTGAAACTCTATGCAAATTGCAGCCCGAAAATATTGGAAAGACTGGCGGCAAACGTCGACTCCGAAACGACCCTATCAATCGGCGTAGTAGAGGAAGGTGAAGTAGATCAGGAGAGCATCACCGAAGATGAAAAATCGATTTTCTTCGATGAAGAAGAAGAACAATCAGACGAACTTCTCTTTCCAGAACTTGTTCACGGAGCTTCTGTTGTCCTGACCGGAGAAGTCACCCGAGAGAACAAGACATCACAATCGATGGGATTCAAATATCAAGGGCATATTCTTACAGCCTATCCCGAAACGCGAAACATTATTCCCTTTAAGCCGATGCTGTTCGAAACATGCCGCCTCGTGGGAATAGTTGACAGACTCGACGAGAAAGGTCGAATCGGCGCAAAGAGACCAAAGTTAATCTTTAGTGGTCTTGAACCGGTCTCTGGGCCAAACAGGGATCTATTTGACTGACTGGACCAAGCGAATCAGGGTGAGCGGGCAGTGACATTGAACACGACGCGACCAGCATGAAGATACGGGCAAGCAACAGTGACAGTTTTCACGTCACTCTCCCGCACCGCCCCCCTATCCTATTGATGCAGCGTGAATTTTCGAGGCACATCATCAGCTTAACTAGCTTCTGCCGCAGGAACACCCGCGGCCGTTCGGGTGTTATGTACTCGCCGCAACGCGCACTTCTCATTGTCACCCCGTCACCGTCTCGAATAACCGTTCAGTCCCGCAGCATCAAGGACAGCATAAAAAGAGGCCGTTAGCACTGTCACTTAGATCGAAAATCGGCCAGTCGATATAAACTATCGACGTATTCGATAAATTATGTTGACGTGCTATGGCCTACAAAGACGAGATCATTCGACTTCTCACGCAATCAGAGATAACCGACGGGCTTTACTATCAATTTTCGACAGTGCTCACACCTGGTGTTGGGGTACAGTGGTCAATCGATTCGCATTGGTGCGGATATACAGACGATAGGCCACACAGAGAGATCAGGGAAGGATCGCTCCTTCATGGCGACGCACAGAGAGACTGGTTGAGAAGAGCAGGGCGTCCTGCTCTTCTCATAAATGATGAATCGGATCTGCGCTATTTTTATTTATTTGGTGGACATGCACTAATATTAAAAGAGGTCGCACAACGGCGGTTCGCTCGCTATATCGAGCCGCGCGTTTGCCTTCGCGATTCCAGTGGCACCGGCTACATCTCAGCTAATGGCCTTTCGAATACCCAACTGCAACATGCACCAACAAAGAAGTTGCGCATGGAGGTGCTCACACGCGATGGCCGTCGCTGCCTCATTTGCGGGCGCTCACCAGCCTATTACGTCGATGTCGAGTTGCATGTGCATCATGCGGTACCTTCGACGTCTCCCCACCCTTGAGTAGCGCGACGCTTTAGAGTCCAATCACGTAGTCAGGAGGTTGGGCATGAAGAAACGATTCACCGAAGAGCAGATCATTGGTTTCCTGCGCGAGGTGGAGGCTGGCTTGCCAGTCAAGGAGCTCTGCCGTCAGCATGGCTTTTCCGAAGCGAGCTACTACCTGTGGCGTAGCAAGTTCGGCGGAATGAGCGTGTCCGACGCAAAACGGCTGAAGGAACTGGAAGCCGAAAACAACCGACTGAAGAAGCTGCTCGCTGAATCGATGCTGGAGAACGAGGTGACGCGCGAGGCGCTGCGAAAAAAGTGGTGAGCGCACCGTCACGCCGGGACTTGGTGCGCCATATGACTCACGGCGGCTTGAGCGAGAGACGCGCACTGCGGGTGATTGGCATGAGCGCGAGCGCTTATCGTTATCAGCCGGCGCCGGATCGCAATCATGCACTGCGAGAGCAGATCGTCGCGCTGGCGCAGCGGCACCGTCGCTATGGCTCGGGCATGATCGTGAACCACAAGCGCGTAGAGCGGTTGTACGCGCAAGAGAAACTGCAAGTGCGTCGCCGCAAGCGCAAGAAGGTGCCCGTTGCGCAACGTCAGCCACTGGGCAGGCCGTCGGCGGCCAACCAGGTATGGTCGATGGATTTTGTATTTGACCGGACGGCCGAAGGCCGTGTGATCAAGAGCTTGACCGTGGTCGACGACGCCACGCACGAAGCGGTGGCCATTGTGCCGGAGCGGGCAATTGGCGGAAATTTACTGACACGCATTCTTGATCGCGTTGCATTGCTTCGCGGCTTGCCAAAGGCCATTCGGACCGACAATGGCAAGGAGTTCTGTGGTCGGGCGATGTTGACCTGGGCACATCGGCGAGGTGTGAAGCTGTTTCTGATTGAGCCCGGCAAGCCGAATCAGAATGCCTACATCGAATCGTTCAACGGTCGATTCCGCGACGAATGCCTCAACGAGCACTGGTTCACGAGTCTGTCTCATGCCAAGGTGCTGATCGAGGCATGGCGACGAGAGTACAACGAGGAGCAGCCGAAGAAATCGCTGGGCGGGCTGACGCCTGCAAACTACGCTCGCCAGTTGATTGCGAACGCAGCTAAATTAACCCCGGGCTCCAAAGCCGAGTGCTACTGAAACCGGGGGGACGTCGGTGACGCAAAAAACACCCAAATAGGAATATACATTCCATTTGGGGTATTCATCAAGTTTGGCATAGAGACCACCATTCTGTCCTATGCCTACTCGCTCATATCAGTCCACCAACGATGCTCAGGACGCGGTGCTCGCGATCCGAGTGGGCGAATCCATTGCCGAGCTGCGACGAGCGAAGGGTTTAACCCAAGCGCAACTCGCGGAGATGATTGATCTTGAACAAGAAGCGGTCAGTCGGTGGGAACGCGGAACCCGTGTCCCAACGCTGCATCGCCTTCAACAACTGAGCGACGCGCTGGAATGCTCGGTAGATCAGCTATTGCAGCGGGGATCGAAACGTCCCAATGACCAGATGGCGAATATTGCAGATGCCCTGAACGGGCTGGATACCGACGAACGCATGCTCGTCGTGAATTTTGTGCAGCAGTTCACCGATATGCTCAGGTCGCGGCATTCGACCAAGGGTCAGCGGCGCAAATAGCTATCACTGGTCGTCGGCGTACATCACCCACGCCGACTCAACCAACGCCGCAGCAACTTCGCAGGACTCGTATCCCGGCACGTCTTCGAGAAACATCATCAGCTTGTCGGCAAACTCCGTCCGTGGGAGGTTGCCTCCAAAGACTTCGCGGATCGCCTCTGCCAGTTCGCGAATCTGTTCGATGGTCAGCGGCGGGAAATCGTCGTGGTGTTGAGTGTCGTCCATGCGACGACTATCCCGTCACCCCCGCGACTGCACAACGGCGGATAGCCGCTGGCACAATTTACTTGCCTCAATAGAGTTACCATTTGAGAATAGTGTGAATAATCACGATTGGAGGCGGTAGCAGGCCAGACAGCATCTGCTCCGGAGAATTGAGCGCTTTTAATTGCTCTTATCGCGCACAGTATCCAGTCGAAGCTGCCCGAGGCTCGCCCCAAGCCGTAAGCATGCGGTTCGATAGCGAGTTAGTGCTAATACACGTTGCTGATCCGCACTCGCTAAGTTGCTTTGTGCGTTCAGCAATTCTAGCAAACTACCGACCCCGGCTTTATAGCGGCCATATGCCACGTCGTAAGACTCGCGGGCACTTTTCGACAGTGAAGCGGTCGCATTGAGGCTACTCATTTGCGTTTTCAAATCGTTAAAACTGGTCCAGGTCTCCAGGGCGACTTGTTGTTCGATGTTGCTCAATTCGGCTTCTTTCTCCTCAAGCTCTGCGCGTGCCTCGTGAATTTTGTATTCCCGCGAAAAACCTTCAAAAAGCGGAATAGAGATCTGTATCCCAATGGTTCGCGTGCCAACAATTTCCTCAGACGAGACTTCTTGAATCGGTGTATTGCTACGGTCGTCCGTGGCAAATAGCGATATGGTTGGACGTCCTTGAGCCTTTATCGCGTCAATTTGGGCTTGTGCCGCTTTGACTTGAGCCTCGGCAGAGAGAACCTTGGGATGGGCCGCTACTGCTTCATCAATTAACTGGTTAACTGCCGCGTTCATGAAGCTAGGGTCGTCTTTTCCTCCAAACGCAGAACTAACCGTGACAGGTGTTTCAGGTGGTATCCCCATATCGATTGCTAAATTGCCGATTGCGGTCTTCAAATCGCCCTCAGCCTGGACGCGTTTAAGGGTGGCCTGGTCCAGCGCGGTTTGAGCGGCGAGTTTATCAGCCAAGGTTCCCACGCCCAGCTTGTATTTCTCGTTCGCAACGTCAAAACTTTGCTGCCCATAGTGCTCCGCATCCAGGGTCGAGACGGTAAGGCCTTGTGCTGCCTGAACCGCATAATAATGCTGTGCCGTGGTAAAGAATACAGCCTGTAGAACTGCATCTTGGTTGGCGCTGGCGGCATTGAGGAGTTGCCTCGCCTGTTCTAGATTGGCGGAACGGAGACCAAAATCGTAAAGTACCCAGTTAAGACTGCCGTTGACATCGCTACTCCGCGTGCTCAACGTTGAGTCGAATTCCGGAAGCCCGGGATAACTAGTGGATTTTTCGACAGGACCGTAACTCCCGCTCACAGTGAGGGTCGGCAGATAAGCTGCCTGCTTTTCGCCTATCGTGGCGGCTTGTAGCTTGACATTGGCCCACGCTTCTCGCGTTTGCGGGTTATGACACAGTGCATGTTCGACGGCATCGGATAGTGCGAGCATTGGTTGCAGCGGAGTAGCCAGATCACATGGGTCTGGTGCCGCCACTAGATCTTTAGCCGGAGATGACGGAATCGAACCCAACGCGCTCAATGGATCGTTCAGCGAAACGCCCGACGCGAGGCCTGGGTGGGCGAACACAAATGCCGCGATTATAGACAATATGCGAGGCGTCGCTTTAAATCGTCCACCATAATGCATTACGGAAAGCCTCATGCAGCAGAGGCCTCCGCTGCAGACTGCGGGCGGGAATTTTCTTCAGATGGGAAAATCGAAGATACCGGCACATCCTGAACGACTACGCCACCGTTGATCACAATGACACGATCGGCCGTGCGTATTGTTTCTGGACGATGGGCAACAATCACGCGAGTGATGTTCAATTCCCTGATCGCGGTATTTACTCTATATTCGCGTTCTACATCGAGATGACTGGTCGCCTCGTCTAGAAAGAGGATCTGTGGGTGCTTATACAAAGCGCGCGCCAGTAAAACTCGTTGCTTTTGTCCACCAGACAAGACCGTGCCCATGTCGCCGACCAATGTGTTGTAACGCATCGGCATGGCGTTAATATCTTCATCGATTGCAGCCAAACGCGCACACTCCTCGATACGTTTCTGTTCAGGTTGAGCATCGAAGAAGCAGATATTGTCAGCGATGGATCCGGCAAAAAGTACGTCGTCTTGCAGTACCGTGCCCACAGCTTGACGCAGAACGTCGAACCCGACTTGGGTAACGTCCCGACCGCCGAAGCGAACCTTGCCTTCTGTTGGTGGGTAGAGTCCCAACATAATATTCATAAGTGTTGTTTTACCCGAGCCGGAAGGGCCGACGATCGCAATCGACTCACCGGCCTGTACCTTGAAGCTCACGCCGTTCAACACATAAGGTTCATTTTCAGAATAGCGAAAACGTAGATTTTCTATGGCGAGCGACGGGTTCAAATGGGCGGTTTCCTCGCTAAACACCGCCGTATGGGAAATTTCGACATCCTGCAACGCGATATCGGCCAGGCGCTCGCCTTGCAGCCGCATCATTCTCAGGTCGATCAGTTTGTCGATCAGCGAACTCACACGTGTATCAAATTGACTCTTGTAGGCATTAAATGCAATTAGAACCCCGACGGTGAAATTGCCGTCGAGTACTAGTTTTGCACCTAACCAAATCACCAGAATATTTTCGATGCCGAATAGCAACCCGTTGAGCGACTGATATAACAGGCTTAGCTTCTGAGTACGTAGATCGGCGTTTATCTGCTCGACTAGACGGGTGAGCCAAGTCGAACGTCGCTCGTCCTCCCGACCAAAGAGTTTGATTGTCTTGACGCCACGGACCGTTTCGAGGAATTGACTTTGCTGTTTCGCCGCATGGATTATCTGCTCTTCCGTAGCATTACGTAGAGGTTGGAACCACGCCCAGCGTCCAATGGCATAAAGCGTCATCGCTCCCACACCGATCCATGCCAATAGCGGGCTGTAAAGAAACATCATGCCCAACGTAACGATAGACATCATGCCGTCGAGCACGCCTTCGACAAACGAAGTCGTCAGAGTTCGCTGAATGACGTCGATAGACCCGAAACGCGATGCTACGTCACCAAGATGCCGTTTTTCGAAATAGGCGATCGGCAAGCGCAACAGATGAGAAAAGACATTGGCGCGCCATTGGAGGTTAATCGAGGTACTCACGACCATCAGTATCCAACTGCGTGCCAAGGTAATCACACGTTGGACCAGCATCAAAAGCCCGAACCCAAGCGCAAGTGTCGTCAATAGGTCACGGTCAGCGGAGACTAAAACGTTGTCAACTACCCATTGCAAGAAGAAAGGACTGACGAGCGCGATGATTTCCAACCCAATCGCCAGAGAAAGAATTTGTGCAGACGCCCGGAAAAGTCCGGTGACGCGCCCGACGAGTACACCGAGCTTTACCGTTTGTCGCTGGTCCACCCTTTTGAATTCGGGGCTCGGCCAACATTCGAGCGCCACGCCCGTAAACGATTTAGATACCTCCGCCATCGGCAACTTTCGGATACCGCGTGCGGGATCATAAATCGTGATCGCCCGAGGGCCAACTTCTTGTAGAACGACGAAATGGTTGAGGTCCCAATGCAAGATGCAAGGCAATTTCAACTGATTCAGATGACCGAGTTCGAGCTTGAGCGGTCGCGTGACCAATTTCAAGTCTCCGGCGATGCGGATTAAGTGCGCTAAAGTTGCACCCTTCAAGGAGATGGGAAAACGGCGCCGTAGAGTCGGCAAGTCGATGCGGTACCCATAGTAGCTCGCCACCATGCCTAGGCATGTGAGGCCACATTCTGTTGCCTCTGTTTGCAACAGAAGCGGCAACTTGGGGCCAAAGCCAAAGGAAAGATTTTCTATCATCAACTATAACTTTCCGGAAAGACTATACAACGGCTCAAGTACCCATTCGTAAAGACGGCGTTTCTCTTGCAGGATATCCGCATCGATTAGCATGCCGGCCTGCAAAGGCTGCTGCGCGCCGTAGGCGCGAATGGTTTGCGCCGGCAGTCTGACGATAATGCGATAACGCGGCTCGCGGTCGCTCATGCCTGCGAGCGACATACCAACTTCGGAAATTTCCTCCGGCGTCAAGGCGGTTCGCGAGACCGACTCCACGATGCCTGTTTGGTGGCCAAATTTCTGATAGGGGTAAGCTTGGAAACGGAGCAAGACGTTTTGTCCCGGTCTCACAAATCCGATCGCGCGACTCGGAGCATACAGCTCGGCTCTAAGGACAGCATCCTTGGGGACGATACTCAATAGTGGGCGACTGTTATCTACCGTTTGCCCGACATCGACCAAAACTGCGCTAGGTGTACCCGAGATAGGTGCGGTAATGACGACGCGGCGCTTGGACTCGCTGTCCGTAAGTTGCGCCTGCACAGAAGCGAGGTTTCGATCCAACTCGGACAACTCATTGTCACTCTTCATACCCAAGCTCTTGAGTGCAATTTGCTGATCGGAGAGTTCGCTGCGTGTGCTGATCTGATTCCGCTCAAGATCTTGAAGGCGTTGCTTTTGATCAAGCAAATCCTCGGTTTTTTGCTGAAGTTGTTCTTTCGAAATGTAATCTTTTGCCAGCAAAACTTGATACCGCGCAAGCATGTCTTCAGCCAAGTTGACTCTATCGCTTTGTAGCGAAATTGCCTGTGCAAGCGCACCCATTTCGCCTTGAAGGTCTGAAATTTTCTTGGCAATGCCAACCCGCTGCTCGGATTCAAGCAACCGCGTTTCGCCTATTTCATGATCGAGGCTGTTTTTTTGTAATTCGATTTGGGCGCTAATCGCTGCTTGTGTGGCGCCAAGTTCACTGCTATCCCGATCGCTCGATAGGACGTATAGGACATCCCCCGCTCTTACTGGCGCGCCTTCCGTTACGTGTTTTGTTATGACCTCGCCGTTTTGGGGCGCATAAATTTTGATCAGACCGGCGTCGGGAACGAGTTGACCAGAAACGGCGCTGCGAGCCGTATAAGAACCCCAGAATAGCAATGCGGCAATTGCGCTAGATATGAGCAGCGATATCCAGGCAATGAACGGGAATGATATTGGCCGGACAAGAACGATTTCCCCCAACGCGTGAGATTTATCATTGAAAACAACCTCACCTCTAAAAAGATCGCGCCGCGAGATATTTTGCACAATATTTCTTATATCGATTTAATTTTAATTCTACAGAAACTTTCTAGAATACCCCATCTGCGCCCGCCGAGACGCCTGCGATCCAACTAAAGGAGTGCCCTTATCCTTCGGATTTCCACATTACAACGCGAAAAATTCTTCTGACCAAAAATAGGGCAATGACGCAGCTGAGCCCCCCTACCTGCATCATCACAAGCATATCTCCGGAAAATACCCTTTCTCCACTCATCACACCCAGCCTCCAAAAAAAAGCCAACCCAAAAAGAGACGGTAAAAGTCCAAGTAGAAAATTAAGGTAAGCAAGGAAAGATAATTTCTTATTTATTTTTACCAATCCCAGCCGCGCTCTCTCCAACTCATTTAAACGCAGACCCCCATTGCCCCTCACCCATAAGAAAAATCCAACCTCCGCCAGCGCAAACATTGCGGAAATTGCAGAAACCACTCTAAGAGCGGAGTCTTGATAACGATCACTCAGGATTAAATATTCATTCCCGAATAGACCATCAACCAGAAAAATAGATGATAAAACAAGAAAAATTAAAACAAAAAATATAACCGGAAGGCACCAGGAGAGAGTTTTAAACTGCCTCCCAGTGAGTTTAAAAACATAAGCCACTTTCTTTCCGATGGGGTCAAGGCTCAAGGAAAAATAATTCACGTTTCCATCATAAAAAAATGCCATAACCCCACCTAATTTTCTTTAGAAGAATGAAAGCGTCATAAGGCCACCACCTTCCGCCGCGAGTGCTGCGCCCCCAATCGCAATCGGAATTCCCAATCCAGAGGCCACCAAAGCACCGCCGGCAATAGCCCCAAGCAAGCCAGTATAAAACATCCCTGCATGTACCGCATCCCCGCCACCGACTTGATTAATTTCGTCGACCGTAAGCTCTTTCATTGCTTGATCTCCTATTCCTAGTGGTAGATTCGCCGTTTTTCACTCGGCCCACAGAACATAGCACCCTAAATTTTTTTTCGCAACGATATTCATCAGACAATTATTTCAACACCCAACCATTTACATTACAAATTAACTGCAACAACCGTTTAATACGAACACACTCCCGCGGGGAGTTGATATATATTTTCTTCTGTGCGCTGGTCCAACAACCTACAATCTTTTGCACGCCAATCATCGCAATCCTTGAGCCAATCCTTATCTCAAAAAATATCCTGACAGACATGAATGGCCTACGAGTAAAGTCCCTCCCGCCATAATTCGATCACCCCACTGCCACCGCTCTACGATCGAACCATGCCAGTTTCGCTGCCAGCCTCCAAACCACGCCCCTCCCCAAACCCCCAAATTCCCTGTAGAATCATCGGCTCTGCGGGCGTCGTATAATGGCTATTACCCCAGCTTCCCAAGCTGGAGACGTGGGTTCGATTCCCATCGCCCGCTCCACACCGGCTCACCAGCCTTGCATGGCCACGCAGCAGCTGGCCTCGCGCAGTCTCCCCGGGTTGTCCTGAATCCCTTCCGTCGTACGTTCACACACGTTCGAAGTCCGGCTCGTCATGGATCATCCCGGTGTTCGCCGCGGCTGGCGCGCCCTGATCCCGATGCAACCCGGCTCGTTTCTCGCAATGCGCGAGACCGTCAACGATGGAACGATTTTTCATGTCCCGCCGCAGCGCGATCGCGCTGATCGTGGGCACCCGCAAGAAGCTGCTCGCCGACGCCAACGAACGTCTCCCCGCAGATGCCCAGCCGCTCCACGACACCGCGCAGCAACTGGAACGCCTGCTGCTGGACGTGCGGGCCTGCCGCATCGACACCTTCGAACTCACGCGGCCGGCGCCCACCCAGGTGACGATCTCGGCCGACTGAGCCTGCGGGCGGCCCCGCGAGGCGGCGCTGCTATAATGCGCGTCGGTTCCCGCGCTGGTTGCAGCCGCGCAGCAGCCTGCAGCATCCGCAGGCGCTCCCTGCCCCGCGCGAAAGATCGGCCCGATCGGCCACCCAATCGCGATCCCGCATGACTTGCGCGATCCCCATTGGCGAAACTGGCAAAACCGGCGCGCCGGTACGCGCGAACGCCGCGCCCGGCGGCACTGCCTTCACCTGCCCATCCTCGAAGATGATTCACGATCCGAACGACGCAGTCCCGTCCGACTGCCCGCAGCCCGACGCCCCCGCGGAACAAACGCACGACACCACCGCCGAAGGCGAGGTCCTGCATCGACGCCGCATCCGCAGCTTTGTGACGCGCGCCGGCCGCGTCTCGACGGGGCAGCGCCGCGCGCTCGACGAATTCGGCCCGCGCTATGTCGTCCCGTACACGCCGCACGAGCCCGACTGGGACTCCGTGTACGGCCGCCGCGCGCCGCGCGTGCTGGAGATCGGCTTCGGCATGGGTGCGAGCACGGCGGAAATCGCCGCGGTGCGTCCCGGCGACGACTTTCTCGGCGTCGAGGTCCACGAGCCCGGCATTGGCGCGTTGCTCAAGCTGATCGGCGAGCAAAACCTCACGAACATCCGCATCATCCAGCACGATGCGGTGGAGGTGCTCGAGCAGATGATCGCGCCCGCGAGCCTCGACGGCGTCCATATCTTCTTCCCCGATCCCTGGCACAAGGCGCGCCACCACAAGCGCCGCCTGATCCAGCCGAAATTCGTCGAACTGCTGGTTTCGCGCATGAAGCCTGGTGGTTATCTCCACTGCGCGACGGACTGGCAGAATTACGCCGAACAGATGCTGGAAGTGTTGGGCGCGGAGCCCGCGCTGGAAAACACCGCGGCCGATTACGCGCCGCGTCCGGACTATCGCCCGGTGACCAAATTCGAGCGGCGCGGCCTGCGCCTCGGCCACGGCGTGTGGGATCTCGTGTTCCGCCGCCGCGAGCAGTAGGCTTGCGGAAGGTTGCACGAACAACAAGGGGCGCTTGAAGCGCCCCTTGTCATTTTCACTCGTCCCAACCGAGCCCGCCGCCGTAACCGAACAGCAGGATCACGAGACCGAACGCAATGCGGTACCAGGCGAACGCCGTGAAATCGTGCGAAGCGACGAAACGCAGCAGCCAGCGCACGCACACGAACGCGCTCAGAAACGCAGCGATAAAGCCCACGCCGAACAGGCTCAGCCAGTCCACCGAAAGCGCTTGCCAGTTCTTGTGCAGTTCATAGACGGTCGCGCCGAAAATCACCGGAATCGCGAGGAAGAACGAAAACTCGGTCGCCACGCGCCGCTCGAAACCGAACAGCATCGCGCCGATGATCGTCGAGCCGGAGCGCGACATGCCCGGAATCAGCGCGAAGCACTGCGCGCAGCCCACCTTGAACGCGTCGAGCGGCCGGATGTCGTCGATCGAGCGCACGCGTGCCGGCGTCTGTGCGGCAGGCGCGCTCTGGCGCCGTCGGCTCCCTTCCACCCAGAGGATCACGAGGCCGCCGGCCACGAGCGCAAAAGCCACGGGCACCGGCGCGAACAGCACCGACTTGATGGCCTTCTCGAACAGGAGGCCGAGAACGACCGCCGGCACCGTGGCCACGATCACGTTCAACGCAAAACGCCGCGCGTCGGGGCGCGTGGGCAGCCCGGCGATCACGCTGACGATCTTGCCGCGAAACTCCCAGCACACGGCGAGGATCGCGCCGAACTGGATCACGACATCGAAGGTCTTCTCGTAATCGCCGTCGAAATTGAGTGCACTCCCTGCGACGATCAGATGACCGGTGCTCGAAACCGGCAGGAACTCGGTCAGCCCTTCGACGATGCCCAGAATCAGCGCCTTGCAGAACAGTAGCCAGTCCATCCTTTCTCCTCGCGGGGGTTCGCGCCGCGCGGCGAGTCCGCGGGCGGCTGCACGCGGCGGCGTCCCGTCGGCTCACTTCTCGACGATCTGCACGCGTATGCCGTTTGTAAGGATGGTGATTGTACCGGGTTCGTAGTTGACTCCGGCGAACTGCAACTGCTCGGGCTTGAACGTATAGACCGGATAGTTGTCGAGCATCTGCGCCGCGGCGAGGGCGGCGACTGCCCCGACCTGCTGCCCGTAGGCGGCTGCCGCGCCCTGCATGTCCACGCTATCGACCGAGGGCGACTTGAGCACGACCGAACGGGCCGCGCTGTCCCAGGCGAGTTCGCTCGACAGCGTGAACACGCCGTCCACCGGCTGCTGGATCAGCGGGCTCTGAAGCTCGGCATTGAGCCGCACGGCCACGCGGTTGCGATCGGGTTGCAGCACGACGACGGGATTCGTCAGCGAAACCTGGAAGAGTTGCTGCACCGAGCGGTGGTACGGGAACTTGCGCTGAACCGCCGCCTGCACCTGGTCCTGCGAGAACGTGTAGTGATCGGGGATGAACGGGAAGGTCCCCGTCGCACACGCGCCCAGCGAGACAGCCGCGCCCGCCGCGGCACAGGCCGCGAAGAGAAAAGCCCGCCGGGAAACGCGCGTTGCGGTGTGAATCATGCGAAATCTCCTTGAATGGCCCGCGCGAGGGCGGCCGTTCGAAACGTGGATGCAGCGCTCAGACGCCGTGCGGCGGCCGGGTCGCGGCTTCGAGCCGGGTGAGCCAGACGATCGCCTCGTCGCGGGTGGTCCCGCACATCTCGGCCTGAGGCTGCAGCCCCGAGCAGCATGCGGGCCGCAGCGGCGAACCGAAGATCGCGCATTGCAGATCGTCGCCAAGCTGCACACAACGCACGCCCGCCGGCTTGCCCTCGGGCATGCCCGGAATCGGACTCGTAATGGACGGCGCGATACAGCACGCACCGCAGCCGGGGCGGCACGCGTGCCCGGGTGCGTCGAAGGGGGAACCGGCACTCACCATCTACTTCCTGAATCAGTCGATACATTGGCGCCGCGAAGCGACGGACCAGACGCATTGTGCCATCCCCGCGGCTGCGACCTTTTTACACAAACACCGGACACGGCACGCTCTTAAACTGAATCGAACCTGCGCGAGAAATTCCGTCGCCCCAACACCGAGAGTCCCGCATGAGCGATGCCGATCTCCTCTTCCGCCCCGACCTGATCGCGAAGTACGGCGCAAACGGCCCACGATACACGTCCTACCCCACCGCGCTGCAGTTCAGCGAGCAGTTCGACCCCGCCGACTACCGCCGCGCCGCCGCCGACCCCGGCGCCGAAGACACCGATCTCTCGCTCTATTTCCACATTCCGTTCTGCGACACGGTCTGCTTCTATTGCGGCTGCAACAAGGTTGCGACAAAAAACCGCGCCCGCGCGAAGCCGTATCTCAAGCAACTGATTCGCGAACTGGCGCTCCAGGCCGCGCTCTTCGACACGAAGCGCCCCGTCTCGCAGCTTCACTGGGGCGGTGGCACGCCCACCTTCCTCTCGCTCGAGGAAATGAGCGCGCTCATGGCCACCACGCGCGAGCACTTCACACTGCGCCCCGACACCGAAGGCGAGTACTCGATCGAAATCGATCCGCGCGAAGCCTCGGCGGCCACCATTGGGCATCTGCGAGGCCTCGGCTTCAATCGCCTGAGTCTTGGCGTGCAGGACTTCGATCCGCTCGTACAGCACGCGGTCAACCGTGTTCAGCCGCTCGACATGACGGTCGAGTGCATGAACGCAGCGCGCGCGAACGGCTTCGAGTCGATCAGCGTCGATTTGATCTATGGCCTGCCGCATCAAAACGTGGCGAGCTTTCGGCGCACGCTCGATACGATCCTGCTGCTCGCGCCCGAACGCCTTTCGGTGTTCGGCTACGCGCACATGCCGCATCTCTTCAAGATGCAACGGCACATCGACCCGGCGGCGCTTCCCTCGCCCGCCACGCGGCTCGCGCTGCTTCAGCTGGTAGTCGAACAGTTGACCGACGCGGGCTATGTGTATATCGGCATGGATCATTTCGCACTGCCCACCGACGAGCTCGCGATCGCGCAAAAGCAGCGCACGCTGCATCGCAATTTCCAGGGCTACAGCACGCGCGCCGAATGCGATCTGATCGGCTTCGGTGCGTCGTCCATCGGCAAGGTCGGCGACGTTTATGCACAGAATGCGAAGGATCTGCCGGGTTATGGCGCGGCGATCGAAGCGGGACGGCTCGCGACCGCGCGCGGGATCCGCCTGAACGCCGACGACCGGCTGCGCCGCGACATCATCACCGAACTGATGTGCAATCTCGAACTGCGCTTCGACGAATTCGAAGCCGCCTACTGTGTGCACTTCCCGAGCGCATTCGCGGACGAACTGGCGCGGCTGCGGGCATTCGAGGACGACGGACTCGTGGCGCGCAGCACGAACCGGCTTGAAGTGCTGCCGGCCGGGCGGATGTTCGTGCGCAATATCGCCATGGTGTTCGATCGCTATCTCGGCACGCAGCGCCTCGAGCGGTTCTCGCGGACGGTTTGAGGGCGTGCTTTTGGCCATCCCTGTATGAGGCCGTAAGCGGCGCCGGCTGACTGCAGTTGCCCGATGGCAGGAATTGCGCCATAATCTCCGGCTACCCGATGGGCGTCCGTCGTAAATGGCGACAGATTCAAAGTCGGGTTCTGCCTCGGTGGTGAAATTGGTAGACGCGCCGGACTCAAAATCCGGTTCCGAAAGGAGTGCCGGTTCGATTCCGGCCCGAGGCACCAAGTACTCTCCAAACGCTCACGACGTTTTACCAGCAAACCCCGCCAGATCTAGTCTCGCGGGGTTTTTTGTTGCAAATTATCCCCGAGCTCAGCCATCACAAACAACCGCCTCGGTGGGGGTTTTCCGGAGGTTATCTGGGGTTCCAGCAATCGTCGTCCAGGTGTGCCACAGCGCCAGCACAGCACAAGAAGCACCTTTTTCTGCGCCAGGTTGCCAAACGCAGCGAGCTAGCTTGGGGTTACCTGCAGTCATCGACATCAGGAGCCGAACGGGCGCTTCACAATCAAGCCGATCGACGTTGCCACGTATCCCTCGAGAGCAAGCTTCAGGTGGGGAATACCGTACGGCGGCGCATCAATGTGGTGGTCGATCGGCGCTGAGCCCGGATTGAAGTTGAATGACGCCACCTCGTACCCGAGTGATTCGAGTTCAGTAGCAAGAAGCTCCATATCCCGACGCCGGAAGATGACGCAACCCGGATCTTCGAGAGTTTGGTCATTCGACGATAGATTGAATTCGGTGGTATGCACCGCCACCCCGCCCGGTTTAAGGCAACGCACGGAGTTTTTGACGAAGTCCAGGCCATGGCGGATCGAGCCGAGATGCTCAAACGCGCACGCCGACCATACGAAATCGAACTGGCCGTCGAACTTCTCGGGGACTGCGTTCATATCCGCGAACTCGAACCCGACATTGCGCCGGAACGTGGGCCAGTCGCAGATACCGAAATCGTTCAGCCCGTCGAGCGTCGCCGCGTGCTCATTGCTTTCCACCCAGCCCTTGTCTGTGGCTTCCGCCGTCGCGAGATCGGTGGCCAGTACTTTAGCCCCATGCTTCGCCATGACCGCGGCGAGCGGCTCATTCCCGCAGCCGAACCCCAAGCCCGTCTTTTCCGGCTGAAGCATCCCGTGCTGGCTCAGGGCCTCGAGTATGTAGACGAACTCCCATTGTTTGCGCGCGAACCTCGCGGGCGTGCGCATTTCGCGGCACCAGCGCCCATATGCTCCCTCGCGGAACTGCGTTGCCGTGCACAGTTGCGACGTGATTCGGGAAAGCGATGGCGGATCGCCAGCCGCGCTCGCCACGAGAGGCGATTCTTCGTAGCGGCGTGCCCAGTCACGCTCCATGCGCCCGCGCCAGATTGCAAAATGGACCGTATCAAATATCCGGCCGACGACTGGAGCCTTCTTGGAGGCTCTCGCCACACCTTTCAAAGCATTAGCCAGAGATTGCATTTCTCGTTCTTTATTCGCCTGTTCGCGCTGCATGCTGCCCAGCTCTTCCTACCCGGAAGATTTCGTAACCGTGGATGGTAGCTCAGCGCTCCCCGGCCGGAAAAGATCGATGCATGTCTGGATAACCAACCTGCTCCAGCGATTACGCAAGGTACCCTGCGCCGTCGCACAACAAATGGGGCACGGCGCCATCAGAGCATGCCGAGTGCACCAGCAAGCCGGGTTTGGGGATTGTTTTGATGCGGCTGAGAGAAAGCAATGCTACAAACCGCTCCGAAGCATGATTGCCGGGGCCAGCTATGCAGTAAAGTTTGACCCGCCGGTAGCCGCGGGCACCCAGGTCCCAAGCCTCGTCAATGTATAACGCTCCGTAATTTGCGCAGCGGAGCGGTAACCTTCCAGCTCGTTGAATCCCGAAGGGCCGCGACCTCGCGCCTCAAGGCGGCAATCGATTCATTTGCCTGCTCCAGCTTCCTTTCAAGGGACTGGGTGCGTTCAAGGGCAACGTTCAATTCGTGTTGCGACGTTTGTGCCTTGACGGTGCCGAGCGCCTCAAGGCTCTTCCGTTGTTCGTCCAAGGCCGTATTCACCCAAACCTGTGTGCCATCGACAGTTGTGAGCGCCACCAGATTGTTGGCTTCCTTTCGCGCGAACTTGCAAGGCTTCTCACAGAAGATGCGCCACCCGTGCCCAAAAAGCATCTCGAACAGTTCGCCTTCGATCTGGCGACTGTGCGTGGCAATCAGCATCACACGAACTTTAGAGAGCAGAGCGTCGAGAGACGCACGCACCGCGCGCGCTTCAAAACCCTGTATGTCCATGTGCAGGAAATCGACCGACGGGAGATCGCGGATAACATGCTCGATCGTGTATGAGTCGACCGCTTCGCCACTTATTTCAAGGCCACGATAATCAACGGCCTCCCCGTTTTCTACCGGCGCAGCCCCCCAGTCGTGAACGCTTTGCGAGCCGAACGTTACGGTACCGTTAGTATCGGAAATGGCTCCGTGGACCAGTTTTGAGCGTACATCACCGAGCACGCCTGAACCGCTTTGATCAGGAACGGGTAAACCGTTATCTTCAAAATGGGTGCGAAGAAGAGCGAGGCGCGGCCGGTCTCCTTCTACGGCAATGACATTGATTTTCTTCACGCCCTTATGCTGCGCGGCTTTGGCGCTAAAGGCTAACCACGGCCCATACCCGGCGCCCAACTCTACGGCGGTAAAAGACGACGGGGCAGATGTGTCTACAGCATAGAGGGCCGCAACATACTCAACCGCCTCGGCATGTAGCCCATCGCTGGGGAAAGGGATTTCACCAACCGACTCGCCGAAGTGGGTGTCCTTTACTCCGAAGTACGACAGGCGTGTCCTGACACCCATAAAGTCAGTATAGAAGCCTGGAGTTGGACAAGCGGCGGGGTTCCGGTACTTCTCGAATATTGTCAGGTCTTGTGGATCAATTCCGGTATAGATCTGGTTATCGTTGAAGTCGGCTGTACTTGGCATCTTGTCTCGCTCCGTCGGAAAAATTTTGCAAGAATGCACGCGGTAATGTAATCGCCGATGCTGCCGCTGTCGAGCATACATTTAGCTTTCGCGATTACAGAAAACCCTTCAGCGTTGAATTCTTGACTACGGTTGAATCTGAACCTTCACCGCACCAGATTGCTTGTCGTCCGCGACCTGGAAAGCACGAGCTGCATCATCAATTGGAAACTGATGGGTGATCAGCCCGCGAAGCTGATCACCCTTGTGCGCCAGAAGGTCGATTGCAATTTCAAAATCGTGCCTGTTGTCCAGATAACCATAACAGTTGGAGAAGTGGAACGTGAGCTCCTTGATCAAGGGCGGATATAACTCGACACCCTTGAAGCCCGGATCGAACGCGCCGACGATGGCAACAGAACCCATCGGCCGTACAAATCGGCTGGCCTGGTCGAGCGTCGGTTGCGAACCACCGACCGCTTCGATGGCAAAGTCAACGCCGTGAGGTTTCGCCTGAAGTACGCGATTGATCGCTGCGCCGAGATCAACTGGCAATACATCGGTCGCGCCAATTGCCTTTGCAAGCTCACCCTGAAAAGCGTGTCTGGCAACCACGAATACTTGCGTCGCGCCTGCGTTGAGTGCCGCTGCTACAGCACCGAGGCCGATGGCGCCAGCCCCGATCACGACGCCTGTCATACCCGGCTTGACGCCAATTCGTCGCACGGCATGAACGCCCACGGCGAGCGGCTCAACTAGCGCACCGAGTGCATCGTCGACCGAATCCGGGAGGTCGAAGGTCGCCGAATCCTTAACGCGAACGTACTCAGCAAATCCACCAGACCGGAACGGAAGTGCCTTATGGGTGCAGTGAAATGGATTGCCACCGACGCAGAACTCGCAGACGCCGCACATCGCGTTCAGGAACGAGTCGGCAGTGACGCGCTGCCCCATGCGCGCCGGTGAGACACCTCCGCCGACTTCGACGATCTCACCGGCATACTCGTGACCATGCGGACGATCGTGCCGGCTTGCGTCCTTGCGATATGCATGCAAATCGGTGCCGCATATCCCCGCGGCGCCGACCTTGATCACGACGGTGCCGGGCAGCGGCTCAGGCCTGTTGATCGCAACGACTTCGATCTCGCGAATGCCTCGATGAATAGCCGCTCGCATCGGCGGACCACTGTCTGAATGCGTCGATATCCCCTGGGCCGAGGGCGCCAACGAAAGCGAAACTCCGGCATCAACCAGGCGAGGAAGCCGATTTTCCCGGAACTCGTCCGAACCCATGATTCCCTTGACGAGATCAAACGTGTTGTATGCGCTCGACATCCAGTGATCGATAGCGCCGGGCTCTGCGGGACGCCCGAGGAGCAGCAGATATGCCGACTCCACGTCCTGCTTTGTAATCATGGGACTTCCCTGCCTGTTCAGTTCAGTTCAGAGCGGCAACGATCGCAGGAACGCATACAGATCGAAGCCATCGACATATTCGTCAGCCGTGTAATTCGAGAACTCGACGTCACGCCGTCTGAGTGAACGAGGTGCGATATTGCGAAGCGCCGTTCGATAGATGTCAGCGTGCGATTCGTACGCACAAAGCAGCTTGTTTTCAATAAAGGCTACAGGGCGCAGCTTCGTTGTGCCGTCAAAGTAACGTACCGCGGCTGTGATGATGCCGGGCCAGTCAGGATTCAAAATGTCGTCGATCGAGACAATGCCGTACGGCGCGAGGGTCGTCTCCGCCAGACGGAGATCATTCAGAAAAACATCATGAGTATGACCTCCGTCGACCGAAAAGAATCGAACCCGCTGGCCGTCCGGCATAAGTTCGTCCGCAGTGACATTGAGTGAGGAGCGCTTGATTGTTAGCAGTTCAGCGTGCGGCGCATAGGTCGACATGACTTCTGCAAACACGTCTTGTGTTAGTGCACGAAGAGGAGCTTCGAATCCGGCTTCGCTGTATCCGCCAACGTCTTCGTTTTGATCCTGGTCTTCGAACAGGTCAACCGCGATGACCTTCTCGCCGGGTCGAATCGACGTCGCCAGGCCAGCGAGGTACTTGCCGTGGTAGACGCCGATCTCTGCGATATTTCCACGGTAATCGTTACGTGCCTGGAATTGCGCCAGAGCGGCTGAGATGTATGCACTGCTGGGCAACACCATACCCTCGATGGCCGGAAGATTTCTCAGCCAGTGCACCAGATCCGGTTCTGGGTAGACGCCAAACCTGGCCACGATTTCTTCGTCAGAAGGCCGGATCGATGACGTGGGCGTCGAACGGTTGTATAGGCCGACCTCGAACTCCTTGGAACCGAGAATCCCATTCACCAGTTCGTCAGGGTAGGCGCAACGTTCCAGCCAGTGGTCGATTGCCTCTTCGCTTTCGGGTGCTCGACGCAAAAGTAGCTGATAAGCCGCAACAACATCCTGCTTTGTAATCACGGGGGCTCCTGGTGGAATCGTTGATCGCGATGGCCTTGTAGCCTGGCGTATTAATTTGAAATGAATGTTTCCAGCTTGTAATTTCGATATAGGGCCGCCCCTTTTCGGCGCCGCTCAGCCCCAGCAACCTACCGCCGTTGATAGAAAATTGTAAGGGTACTCGCCCTCATAGATCCCGGAAGGATTCCCTGGGGATGTTGAAGTTACCGACGTTGCGTGACGGCATGGTGATGCCGTTGTCCTGCAGGGTGACGTCTCTGCAAGCGATTGAGAGCCCACGCACATGTCGGCAACATGACAGTCATGTTGACTGTCCAGGTTGGGCGCAAGACGACAAAAACCCTTCGAGCCCGAAGTGCCAGTTGCCGGCGATAGTCCATTCCGGCCCGAACACCGGATCCAAAAACCAGGCCCCGCATCCGCGGACCCTGGTCGCATACAGTCCGTTCAGCACACCCCCTAACGCAGATTAGTCTGCGCCAGCTCGATCACCTCATCCCCGCGCCCGCTCAACACCGCGCGCAACATATAAAGACTGAAACCCTTCGCCTGCGCCCACTGCAGCTTCGGCGGCATCGCCAGTTCGTGCTTCGTCGTCACCACGTCGACGAGCGCCGGCCCCGGGTGCGCAAACGCCTCGCGCAAGGCATCGTCGAGCGCCTCCGAAGTCTCCACCCGCACGCTGAAGATGCCGGCCCCTTTCGCGATGTCCGCGAAATTGGTCGCGATGAGGTCGGTGCCCGATTCGACATAACCGCCCGCTTTCATCTCCATCGCGACGAAGCCCAGCGTGCCATTGTTCAGGACAACGATCTTGATGGGCAGATCGAGCTGCCGCGTCGTGAGAATATCGCCGAGCAGCATCGAAAGGCCACCGTCGCCCGAAAGCGAAATCACCTGCCGCCCCGCATGCGCGGCTTGCGCACCGAGCGCCTGCGGCATCGCGTTCGCCATCGAGCCATGATTGAACGAGCCATGCAGCCGGCGCTTGCCGTTCATCGTGAGATAGCGTGCTGCCCAGAGCGTAGGAGTGCCGACATCGACGGCGAAGATCGCATCCTCGGCCGCGAGCGCATCGACGCGTGCCGTCACATACTGCGGATGCAGCGGCTTGCCCGCCGCAGCCGGGCGCGCGAGATCGTCGAGGTCTTTGCGTGCGTCCTTGTAGTGCTCTTTCGCGCGTTCGAGGAAGCGGCGGTCGGTCTTGCGCGTGAGCTTGGGCGTGAGCTCGCGCAGCGTCTCGCGCACGTCGCCCACGAGCCCGAGCGCGAGCGGCGCGCGCTTGCCGAGCGCCGCCGGATTGCGGTCGATCTGCACGATGTTGCCGTGCTGCGGATAGAAGTTGCGATACGGGAAGTCGGTGCCGAGCATCACGAGCGTGTCGCACGACATCATCGCGTGATAGCCCGAACTGAAGCCGATCAAGCCGGTCATGCCCACGTCGTTGGGGTTCTCCCACTCCACGTACTGCTTGCCGCGCAGCGCGTGCACGGTCGGTGCGCCAAGCGCGTCCGCAAACGCCACGACCTCGTCGTGCGCGCCCTTGCAGCCGCTGCCGCACAGCAGCGTGACGGCTTCGGAGCGATTGAGCAGATCGGCGAGCCGGTCGAGGTCGGCCGAAGACGGCGTCGTCACCGGTCGCGACGACTGAGCCCACGCCGGTTCTTCGGCAGTCGCTTCGAGCAGCGCGACGTCGCCCGGCAGGACGATGACCGCCACGCCCTTTTCGTCGATGGCAGTGCGCAGCGCCGTCGCGAGCACGCGCGGAAACTGCGAGGCATTCGTCACCAGTTCGACGTAATGGCTGCACTCCTTGAAGACCTCTTGCGGATGCGTTTCCTGAAAGTAGCCAAGGCCGATTTCCGTCGAGGGAATATGCGCAGCAATCGCCAGCACGGGCACCTGGTTGCGATGGCAGTCGTAGAGACCGTTGATCAGATGGAGGTTGCCGGGCCCGCAGCTTCCCGCGCACACCGCCAGCCGGCCCGTGGCCGCGGCCTCGGCGCCGGCCGCGAAGGCGGCCACCTCTTCATGCCGCGTGTGCATCCAGCGGATCGTGCCAAGACGCTGCAGACTCGCGGTCAGGCCGTTCAGGCTGTCGCCGGTTACGCCCCAGATACGTTCGACGCCTACCGCTTCGAGCGTCTTCGCGAGAAAATCCGCGATCGTGTTCGCCATGCTGTCCTCCTCGTGGGCTCATGCGCGACGCACGGGCGCCACGCCGGAAAAAGGATGGATCTCGTGCGATGCATGCCATGCACCCATCGCCACGATCCGCAATGCATCGCGCTACGTTACGCCATCTGCGTGAAATGCGTCGCGAAGCCTGCAGTCCCCGTTCCGCCCTTTCGCCACTGCACCGCCGCAGTGCTGCGCGCCGGTTAGAATGCAGCGGTTTGACGCCGTCCGCCGGTCTCCATGAATCTCGAAAGCATTCTCTTCAGCCAGGGCTTCGGCTCGCGCCGCCAGTGCCGGGCGCTCGTCGCCGACGCGCGCGTTGCCGTTGACGGCATCGTCTGCACCGATCCGCTCGCGCCGTTCGACCCCGTGGGGCTCACCTTCAGCGTGGACGGCGAGGCATGGCCGTACCACGAGCGCGCCTATCTCGCGTTGAACAAACCCGCCGGCTACGAATGCTCGCGCGATCCGCAGCATCACCTGAGCGTCTTTCATCTGCTGCCTGCGCAGTTTGCGGCCCGCGGCGTGCAGTGCGTCGGCCGGCTCGATCAGGATACGACCGGCCTGCTGCTGCTGTCCGACGATGGCCAGTTCGTGCATGCCTTCACCTCGCCCAAACGCAAGGTGCCCAAGCTCTACGTGGCGACCACCCGCCACCCGCTCGACGACGCGCAGCTAACGGCATTGCGCACCGGCGTGCTGCTGCACGGCGAGCGCGAACCGGTCGCAGCCGTCGATGCCCGCGCGCGCAGCGAGCACGAGCTCGAACTGTCGGTGCTGGAAGGCAAGTACCACCAGGTCAAGCGCATGATCGCGGCAGCCGGCAATCGTTGCGAAGCGCTGCACCGCGAGCGCATCGGCGGCTTGACGCTGCCCGCGGATCTGGCGCCGGGTGCCTGGCGCTGGCTCGGCGCGTCCGAACTCGAGGCACTGCGCCAGGGTTGACGAGCACCCGGCCAGCCGCCGCGAATGCACGCTCCGCGGCTATGTGCGCTAACGCACCTTCGCATCCCAAAACACCTCGCGCCACGCCGCGGCGCAACATGTTCTTCCTGACGTTTCGCCCTATACTCGTTTAAACAACGATTACAAACACAACGATTACAAGCGATGCATTGAAGGGGGCGGATATGTTCATCAACGGAACATTCGAAATCTCAACGGTGTTGATGGCGTTCGTAGGATTGGGTGTGCTCCTGATCGGCGGGCTGCTGGTCTGGATGCACGTGCGCCACCGTTATCACCCGAACCTGATCGGCGTGCTGATCGGCGCCCTGTTCTGCTTCCTTCTGCTCGAGGCGCTGCCGGCCATCACGTGAACGGCACGCTTGCGCCATGCCGCCGCGTCCTCTCTCACGGGTGCGGCGGCATCGTGCGCAAAAAGTCGTCGACGCTCGGGTAGCGCAACTTCACGCCCAGTTCCCGCTTGAGGCGCCGATTCGAAAGCCGGCGCGATTCGCGCATGAACGAAAGCAGCGTGGGCTCGAGGCTGCGCTCGGCCTCGTCGCGGCTCACGCGCGGCGCGCGGGCCACGCCGAAGGCGTCCGCCACGCGGTCGAAATACTCCCCCATTTTCAGCTCGCTGTCGTCCGAGGCGTGGATCACGCGCGCGGGGCGCCCGCGCGTCACGAGGCGCACCATGATCGCCGCCAGATCGTCGGCATGGATGTGGCTCGTGTACACGTCGTCGCGCTCGATCAGCGCCGGCGTGCCTTTCGCCAGACGCGCGAGCGGCAGGCGGTTGGCGGCATAGATGCCGGGAATGCGCGCAATCGACGCCGAGAGCGCGCCACGCGCGGTCGCGCGGCGCAGCAGCCGCTCGGCGCTCACGCGGCGCTTGGCCCGCGCGTTGGCCGGCCGCACGGGCCGGGTTTCGTCGATCAGCGCGCCTTCGCAGTCGCCATAGACACCCGTCGTGCTGGCGTAGACCAGCTTCACGCCGGCGTGGGTATGGACGGCCCCGGCAGTGCGCTCGGGTACAATAGAGGATGTTCTGCGCGGGCCCGGCAGATGCGGTGTCCGTGCCGCAGGTCCTTGCTGCAAAAGGCTTTTTCTGGCTTGCCAGGTCGTCCGCGAGCCGGGGCCCGCGGGCCTTGCCGGCGAACGGCGGCGCGCGCTCAGCGCGGCCACCAGACGGCGGGTGCGCATGTCTTCGTCGCCGTCCTTTTCGGGCGGTGCGAGATGGAGCACGGTGCGGGCAAGCCCGGCAAGACGCGCAAGACTCGCGCGCGTGTCGAGATCGCCGAGGAGCGGTATCGTGCCGGCCTCGCGCAGCGCCGCCGTGCGGGCCGGCTGGCTCGTCAGCGCGAACACGCGCGCACGGGAACGCAACAGCGCGACGCAGCGCAGGCCGACATCGCCGCAACCGACGATCAGGATGCGCGCACGGCGCAAGGTTCGTGTAGTAATCATGGTGGACCCATTTTAAGCCGTCGCTCCAGGATCGACCTCGGTTCCGACGGATTACAGGACTTACGCTTCACTCGAATATGGCTTTCAACGTAACGCTCAAGCAAAGCGGCCGGCAGTTCCAGGTCGAGCAGGACGAACCCATCCTCAACGCAGCCCTGCGCCAGGGCGTCGGCCTCCCGTACGGCTGCAAGAACGGCGCCTGTGGCTCGTGCAAAGGCACGATCTGCAGCGGCGAAATCGAGCAGCGCGCCCACGCGGCCTCCGCGCTGTCGAACGACGAACGCACGCGCGGCATGGCCCTCCTGTGCTGCGCGACGGCCCAGACGGACCTCGAAATCGACATCCGCGAAGTGGCGGGCGTCGGCGACATGCAGGTGCGCAAGCTGCCCACGCGCATTGCCGCCATCGAGCGCCGCGCCGACGACGTGATCGTCCTGAAGCTGCAACTGCCCGCGAACGAGCGTCTGCAGTACCTCGCCGGCCAGTACCTCGAATTCGTCCTGAAGGACGGCACGCGCCGCTGCTACTCGATGGCGACGGCCCCGCACGAAGAGGGGCCGCTCGAACTGCACATCCGCCACATGCCGGGCGGCAAGTTCACCGACCACGTCTTCACGCAGATGAAAGAGCGCGACATCCTGCGCTTCGAGGCGCCGCTCGGCACCTTCTTCCTGCGCGAGGATTCCGCCAGGCCCATCGTCCTGCTCGCTTCGGGCACCGGTTTCGCGCCGATCAAGGCCATCGTCGAGCATGCGGCTCACAAGAACCTGAACCGGCCGATGACGCTCTACTGGGGCGCGCGCCAGAAGAAAGACCTTTATCTGATGGAGCTCGCCGAACAATGGGCGAAGGACATTCCGGACTTCCGCTTCGTGCCGGTGCTCTCCGAGCCCGCCGCCGGCGATAACTGGACCGGCCGCACGGGCTTCGTGCACCGCGCCGTGATCGAGGACCTGCCCGACCTGTCCGGCTACCAGGTGTACGCGTGCGGCGCCCCGGTGATGGTGGAGTCGGCCCAGCGCGACTTCTCGCAGCACCACGGCCTGCCCGAAGACGAGTTCTACGCGGACTCCTTCACGAGCGCCGCGGACCTCGCGAACGCGGTCTGAAGCATGCTTCAGGCGCGCTGCCCACCCCAGCGCGCCTGAAATGCGCGGCGGCCGTCACGAAAAATTCTTCCGTCGCGCAACATTGACGGTTTACACCGCGGTTCGGCTTGTCGTATTCTTGCGCCCATGAACCGCATCCTGTCCACTCTCCGACGTCGCCGCTCGCCCCCGTTTTAGGGCCAGGCCTCGTCGCGGACGCGCGTGACACTCACGCGCAGCAGTTCGAATCACGAAAGCCACGGCCCGCCGTGGCTTTTTGTTTTTCCGGCCGCCACCGTTGCGGCTTCCCTGCCAACCTGTTTGTCATCCTGAGCGCGGAGCCCGTTGCCATGAATTTTTCCGAGTACCCGATCGAGTCGCTGATGTACATCACCAACCGGCCCGAAATCGTTTTCACGCATGGCAAGGGGTCGTGGCTCTACGACAACGAAGGCAAGCGCTATCTCGACTTCATCCAGGGCTGGGCCGTCAACAGCCTCGGCCACTGCAACGAAGGCATGATCGAGGCGCTCGAGAAGCAGTCGCGCCTGCTCATCAACCCTTCGCCCGCTTTCTACAACGAGCCGATGGCGAAGCTTGCCGGCCTCCTCACGGAACATAGCTGCTTCGACAAGGTGTTCTTCGCCAACAGCGGCGCGGAAGCCAACGAAGGCGCGATCAAGCTCGCGCGCAAGTGGGGCAGGAAACATCGCGACGGCGCCTACGAAATCATCACGTTCGACCACAGCTTCCACGGCCGCACCATCGCGACGATGTCCGCCAGCGGCAAGCCCGGCTGGGACACGATCTACGCGCCGCAGGTGCCGGGTTTCCCGAAGGCCGATCTGAACGACATCGCGTCGGTCGAAAAGCTCATCAGCAAGAAGACCGTTGCCGTGATGCTCGAACCCATCCAGGGCGAAGGCGGCGTGATCCCCGCCACGCGCGAGTTCATGCAGCAACTGCGCGCGCTCACGCAGAAGCACGGCATTCTCCTGATCGTCGATGAAGTGCAAAGCGGCTGCGGCCGCGCGGGCACGCTCTTCGCCTACGAGCTCTCGGACATCGAGCCGGACGTCATGACGCTCGGCAAGGGTATCGGCGGCGGCGTGCCGCTCGCGGCGCTCCTCGCGAAGCAGGACGTCTGCGTGTTCGAAGCGGGCGACCAGGGTGGCACCTACAACGGCAATCCGCTGATGACCGCCGTGGGCTATTCGGTGATCTCGCAACTGGTGGCGCCGGGCTTCCTCGAAGGCGTGCGCGCGCGCGCCGACTACCTGCGCGACAAGCTGCTCGAACTCTCGGCCGAGCGCGGCTTCGAAGGCGAGCGCGGCGAAGGCCTGCTGCGTGCGCTCCTGCTCGGCAAGGACATCGGCCCGCAGATCGTCGAGAAGGCGCGCCTCATGCAGCCGGACGGCCTGCTGCTCAACGCCGCGCGCCCGAACCTGCTGCGCTTCATGCCCGCGCTGAACGTGACGAACGAAGAGATCGACCAGATGCTGTCGATGCTGCGCACGATCCTCGATTCGCTGTAAGCGCCGCAACCTGACGGAGTGCCACGCACGATGTCCGTTTCGATTCGCCCCTTCGCACCGGCCGATACCGATGCCGTGATCGCGCTGTGGCAGCAGGCGTTTCCCGAGTACCGGGACACGACTCGCCCGCACCGCAATCCGCATCTGTCGATCGCGAACAAACTCGGTACGCAGCCCGAACTGTTTTTCGTCGCCACGCGCGACGACGACGGCGCGGTCGTCGGCACCGTGATGACGGGCTACGACGGGCATCGCGGCTGGCTCTATTCGCTCGCCGTCGATCCGGCCGCGCGCCGGCTCGGCATCGGCACGCAGCTCGTGCGTCATGCGGAAGCTGCGCTCGCCGCGCGCGGCTGCCCGAAGCTCAATCTGCAGGTGCTCAGCAGCAAGCCCGAGGTGCTCGCGTTCTACGAGTCGCTCGGCTATCGCGCCGACGCCGTGGTGAGCCTCGGCAAGCGCCTGGAAGCGTCGGCACCGGTGACGGAAGCCGCCGTGGAGTAAGCAGCCGAAGCCCGCGTGGCGCTCGCGCGAACGCCATGAAAAAAGCCGCATGGGCGTCAAACCCATGCGGCTTTTGTTTGTGCTGCCGACAACCCTGAAGCAGCGGCATACGACTTACTCGCCGAGATACGCCGCGCGCACCTTCGGATCGTCGAGCATCTGCTTCGCA
>NZ_CAJMZC010000019.1:0-97153 GCF_905220215.1 Paraburkholderia sp. J12
ATTCCCGGGCGGCGCGCTGGTGGGCGACGACGCGGGCTTCCTGAACGCCTCGCGCATCAAGGGCAGCCACGCGGCGATCAAGACCGGCATGCTGGCCGCCGATGCGGCCTTCGAAGCGGTGCAGGCAGGGCGCCAGCAGGACGAACTCACGGCTTACCCGGAAGGATTCAGGAACTCGTGGCTGCACGAGGAACTGTACAAGGCGCGCAATTTCAAGCAGTGGATGAGCAAGGGCCTGGTGCTGGGCACGCTGATGGTGGGTATCGAGCAGAAGCTGTTCAGGGGCAACGTGCCGTGGACGCTGCATCACCAGCACCAGGACCACGAGATGCTCAAGCCGGCTTCGCAGTGCAAGCCGATCGTGTATCCGAAGCCCGACGGCAAGCTCACGTTCGACCGGCTCTCTTCGGTGTTCGTTTCCAATACGAACCACGAGGAGAACCAGCCCGCGCACCTGACGCTGAAAGACGCGAGTGTGCCGGTGGACGTGAACCTGCGCACCTATGCGGGTCCGGAGGGGCGCTTCTGCCCGGCGGCGGTGTACGAGTTCGTGAAGAACGACGACGGCAGCGACCGGCTGCAGATCAACGCCCAGAACTGCGTGCACTGCAAGACCTGCGATATCAAGGATCCGACGCAGAACATCGTGTGGGTCACGCCCGAAGGCGGCGGCGGACCGAACTATCCGAACATGTAATGCCTGCACGCGCGGCAAGCGCGAACACACTGGAGCAATACGATGAGCAATGCAGCGAAGGAAGTGGTGGTGGTGAGCGGCGTGCGTACTGCGATCGGCGATTTCGGCGGCAGTCTCAAGGACTTCGCGCCGACCGATCTGGGTGCGCGCGTGGTGCGCGAAGTGCTGTCGCGTGCGAACGTTTCCGGCGACGAAGTGGGCCACGTGGTGTTCGGCAACGTGATCCACACGGAGCCGCGCGACATGTATCTCGCGCGCGTCGCGGCGATCGACGGCGGTGTGGCGCAGCACACGCCGGCGCTGACCGTGAATCGCCTGTGCGGCTCGGGCCTGCAGGCGATCGTTTCGGCCGCGCAGACCATTCTGCTCGGCGATGCCGAGATCGCCATCGGCGGCGGCGCGGAAAGCATGAGCCGCGCGCCGTACACGGTGCCCGCTGCGCGCTTCGGCCAGCGCATGGGCGACGGCAAGCTGATCGACATGATGCTGGGCGCGCTGCACGACCCGTTCCAGACCATTCACATGGGCGTGACGGCCGAGAACGTTGCGAAGAAGTACGGCATCACGCGCGACGCGCAGGATGCACTCGCGCTCGAATCGCACCGCCGTGCTGCGCGGGCAATTGCCGAAGGCCGTTTTAAGGATCAGATCCTGCCCATCGCGATCAAGTCGAAAAAGGGCGAGGTGCAGTTCGACACCGACGAGCACGTGCGCCACGAGGCGAGCCTCGACGACTTTGCGAAGCTCAAGCCCGTGTTCGCGAAGGAGAACGGCACGGTGACGGCCGGCAATGCCTCGGGCATCAACGACGCAGCCGCGGCAGTGCTGATGATGGAGCGCAGCGTGGCCGAGAAGCGCGGCGCGAAGCCGCTCGCGCGGCTCGTTTCCTATGCGCACGCAGGCGTCGATCCGGCGTATATGGGCATCGGCCCGGTGCCGGCCTCGCGTCTCGCGCTGGAGCGCGCGGGCATCACGGCCGCCGATCTCGACGTGATCGAATCGAACGAAGCGTTCGCCGCGCAGGCTTGCGCCGCGACGAAGGAACTGGGCCTCGATCCGGCCAAGGTCAATCCGAACGGCTCGGGCATCTCGCTCGGCCACCCGGTGGGCGCAACGGGCACGCTGATTACCGTGAAGGCGCTCTATGAACTGAAGCGCATCGGCGGCCGCTACGCGCTCGTCACGATGTGCATCGGCGGCGGGCAGGGGATTGCGGCCGTGTTCGAGAACCTCGCGTGATGGCGGCGCAACCCACGAAGGAGGCGCCGGTGACGATCCGTACGGCAGGCATTATCGGCGCGGGCACGATGGGCAACGGGATCGCACAGGTCGCGGCGGTCGCGGGGCTCGACGTCGTGCTGATCGACGTGTCCGACGCCGCGCTCGAGAAGGGCGTGGCGACGCTCACGGGGAGCCTCGCGCGCCTCGTCGAGAAGGGCAAGCTCGATGCGGCCACGCGCGACGCGGCACTCGCGCGCATCCGCACCTCGACCGACTACGCCCGCCTCGCGGACGTCGACATCGCCATCGAAGCCGCAACCGAGAACCTCGATCTGAAGCTGCGCATTCTGCGGCAGATCGAGTCGGTGGTGCATGCGGATGCGATTGTCGCTTCGAACACGTCGTCGATCTCGATCACCGCGCTCGCGGCCGTGCTGGAGCGTCCCGAGCGTTTCATCGGCATGCACTTCTTCAATCCGGTGCCGCTCCTGCAACTCGTGGAGGTGATCCGCGCGCTGCAAACGAACGACGCCACGCTGGCCGCCGTGCGCGAATTGAGCGAACGCCTCGGAAAGACGCCGGTCACCGTGCGCAATGCGCCGGGCTTCGTGGTGAACCGGATTCTCGTGCCGATGATCAACGAGGCGTTCTTCGTGCTTGCCGAAGGCACTTCGACGGCCGAGGACATCGACGCTGCGATGAAGCTCGGTGCGAATCACCCGATCGGGCCGCTCGCACTTGCGGACCTGATCGGGCTCGACGTGTGCCTTTCGGTGATGGACGTGTTTCTCAAGGACTTCGGCGATACGAAGTATCGCGCGTGTCCGTTGCTGCGCGAGCTGGTCACGGCCGGCCGACTCGGGCGCAAGACGAAGCATGGGGTGTATCGGTACGACTGACGCTGGAGGCAGCGCGGCACGCCTTGGGTTTCTACCCTGGCGTGCCGTTTTCATTTCGTCAGGACAGCAGATCGCCGAAAGCCCGGCGAAACGCTCGCGAATGAGGCCGCCTTGTGCATAGCGACCCACCAAGCCATAACCCAGCCCAATCACGGGCCGCCCCTCGCGCACGACATCGGTCATCACGGCCACGAGGCTCGTATCCAGTCCGCCGCCGGGTATTGCGGGATCCGCGGGATCCGCATAGCGTGAAACGGGTAGCGGCGACTCAAGAATCTCCTGGATACGCATCGACTTCTCCCGCAAGCAGGGGACGGTGCATGCGGCGTTTCCTCATTCAGGACGGAAACCGCGCCGCATGCTCTTCATGCGGCAAGCGTAGCGCATTCGTCAGGTAGCTGACGGTCCGGTAGAAGCCCGCGAGCATGAGCAGTTCGAGCAAGGCTTCCTCGCTGAAGGCTGCATGCAACTCGTCCCATAGACTATCTTCGATATCGCAGTTCAGGTGCAGCGCGTCGCACAGGCGGATCAGCAGCCGCTCCTCGTGTTTCCAGCACGCGTCGTGCGCAAAGCCTTGCGCGAGCGAACGGATCTGTTCGTCGGTCAGCTCAGCCGCGCGCGCGAAAACGGCGATATGCACACCCCATTCGTATTCGGACCGGCACAGCGCCGTGGTCCGGTCGATGACGATCTCGCGTTGGCGGATGTCGAGATGTCCCTTGTCCAGCAGGCCGGCGGCGAAGAATTTCCCGAACAGGCGCGCGTCGCGAGCGAGCGTGGTGAAGAGGCGCAATGGAGGGCGTCCCTTCATGATCCGCTCGATCTGAGTGGCGATTTCGGGCGCGAAAGGCGGGGCGGCGGAAGCGATACGCTGAGACATAGGGCGATGAACTCCTCTGCATCGAAGGCGGCGGCAAGGTAGCGCCGGTTGACAGCTTAGGTATTTTGCTTTAAAAAGTAAAGCATGAAGATTCCAAAGATCGGACAGTCCGTGCGCGGCTCGAAGACCGGTCGACCCATCATGGTCGTGCTGGATCTGCTGGGGCGCCGCACCGCACTGCGCATACTCTGGGAGTTGCGCGGCGAGGCCCTGACGTTTCGCGCGCTTCAGGAAGCGTGCGGCACCAACGCGCGCCTGCTCAATACGCGGCTCGCGGAGCTGAGAGCGGCCGGCCTCGTGGAGCACGGCGAGGGCGGCTACCGCATGACGGACGAAGGCCGCCGGCTCGAGGCGGCGCTGCAGCCGCTGCTCGCCTGGGCCGGCCAATGGGCCTCGCGCGACCCGGCTGGATTCGAAGCGGCCGAACGCGATCAGGCTGAATGACCCCGTGGCCTGCTTCGTGTCATGATTGCAGGCACAACGATATCGCTTGCCCGGCGTCGTGGTTGCGCCTGGCCATTTAACGGAATGCACCGATGCCTGTTCGCGCTGTCCTGTTCGATTTCGATCTGACGCTGGCCGATTCGTCCGCGGGCATTGTCGAGTGCACGGGGCATGCGTTGCGGCGGCTAGGCTGTCCGCCGGTGCGGCCCGAACAGATCCATGCCGTGATCGGGCTCGCGCTGCCCGCCATGTACCGCACGCTGACCGGCGAGGGCGACGAAGGCGACGAGGTGCGCGCGGCTGCATTTGCACGCTATTTCGTCGAGCGTGCCGACGAAGTCATGGTTACGTCCACGCGTATCTATCCCGAAGTCCTCGATCTCTTTGCCGCTCTGCACGAGCGAGGTATCGCCATCGGCATCGTTTCGAGCAAATTCCGCTATCGCATCGAGGCGATTCTTGCCGTAGCGGGACTGCAGTCGCAGGCCGATGTGATCGTGGGCGGAGAGGATGTGGCGCGGCACAAGCCCGATCCCGAAGGACTCGTGTATGCACTGACGCGGCTGGGCTTGCCGGCGCATGCGGCAATCTATGTGGGCGATCATGCCGTCGATGCCCTGGCGGCGGAGCAGGCCGGTATTCCGTTCGTCGGCGTAGTGAGCGGCACGACGTCGTTCGATGCATGGTCGCGCCAGGGCAAGCAGTCAGTTATGCAGAGCATTGGAGAACTGGTCGATATCGTGCAGAAGAGGTAGCCACGGCGATGATGCGCATCGATCACCGCTTGCCCGATATCACGCTGCGGCCGTTCATCGACCGCTACTGGAGCTGGGAAAGCACCGGCACGCCGCCGGCGTTGCTGCCGGTCATGCCAGGCCCGGGCGCTTGTCGCTCGCACCCGGTGCTGCGCATCGCATTGCACCGCGCTGCTCGATGCGTTCTTTCGCGCACAGTTACGCAGACCGCCTCGCGGCATCGGCATCGAAGCGGCGATTGCACTGCTACAAAAAGACCAGAATCGCGTTGCCGATGTGGCAAGCGCAACGGGACTCGGCCGCCGGCAACTCGAATATCGCTTCCGCGCTACGACCGGATCGACGCCCGTTCGCTTTCGCCGGCTTGCGCGATTGCAGCGTGCCATGCGTACGCTCGCGCTTGCGCCGCCCGATCGTACGCTGACCTTTTTGCTCGACCCCGGCTACGTCGATCAGGCCCGTCAACGCACGAGTTTCGCGCGTTGACGGGCCTCAGTCCCAGCCAGGTGCGCCGTGCGCTGCTCGACGGTCGTGCGCATTTCTACAATGCGCCCTGACCACGCTAGCCAATACTGGCGGACCCACCCTCACGTACAGGACCTGCCGTGAATCTGAATCACACTGCCTTCGAATCCGCTTCCCGTTCCGCTGCCGATTCTCTCAAGGACGACCTTCTGCGCTACGGTCCGAAGATTTTCACGGCCTCCGAATACCGGCGCGGCATTGTCCGACATATCGTGCTGCTGTGCTTCGCGAATACGGTTTCGGAAGTCCAGCAGAACGCACTCGTGCAGGCTTTTCTGGATCTGCGTGAAGACTGCCGGCGAGACGGCAAGCCTTATATCCGCTCGATCGAGCATGGTCTGCAAAGCAGTGGGGAGGGGGCTCACGGCGCATTCGAGCATGCGTTTCTGCTGAGTTTCGACTCGGAGGGCGATCGTAACTACTACGTGGGCGAACCGGTTGTCACGGATCCCGCGTACTACGATAGTCGTCACCACGCGTTCAAGGCGCTCATCGGTCCGCTGCTGGCCCCGCAGGGCGTGCTGGTTTTCGACTACACGCTATAGAAGGGCGCCGGATTCCGCTGTGTCTCCGCCACGCTTCACCAAGCTCGCGACACGTCCGATCGGTTAAGCTCATAACGATCTGCCAAAAGCTTCGTAATGAAGCGCGTGCGGATCGTCGAGAATGGCCGCGACGTCACCGGAGGAAACAGCATGGGAAACCCCATTCACAGCGAAATCGATTTCGATGCGGACGGCCGGCAGGTGGGCTATCTGCGCCTGCCGCATTCCGTGCATCGGTCGGCTTACGGCTGGCTACCGATCCCCATCGGGTCGGTGCGTAACGGCGCGGGGCCGACCGTGCTGCTCATGGCCGGCAATCATGGCGACGAATACGAGGGGCAGGTGCTCGTATCGCAACTCCTGCGCGAGATCGAACCGCAATGGGTGCGCGGCCAACTGATTTTTCTCCCGATGGCCAACTTTCCCGCGGCCGAGGCGGGGTTGCGTGTTTCGCCGCTCGACGGCGGCAATCTGAACCGCAGTTTTCCGGGCGACCCTCAGGGCACACCCACGGCCATGATCGCCGACTATATCGAGCACACGCTGCTGGCGCGCGCACAGTACCTCGTCGATCTGCATTCGGGCGGCAGTTCGCTGCTCTATCACGGCGCGAACATGCTGGCCATCGAACCGCGCGACGCCGAAGAAAACGCCCGCCTGCGCACGCTGCTCGCGGCCTTCGGCTTGCCCCGCGCGTTTCTTCACGCGCCGAACCCGGTTCACTCCGCCACCGCCGCGCGGCGCCAGGGGGCGCTGTCCATCGTCACCGAACTCGGCGGGGGCGGCGTGGTGCAGGCGAGGCTCTTGCGCGAAGCGCGCGAGGGTTTGCTGCATTTGCTGGGCGCGATCGGCGTGCTGCACGGTCCGCTCGTGCCCGCGCGGCCTCCGGGCGAAACGCACTTTTACCGCGTGGCGGGCGCGCCTCACTATGTCTATGCGAGCGAGCGTGGCGTGTACGAGCCGCTCGTCGAACTGGGCGAGCAGGTGAGCGCCGGCCAGCCCGCAGCCCGTATTCACTTTCCGGACACACCATTGAAGCCGCCTATTACGGTCGCTTTCGCGGCGGCGGGCGAGGTCGTGTGCCAGCGCGCGATGGCTGCCGTGCAACGTGGGGACTGTCTGTTCCATCTGGCGCAACCCGACGAACGCTGAATCGGGCATCGATAAAAACCGGTGAAATAGCAGAATCGATGCTTTAAAAGACAATTAATCAGGCCCATAAAGATATTCGAAATGCTTGGTTAATTTGCATGCGGTGTAGGGCTAATCTTGCTGACGAATTAGCGGCAATGCGCGGCGGACTTGCGTTGGCAAGGACGCCGCGATAGCCCGATCAGCGCGGCGCTTTCGGAAAACGAAAGACGCAGCCGCTTTGGCAGCCCTCACCGAATGCAAGAAAAATGAGCTACAGCATTATCGATACCTCGCCGCTCGATCCTGTTGCGAAACCGTTGATCGACGCGCTGCAATACGAGTATTCCACGCGCTACCGCGAATTCCGCCGCGATAGCGACACCTCGGCCGCCGAGGAGCTCGCACGCTATCCCGCCGAACTGTTTGCGCCGCCCGAAGGCGCGTTTCTCGTGATCGTGCGCGATGGCGAAACCGTAGCCGGCGGCGCCTTCAAACGCTACGACGCGCACACGGCGGAACTCAAGCGCATCTGGACGCACGCTGCCGTGCGCCGCCAGGGGCTCGCGCGCCGGGTGGTGGAAGAACTCGAAGCGCGTGCTTTGCGCCAGGGCTACCGCCGCGTGTACCTGACCACGGGCTTCAAGCAGCCCGAGGCATGGGGCCTTTATACCGATACCGGCTATGCGCCGCTCTTCGACCGCGCCATCGCGCCGGAGATTCATGTGCATCTGCCGTTCGCGAAGGATCTGCTCGATCCGCTCGCCGTTCACACCCTCGAAGACCTGCGTCCGCGCGCACCGCTCGGTCTGCAGCGCTAATTGCGCTGCCTACTCTCACTGAGCTCACTGAACTCACCGAACCGATCATGACACTCAAACGCACACTGATTCCGGTTGCCGGCGCGCTCGCGCTGGGCGTGGCCGCCATGGCCTTCGCCGCCAGTTCGTTCAACCTGACGCCCGACCAGCAGGGACGCATCCGCACGAGCGCCGATCCGTCTGTCGTCAAGGCGATTCCGCAAAACTTCGCTTTCGCGGAGAAGGACACGCTGACCGTGGGCATCGTCCCCGCGCTGCCGCCGATCAGCACCTATGCGACCGATGCGAAGACCGTCGTGGGCTTCGATCCCGACCTTTCGCAACTGGTGGCGGACAGCCTCGGCCGCAAGCTCAAGCTGGTGCCGCTCGCGTGGCCGGACTGGCCGCTCGCCTTGCAGTCGGGTAAAGTCGACGCGGTGATTTCGAATGTGACCGTGACGGAGGAGCGCAAGGAGAAATTCGATTTCTCGACTTACCGTCGCGACAATCTCGGCTTCTATGTTCGCTCGGACAGTCCGATTAAATCGATTCGTGATCCGAAAGATGTTGCGGGGCTGCGCATTATCACGGATGCGGGCACCAACCAGGAAAAGATCCTGCTCGAATGGGACAAGGAAAACGTCGCGCACGGACTCAAGCCCGTCACCGTGCAGTATTACGACGATCCTGCCGTGAGCACCGTCGCGCTGCAGTCGGGCCGCGCCGACGCCATCTTTAGCGTAAACGCCGTGCTCGCCTACCAGTCGGCGCTGCAGGGCAAGACGCGTCTTGTCGGTACCGTAAGCGGGGGCTGGCCGCGCACGGCCGAAGTGGCGATCACCACGCGGCGCGGCAGTGGTCTCGCCGCACCGCTCACGCAGTCGCTCAACGACCTGATTGACGACGGCAAATACCGCCAGGTGCTCGATCGCTGGAATCTGACCTCCGAGGCGATCGAGCACGCCTCGACCAATCCGCCCGGGCTGCCGAGGAGCTGATCATGTCAGACGGAGCCTTCGCGGGGCGGCCGTGGCCGCAGACCCGGTACGGCGGGCGCAAGCAAGGCGCGCTGAGGCGTTATGCCGGCATCGGCTTCGTGGTGCTGCTTCACCTCGTGCTCGTCTGGGCCCTGATCAACGGTCTCGCCACGCGCGTGGCGCAGGTGGTCGAGCAGCCCATAGAGACGCGCATTATCGAGCCGGTCAAGCCACCGCCGCCTCCGCCGGTGAAAACGGTCCAGTTGCCGCCGCCGAAGATCAAGGCGCCGCCGCCGCCCTTCGTGCCGCCGCCTGAAGTGCACGTCGCACCGCCGCCCGAGCCGACGATCACGCACCAGACCGTGCCGGTGCCGACCCAGGTGGCCCCACCGCCCGCGCCGCCGGCGCCCGCACCGGTCGAGGCCCCCGCAAAGCCGGTGAGCCACGAAGCCGGCGTGGTCTGCCCGAATTCGGACAAGGTGCGCAGCGCCATGGTGTATCCGCAGGAGGCGCAGGACAACGACATCACGGGTGATGTGCTGATCTCGTTCGTGGTCGATCCCGAGGGGCATGTGACGGATGAGAAAGTCGAGAAGTCTGCCGATCCGGTACTCGACCGCGCGGCGTTCAATGCCGTGAAAAAGTTCAACTGCATTGCGCAGGGCCAACCCGTGCGCGTGCAGGTGCCGTTCTCGTTCAATCTGAACTGAGCCGCGGCGTGCACTGTTTGCGCCGTCCCCGCGCTTGACCCCACACGCATTACGTTATCGGCTCCGTCGCACAGGCGACGGAGCCTCACAGGAGCATTCATGAAGAAGCATTCGTTTGCCGCTAGCGCCGCCGGGTTGCTGATCCTGGCCGCGACCGCGCCGCAGTATGCCAGCGCCGATACGGCCTCTGCCATCACCAATCCCTATGGCCTTGGGGCCTTGTGGGCGAATGGTGACTTCGTCGCCCGTTTCGTGCTGCTGGTGCTGGTGGCCATGTCCATGGGTAGCTGGTACATCATGATCACCAAGTTCTTCGAACAATGGCGCGCGAACCGCCGCGCGAAATCTGCGGACGAACAGCTCTGGAGCGCGCCTTCGCTCGCAGCGGGCGTCGAGTCGCTGGACGACGCGTCGCCGTTCCGCTTCATTGCCCAGACGGGCATCGAAGCCGCCAATCATCACGACGAGGCGCTGCTCGAAGAAGTGGACCGCAACACGTGGATTCAGGTGACGCTCGAGCGCTCGACCGCGAACGTTTCCAATCGGCTCCAGGACGGCCTCGCATTTCTTGCGACGGTGGGATCGACCGCACCGTTCGTCGGCCTGTTCGGCACGGTATGGGGTATCTATCACGCGCTGACCGCCATCGGCATCGCCGGGCAGGCCTCGATCGACAAGGTGGCGGGTCCGGTGGGCGAGGCGCTCATCATGACCGCCATCGGCCTCGCGGTGGCCGTGCCCGCGGTGCTTGGCTACAACTTCCTCGTGCGCCGCAACAAGTCGCTCATGGAGCGCGTGCGCGCGTTTGCGGCCCAGTTGCATACGGTGCTGCTTTCGGCCCGCAAGCGCCCGGTGCGCGCGGTCGTCAACGCGAACTGATCCTGCGCGCCGCGCGGCGAGTCTAACGGGAAGCTCATGCCATGGCCATGAACATAGCGCAGGACGGTGACGACGACGAAGTCATCGCCGCGATCAACACCACGCCGCTCGTCGACGTGATGCTGGTGCTGCTCATCATCTTTCTGATCACGATACCGGTCGTCACGCACACCGTGCCCGTGCAGTTGCCGAAGGAAACGGTGAACCCGTTGCAGACGAAGCCGGACAGCATCGAGATTGCCGTGGACAAGGACGGGCGCTTTTACTGGAATGCGCAGCCCATCGAAGGCCCCGCGCTGCTCACACGGTTGAAGACGGCGTCGCAGCAGACACCCCAGCCCGAAGTGCACGTGCGCGGCGATCAGACCACGCGCTACGAGTTCATCGGACGCGTGGTGACGGCATGCGAACGCGCTGGGATCGTCAAAGTGTCGTTCATCACGCAGCCGCCCGCGCGCGGCGCCTAACCCACGACAGTCGAAAGGAACGGAAAGATGGCGCTCAATGGATCCTCCGGGGCAGGCAGCGAGCCGGACGTGATGGTGGACATCAACACGACGCCGCTGATCGACGTGATGCTCGTGCTTCTGATCATGCTGATCATTACGATCCCGATCCAGATGCATGCGGTCAAGATGAATCTGCCGGAGGGCAATCCGCCGCCGCCCGCGGTGCCGCCGCCGGTGGTGCAAGTGGATATCGACTTCGACGGCACGCTGAAGTGGAACGGCTTGCCGCTCGCGAACCATGCCGATCTCGAACGCCATATGGCCGAGGTCGGGGCGCAGGCCAACCAGCCGGAGATTCATCTGCTGCCCAACCGGCTCGCGCCATATAAGGCCGTGGCGGAGGTGCTCGCGGCGGCGCAGCGCGAAGGGGCGACGAAGATCGGCCTGATTGGCAACGAGCAATATATGCAGTGAACGGCGCATGCATCGTGAATCATCTGGAATAACGATGCGCAAAATGATTGGTTCATCGGAGCGGGGTGGGGCTGCTATCTTTTGAAGCATGCGCTCCAAGCGGAGCCGGAGTTAGAGCGCCGACAACATCTTTAATTTGGTTAGTTATCCATATGTATACGAATTTAATAACGAACCTTAAAACCGCTTCCGCAAGAGAGCCGTTGGATCTGCCCCAGCGCTGATCTACTGCGCCGCAATACCTCACTCCCCGTTTCAACGATGAGGCTGCCGGTCCCGCCAGACCAGCAGGCGGACGCGCGCGCAAAGCACTCCACCACGACGCATCAACACCCACAATCGACCGGATAACTATCGATGCACGCAATCAAGAACAAGCGGCCCGTTCAGGCCGTGCTCGGGGTACGCATGAAGGCATTGCCGCTCGCTGTGCTGGCGATTGCCTGCAATGGCGCGGCAATGGCGCAAAGCGCAGCGCCGCCTGTTTCCGCAAGCGATGCGAGCGCGCCCGCGGCGCAGCAGTCGGGCGCCGCAGGAGGCCCGCGTGCAGGAAACAATACGGTGCAGCAGGACACGGTGGTCGTGACCGGCACGCGCACGGACACCAAGGCGAGCCAGAGTCTCACGCCTGTCGATGTAATCAGCGGGGCCCGCCTTCAGGCGACCGGGCAGAGCAACTTGCGCGACGCACTGGTTCAGCTCTCGCCGAGTATTGCGAAGGAGACCTACGCGGGCGATGCGGCCGTGCTCACCGACGCACTTTCGCTGCACGGGCTGAGTCCCGACCACGTGCTGGTGCTCGTCAACGGCAAGCGTCGCCACACCACGGCGAATATCGCGTTGGACGGCGGCCTGAATCAGGGTTCGACGGGCGTCGATATCGACATGATTCCGGTCGCGCTGATCGATCACATCGAAATTCTGCGTGACGGGGCGGCGGCGCAATACGGCTCGGACGCCATTGCGGGCGTCATCAACATCATTCTCAAGCGCGCGTCGCATGGCGGTGAAGTGCAATCGTCGACGGGGCAGACTTATGCCGGCGACGGACTCAAGAACACCGAGTCGGCGAATATCGGCCTGAATCTCGGCGACCGGGGCTTTCTCGATCTGAGTGCCGAATATGCACGCCAGAATCACACGGTGCGAACCGCACCGGACGATTACTTCGGCACCTTCTCGCCGGGTCACGGTTTCTACAACCCCATCGAGGGCGACCCGTCGAGCACGCGCGAGGCCGTGGGCTTCAACGCGGGCTACGACATCAGCGACGACGTGCAGCTCTACGGTTTCGGCACCTATGCCCACCGCAACGCAAGCGCGTACCAGAACTACCGTCCGCCTTCAGTTCTGCCGTCGATCTATCCGAACGGCTTCGTTCCGCAGGAAACGGTGAACGAGAACGACTATTCCGTCACGGCAGGGATCAAGGGCGACAACCTGTTCGGCTGGTCGTGGGATCTCAGCACAACGTATGGCGGCGACCACGACGTGCTCGGCATGGTCGATTCGGCCAATACAGGGCTTTACGCAGCCGAGGGGTATACGCCCACGGCGTTTCACCTCGCAACGGTGAGCAATACGCAACTCACCAATAACCTGGACTTCTCGCGCGCATTCCAGCTGCCGCTGCTGCCGGCGCCGCTGCACGTGTCGTTCGGCGTGGAGCAACGGCGCGAGACGTACACGGTGGGCGCGGGCGATCCGGCCTCGTATGTCTATGGCGGTGCGCAGGCGCTGCCGGGCCTCGCGCCCGTGAGCGCGAGCGACAACTCGCGCAATGTGATCGGCACATATATCGATCTTTCCACGCATATCACGCCGAAGTGGCAGATCGATCTGGCCGGCCGCTACGAGCACTACAACGACGTGGGCGACACGACCAACGGCAAGATTTCGACGCGCTACGACTTCACGCCCGCCGTAGCCGTGCGCGGCAGCGTGAGCACGGGCTTCCGCGCGCCATCGCTCGCGGAGGAGTACTACACGAATATCAACGAGTCACCCGCTTCGGCGAGCGGCCTGCTGGCCGCGAACTCGGCGGCTGCGCGGCTGATCGGCGCCCAGCAGCTCAAGTCCGAGCAATCGACCAACTACAGCGTCGGCTTCGTGCTGACGCCCGCAACCAATCTGCATATCGCGCTCGACGCCTATCAGATCGACATCCGCAATCGCATCGTATTGGGCGGTACGGCGTCGGGTGCCGAAGCGATTGCAGCGATGGAGGCGGCGGGGCTTTCGGTGCCCAGCTCGATTCCGGCCTCGGCCGTATCCGCGAGCTATTTCACCAACGGCGCCAGCACCCGCACGCGCGGCCTCGATCTCACGGGCACGTATCACACGAGCTTCGGCGGCTACGGGCAGGTGGACTGGGATTTCGGCGTGAATCTCAACACGACCTCCGTGACGCATCTGGCGACCGGCACGAACGGCGCCCCCGAGCTGAATGCGCAGCAGATCGGCTGGCTTACCACCTCGACGCCGAAGAACAAGATCATCATCGGCGGCACCTGGCATCGCGACAAGTGGGCCGTGACGGTGCATGAAACGCGCTTCGGCTCGACCTCGGGCGAGGAGACCTACATTGTCGGGCCCAACGCGTTTTCCACCACGCAGTTTATTCACTTCGAGAACGCGGCACGCTATGTCACCGACGTGGAAGTGCGCTACGACGTGACGAAGCAATTCCAGATCGCGGCGGGCGCCAACAACCTGTTCGATGTCTATCCGACCAAGCTGCCCTACGCGGCGCAGCTGGAGGGCGCGCAGTACGACGCCTTTGCCTCGACCATCGGCGTGAACGGCGGCTTCTATTACCTGCGCGCCCGCTATCAGTTCTGATCGAGCTATGCATAGCAGAAATTGCTCGTTCGGTTCCCGCAGCCGCATGAACATAATGCTGAGGGAAGCTTCGAGCGTATATCCCGCAACCCTTGTTCCCCTGCGCACCCGGCGCACGGGAAGGGAGTGACATGTCCTGGTCCCTTTCGATTCTCGACAAGAGCCCGATCGCCGAAGGCGCAAGCGCACACGAGGCACTGCAATTCACGGTGAAACTCGCGCAGCGCGCGGAAGCGCTGGGCTACCGGCGCTACTGGATCGCCGAGCATCATGGCGCGCCCGGCCTCGCCAGTTCGGCGCCGGAGATCGTGGTTTCGCATCTGCTCGCACGGACTTTGCGTATACGCGTCGGCTCCGGCGGCGTGATGCTGCAGCACTACAGTCCGTTCAAGGTCGCCGAAACGTTTCGCGTGCTGGCCTCGCTCGCGCCGGGCCGCGTCGATCTGGGCGTGGGCAAGGCGCCCGGCGGCTTGCCGCTCACCACGCGCGCGCTTCAGTGGTTTCACGACAAGACGAAGAAACCCGACTTCGCGCATCAGCTCGCGGAGCTCGACGCATTTTTGAAGTGGGGCGTGGAGGAAGATCATCCGCTCGCGGGCGCCGTTGCGTTGCCCACGCCGCCGGAGGCCCCCGAGCGCGTACTGCTGGGCGGCAGTGTCGAAAGCGCCCGTCTGGCCGCGCAGCACGGCTGGCAGTTCTGCTATGCCGGTCACTTCAATGGCGACGAAGCGAATATCGGGCGTTCGATCGAAGCCTATTGCGAGGCCACCGGCAATGCGCCGCTGCTCGCGCTCTACGCCTTCGTGGGCGAAACGCGCGAGCAAGCGCGCCGCCACGTCGGCGCGTTGCGCATCTTCAAGCTTCAGCTCGCGACGGGGCAGAGCGTCAATCTGCCGAGTCCGGAGGCCGCCGCGGAATTCGCGCGGCAGACGGGCGTTTCCGACTACCGGCTCGACGAACTGCACCCGCACGTGATCGCCGGCACGGCCGACGAAGTGCGCGCGGAACTCGATGTGCTGCACGAGCGCTTCGGCGTGGAGGAATTCGTGATCGACACGCCGGTCGCCGACTACGCGTTGCGGCTCGCCTCGTTCGAACGGCTCGCGGGCGCGGCGCAGACTGCGCGCGCGTGACCTCTCTCTTTCCCTTTGCTTGACGGAACCCCATCATGACCCAGCGTAATCTCACCTTCGGCATCATGCTGCACGGCGCGGGCGGCCATATGAACGCGTGGAAGCACCCGGCCGGGCCGGCGGATGCGAGCGTCAATATCGACTTCGTGACCGGCATCACGCAGAAGGCCGAAGACAACGGCATTGCCTTCGCCTTTGTCGCGGATGGCCTCTATATCAACGAGAAGTCGATTCCGCATTTTCTGAACCGCTTTGAACCTATTTCGGTGCTCTCGGCGCTCGCCGCCGCGACTTCGAAGATCGGCCTCGCGGGCACGCTCTCGACCTCCTATAGCCATCCGTTCACGGTGGCCCGCCAGTTCGCCTCGCTCGATCTGCTGAGCGGCGGGCGCGCAGGCTGGAACGTCGTGACATCGCCGCTCGAAGGCTCGGCAAAAAACTATGGCGGCGAACATCCGGACCACGAATTGCGCTACGAAATCGCGGACGAATATCTCGACGTCGTGCAGGGACTGTGGGATAGCTGGGACGATGGCGCCTTCGTGCGCGAGCGCGCAAGCGGGCGCTTCTTCGATCGGGACAAGCTGCATACGCTGAATCACAAGGGCCGCTTCTTCGAAGTCGCGGGACCGCTCAACATCCAGCGTTCGCCGCAGGGGCAGCCTGTGATCTTTCAGGCGGGGTCGTCGGATTCCGGTATCGATCTGGCCGGCAAATACGCCGACGCTGTTTTCACGCATTCGCCATCGCTCGAAGAAACTCGCGCGTTTGCCGAGCGCGTGCGGACCAGCGCCGTCGCGCACGGGCGCAATGCCACGGACGTGAAGATTTTCCCGGGCGTGGGGCCGGTGGTGGGAGCGACGCAGGCCGAAGCCGAGGCGAAGTATCGTGCGATCCGCGACCTGCTCGACATCGACGAAGCGCTGGCGTATCTCGGCCGCTTCTTCGAGCATCACGACTTCTCGCAATACCCGCTCGACGCACCGTTTCCCGAACTGGGCGAGCTGGGCACGAACAGCTTCCGTTCGACCACCGACCGCATCAAGACCGAAGCACGCCGCAAAGGCTCCACGCTGCGCGAAGTCGCGCTGGAAGTCGCCACGCCGAAGACGCAGTTCCTCGGCACGGGCGAGCAGGTGGCCGACGAACTGATCCGCTGGCTCGACGCGGGTGCTGCCGATGGCTTCATCCTGGGTTTCCCGGTGCAGGCGGAGGGCCTCGACGACTTCGTGAAGCACGTGATTCCGGTGCTCGAAGCGCGCGGCCGCTATAGCCGGCGCCTGGAAGGCAAGACGTTGCGCGACCATCTGGGCCTGCCGCGACGCGAAAGCCGCTACGCGCTCGCCCAGGCGCAGTGAGCGGCCCGGCAACGAGCCGCCGATAGATCGAGCAGGAACACAAGACCATGAGCGATACCACCCACGTCGCGTCTGCCACTGCGGTGCACGCGGACGTCCCCGACTATGCGCACTACCGTATCGTGCCTGCGCGCCATCGCGCGCGCACGGTGGGAACGGTGCTGGCAATCGCGCTGATTGCCCTGGTTCTCAATTCGGTGCTGGGCAATCCGCGCTGGGAGTGGGGCGTCTTTGCGCAGTGGTTCTTCGCGGAGCCCGTGCTCACCGGACTCCTGCGCACACTCGAACTCACGGCGCTCGGCGCCGTGTTCGGTTTTGCGCTTGCGGTGCCGCTCGCGCTCGCACGGCTCTCCCGCTCGCCGCTGGTATCCGGCTGCGCGTGGGCGTATATCTGGCTCTTTCGCTCGATTCCGCCCATCGTGCTGCTCCTGTTGCTGAACAATCTCGGCTATCTGTACGAGACCGTCTGGATCGGCGTGCCGTTCACGCACATCACGCTGTTCAACGAACCGACCACGGATCTGATCGGACCTTTCTTCGCGGCGGTGCTCGGCCTCACGCTCAATCACGCGGCGTTCGCCGCCGAGGCAATACGCGGCGGTATCTTGTCCGTCGATCATGGGCAGCGCGAAGCCGCTGCGGCGCTGGGCTTGCCGCGCGGGCGCCAGGCGAGGCGCATCGTTTTGCCGCAAGCCATGCGCGCGGTGCTGCCCACTGCGTTCAACGACGTGATCGGGCTGGCGAAGGGAACCTCGGTGGTCTATATCCTCGCGATGCCGGATCTCTTCTACACCGTGCAGATCATCTATCACCGCAACCTGGAAGTGATTCCGCTGCTGCTGGTCGCCACGGTCTGGTACCTGGTTATCCTGACGGTTTTGTCGGCCATCCAGGTTCACGTGGAGCGCCACTATGCACGTGGTGCCACGCGCGAGCAGGCGGCGCGTCCGCCGCTCGCCGGGCTGGCCGCCCGGTGGCGCACGCGACGAACGGTTGCCGCGAACGGCCCCGAAGCCGAAGCCACCGCCGGCTGGGCGCAGCGCCGCGTGGGTGGCCGGGTAGGGATCCACAACGTTTCCAAGAGCTTCGGCACCCTCAAGGTGCTCGACAACGTTTCGCTCACCGTGCCGTCGGGCAGCGTGACGGTCATACTCGGCCAGTCGGGGTCGGGCAAATCGACCCTGCTGCGCACGATCAACCATCTTGAGCGTGTGGACGACGGCTTCATCGACATCGACGGCGAACTCGTGGGCTATCGGCGCGAAGGGCGCACGCTCTACGAACTGGACGAAAGCGAGGTGCTGCGCCGGCGCGCCGATGTCGGGATGGTGTTCCAGAGCTTCAACCTGTTCCCGCACTTGAGCGTGCTGGATAACCTCATCGAAGCCCCGCTCGCCGCCGGCGTGCCGCGAGCCGAGGCACAGGCCGAAGCGCGAGCGCTGCTCGCGCGCGTGGGCCTCGAAGGCAAAGCCGACGCGTGGCCGCGCCAGCTCTCCGGCGGCCAGCAGCAGCGTGTGGCCATTGCCCGCGCGCTGGCACTCAAACCCAAGGTCTTGCTGTTCGACGAACCCACCTCGGCCCTCGATCCCGAACTCGTGAACGAAGTGCTCGACGTGATACGTCAGCTCGCGCGCTCGGGGACGACGCTCATCGTCGTCACGCACGAGATCGGTTTTGCGCGCGAAGTGGCGGATACGGTCGTGTTCATGGACGGCGGTAGCATCGTCGAATCGGGGCCGCCTGCGCAGGTGCTGGGCGCACCGTCGCATCCACGCACGCGCGAGTTCCTCTCGAAGGTGCTGTGATGGATTCGAGCAAGCGAGCCGTCGAGCGACCCGATACACGCCGAAGGGGCATCGCGAATCTGATCGTGCTGGGTGCGGCCGCATGGGTGTGGCCCGGCAGCCTTACGTGGGCGGCGGCGAGCGCATTCGATTTCAGTCCGCAACAGACCGGGCGCCTGCGGGCGCCGAAGGATGCCGGGGCAATACGCGCGCTCGGCAACTATCGTTTTGTCGCGCCGGGCGTCTTCACGGTGGCAATCGCGCCGTTCTCGCCGCCCATTTCGACTTATGCCACCGACGCGCGGACCGTGGTGGGCGCCGATCCCGACTACGCGCAGCTCGTGGCGGACGCAATGGGTCTGCGCCTAGAACTCGTGCCGGTGGCGTGGCCCGACTGGCCGCTCGGGCTGAGTTCCGGCAAGTACGACGCGGTCATTTCGAATGTGGGCGTTACCGAAGCGCGTAAGCGCAAGTACGACTTCTCGACCTATCGGCTCGGACTGCACGCGTTCTATGTGGCCAACGGCAGTGCGATCAAGGCGATTCGCGAGCCGCGCGATATCGCGGGGCTGCGCATCATCACCGGCTCGGGCACGGCGCAGGAGCGCATTCTGCTCGAATGGAGCCGGCAGAACGAGGCGCACGGACTGCGGGCCGTTACGCTGCAGTATTACGACGATCACGCCTCGGAACGGCTCGCGCTGCTCAGCGGGCGGGCCGACGCGATTCTCGATCCCGGCGGTCCGCTTGCCTACGAGGCGGCGACCCAGGGTGGTATACGCCAGGTGGGCACGGTCAACGCCGGCTGGCCCAATCGGGCCGACGTAGCAATTGCGACGCGCAAGGGCAGCGGTCTCGCCGACGCCTTGACGGCGGCGACGAACGGATTGATACACGGCGGCCAGTACCGGGCGGCGCTCGCGAGATGGGGGTTGCAATCGGAGGCGCTCGACGCATCGCAAACGAATCCGCCGGGCTTGCGCGATACTTGAGGATGAGCATAGCGCGGTCCGATAGAAAATATGGATAACGAAATAATTAGAAAATGAGCAAGGTGAACATCGATCATATTGCTTTTCTGACGCCGGGAAACTACCGCGACGAGGCGCCGCGCGCCGGGCTCGAACAATCGCTCGAACTCTTTCGCAGCGGCGAAGCGCTGGGTTACGACAGTGCCTGGGTGCGGCAACGCCATCTGGAGCGTGCGGTTTCCTCCGCGACGACGTTTCTTGCGGCAGCCAGCCAGCGTACGACACGCATCGGCCTCGGCGCGGCGGTGATCCAGATGGGTTACGAGAATCCCTTCCGGCTCGCGGAGGATCTCGCGAGCGTGGATGTGCTATCGGGTGGCCGGTTACAGGTGGGTTTGAGCGCAGGCGCACCGAATCACGGCGGCCTGCTGGGCGAGCGTCTCTTCGACGTCGATCCCGGGCAGATCGATTTTTCGTGGGCGCGTGTGGCCCGTCTGCGCCGGAACCTGGCGGGGGACTGGCTGGGCGGCGAGGAAAGTTTCGTCGAATCGGCGGCCGGGCGCGTGCGGCCCCGCGTGAGTCCCTATGCGCCAGGACTCACGGACCGCCTCTGGTACGGCGGCGGCTCGCTGCGCTCGGTGGAATGGGCCGGACGCAACGGCTTCAATTTGCTGATCGGCAACATTACGGCGGGCGAGGGTACCGACGACTATCGCGAGGCCCAACTGCGCCAGCTGGAGGCGTATTGCACGCACTGGAGCGAGCGCAGGCCGCCGCGGATCGCGCTCGGCCGCGTAATCGTGCCGCTGGACGGCGCCGACGCGCCCACGCGGCAACGCTACCGTGCGTTTGACGAAGGCCGCCGCGCGCGTACGCTGGCACCGCAAGGCGAGCGGCGCACGGTGTTCGTGCCTGATCTGGTCGGGACTGCCGACGAGATCCTGACGCAGCTTCTGGCCGACCCGGTTGTCGCCCAGGTGAGCGAGCTGCGGCTTGAACTGCCTTACGATCTGCCGTTCGAGCACTATCGGCAGATTCTCGAGGATTTCATCGAACGCATCGCACCGGAACTGGGTTGGCGTCCGGCGGGAACGCGCGAGCCGGTTGCAGCCTGACCGCGCGGCGCGCTGCATTCAATATTCAAGAATCCTGAATTTTATGGAGGCATAGTCCGTATCATGAGTCGCGATCTGCTGTTGCTGCTCGAACCCGGTTTCACCGATCCTGCCCACCCGGGCGAACGCTTCGTCTGCCCGCACGGCGTGCCGATCGAAGGCCTGCTGGCGAGCGATCCGGAACGCGTCGCGCGGCTGGACGTCAAGCGCGTGCCGTTCGCCAGGCCGCGTGCCGTCGTGATCGAGGTGCTCGACGAAGCACACCAGGGGCTGCCGGCACTCGTGCTGGGCGACGAGCATCCGTTTCCCGACGACGCCAAAACGTTGGGAGCGCAACGCTTCGTGAATGACCCGAAGCGGATTCTCGAACTGCTCGCCGAGCGCCACGGGTTTCCGAAACTGCACTGAAGTACGGTAACGACGGGTAACGAGGGCGGAGTGACCCCGCGCCGGCACCGGAGCCGGCTGGATCAGGGTGCTGTCGCGAGCACCAGCAGGTCCTGCAGTGCACGATACACCGTCTCCACGGAGTTGCCGGTCATGCAGCCGGCGTGGCCGTCGCGCCAGTCTAGGCAGGTCGCTTCGCTGCGACTGCACCGGCGCACCCACGTAACGGGGCGCCGGAACAGCGTGACATGGTCGCGGCAAGGCATGTCCGCGGCCAGCGCCACGAACGGCGCGTCTTGCCAATAACGGCCCGCTCCGTGAATCAGCGGATTGCCGGGGCCGAACAGCGCGACAGTCGGCGCACCCACGAGACGCGCGAGGTGGGCGATGCCGGTATCCGGGCACACCACCGCGCGCGCGCCGCTCAGTACGTGCCACATATCGGCGAGGCCGTAGCGTCCCGCCAGATTGGGTTGTGCCGGATCGGGGGCGATTGCGTCGACGAGTCCGGCCTCGCCCGGACCGCCGCTCCATACGGGCAGATAGCCTTCGGCCTCGACACGCTTCGCAAGCTCGCGCCAGCGTTCGGCGGGCCAGCGCTTGACCGCGCTGCTCGCGCCGGGATGCAGCACGATATAGGGCCTTTCACGCAATTCGGCCGGGAGCGGTGTGCTCGCCTGCGGCGCGGGCCAGTCGGTCGGGTGATACGGCCGCGGTGCGGGACCTTTCACGAGTTCCGCCGCCATATCCGCCCATGCGGCCGGCGCTGCGGGATAGTGCATCGACTCGTCGACCGGCCAGTTCTTCCACGCGGGGCGGTCGCCCGCATGCGCGACGATCCAGCGGCAACCCGCCGCGAGTGCAAGCCAGCTGTAACGATTGTCGCCCGCCACGATACCCAGATCGTAAGGTCCCGAAGCCAGCACGCGCTTTACGGAAGCGCTGTCGCGCGGGTCGAAAGCGAGCGCATCGACGCCGAAGGGGCGTTTCGCATAGAGCGGTGCCATCGCTTTCGGGCAGGCCAGCACGATCTGCGCGTGAGGATACAGTGCGCGTAGTTTCGCCAGCAAGGCGGCGAGAAGCAGCGCGTCGCCCAGCAGCATGTGTTGCGCAATCAGAATGCGTGCCGGTTGCGCGACGGGCTTGCGCCGCAGCGGCTTGAGGGCGAGCCGTGGCAGGGCGCGCGCAAAGGTGTGGATCCGGCCGTGAAGTCTGCTCATGATGGACGATTCTGCCCATCCGAGCTAACGGAAAGCATGCTGAATGGTTACGCGAAATTACGTGCGCAATCGGGCGGCGGCCTCCGTTCGCGGCCTCGATGCGGGTATCGTCATGGCCGCGACGCCGGCAACCACGCAGGCGAGTCCGGCCCACGCCGAGGGCGACAGCGTTTCGCCCAGGAAGGCCATGCCGATTCCCACGCCAATGGGAACTCTTAAGTAGGCCTGAGCAGTAGTGCCCACGGATCCCAAGGTTTGAATCAGCCGGAAATAGACGACGAAAGCCAGCGCGGTCGAGAAAACGGCCAACCCCAGCAGCGCCATGAGGGAGTGCAGCGACGGGGTCAGTGTCCACGGACGATCGACGAGGAGGCTGATGGGCGTGAGCAGCACCGTTCCCACGAGCAGCGAACCTGTGGCCGGTACGGCGGCGGGCAGGCCCTTGAAGGCGCGTCCATAGAGCGCTGCCCCCGCGTAGCAGACCGTGGCGGCCACAATGGCCAGTTGCGGCACGAGTTGCTGCCCCAGTCCTTCGAAGGCGCTGGCGCCCACCACGAGGCAGGTTCCGGCTAGCCCCGCGATAACGCCCAGCAGCTTGCGTGCGGTGACTTTCTCGTGGTGGGTGACGAGCCAGGTGCCGAGGAACGCGAGTACCGGCGACGTCGAGTTCAGGATGGTGGCAAGACCGGCCTCGACCGAGCGTTCGGCCCAGGCAATGAGCGTAAACGGCACCACGCTGTTCAGCAGGGCCTGCACGAGAAAGCGCCGCCACATGGCCGGCTCGCGGGGCAACTTTACGCCGCACAGGCTCATCCCGACGAGAAGCAGCAGGCCTGCAATCAAGGTTCGCGCCGCAATGAACGTAATGGGCGGAATCGTCGCGACACCGACCCGTATGAAGGTGTACGAAGCGCCCCACAGGGTCGATAAAGTCAGCAGCAAAAGCAGATCGACGACGGCGTTGTGACGTGGGGAGGTTGTGCCGGGGTTGCCGCTCATGGGTTTCTCTGCGTGGGGGAACGGGATGAGGTTCGTGCGGTTTTCAGGCAGGAACCTGCCGCAGTATGGGCGTGACACGGTTGAGAACGTTTCGGGGTGCACTGAAACGTCGAATGAGATGGGGGGGCTGGCCTGTTCGATCGTCGGGTAACACTGCATGCGCCGGTTATATCGATAGACACAGGTCAGGGGGTAATTTGACCACCGTTTGACAGACAGCACAGCGGCGCCTCCCGATAATCGAAGTTCTTCGCCGCAACCGGGGTAGGTCTCTCGCGGCGCCATCGTCCCAAGACATCAGGTCCCCATGGTCCGCCTTTCCAGCGAGCAGCATTCAGGTAATGCAAGCGATAGTCACTTCGTGCGACTGCAGGCAGTGAGCAAGCGGTATCGCGTGAGCGGCCAGGATTTGCCGATCCTTTCGGACTTCAATCTCGACGTGCGCCGACATGAGTTCATCGCCATTCTGGGCGAGAGCGGCTGCGGGAAATCGACATTGCTGCGTCTTCTGATCGGGCTCGACAAAACGTACGACGGGCAGATCCTCGTAGAAGGCGTCGCACCCAGAATCGGCAACGACGAAGCCGGGATCGTCTTCCAGGACCCGCGGCTGTTCCCGTGGCTGAGTGTCGAGAAGAACGTTGCGCTCGGGCTTGCGCGTTTCCGGCTGGACCGTCGCGAGGCTGCGCGCCGCGTGCAGGAGCACATCGCTCTCGTGGGCCTGACGGGTTTCGAGCGCGCGTTGCCGCACCAGCTCTCAGGCGGCATGGCCCAGCGCGTGGCGCTTGCGCGCGCGATTGTCGCGCATCCCGGCTTCCTGCTGCTCGACGAACCGTTCAGCGCGCTCGACGCGCTCACGCGTTCGCAGATGCACGACCAGTTGCTGCGCGTGCGCGAGGCGGCGGATCTCACCATGCTGCTCGTCACGCACGACGTGGAAGAAGCAATCTGTCTCGCGGACCGCATTGTCGTTATGTCGCCGAGGCCCGGGCGCATCCGCGAGATCGTCGATGTCGATCTGCCCCATCCGCGCGTGCGGGGCGAGGCGGCCTTCCAGCGCGAACGCGAACGGCTGCATGGGCTCCTCGGGAAAAGCCGGGGCGGCGAGAGCAGCAACGCTGCAGTAGTGCCCGGTGCTTCCCCGTTCAGGGAATTCGCATAGAAGAAAAGTCGGCGATCGAGTGTCAAACCACAGACAGATATTTCCGCGCGGATTCCCTAACATGGTTGACTCCAGAATCGCTTTCACCTCGTTATCCACCGTAGACAATAAGTATTCCAGATTAATTACCAAGGATCTCATCATGTCGAATATTAAAGTCGTCGAAGCGGGTGAACTGTCCGTTCATCCCATTACTGGGCGCGTCGGTGCGGAAATTCGCGGCGTGCGTCTTTCGGGCGATCTGCAGCCGGCGGTCGTTCAGGCTATCCAGGCCGCACTCCTCAAGCACAAGGTGATCTTCTTTCGCGACCAGACGCATTTGACGGACCAGCAGCAAGAGTCGTTCGCGAAGCTGCTGGGCGATCCGATTGCGCATCCCACCGTGCCGGTTCGGGAAGGCACCGAATATTTGCTGGAACTCGATTCGCTGCACGGCGGCCGCGCGAATTCCTGGCATACCGACGTGACGTTCGTGGATGCCTATCCGAAGGCCTCGATCCTGCGCGGCGTGACTAACCCGGAGGTGGGCGGCGACACCGTATGGGCCAATACGGCGAGCGCCTATGAAGACCTGCCGCAGGAACTGAAGACGCTGGCCGAGCAGCTCTGGGCGGTGCACAGCAACGACTTCGACTATGCGGCGACCGGTCGCGAGTATCGCAGCAAGGACGCGCAGGCCGCGTTCGAGCGTTACAAGGAGGTGTTCGTTTCCACGCGCTACGAAACCGAGCATCCGCTCGTGCGCGTGCACCCGGAAAGCGGCGAGAAGACGCTCGTGCTCGGCCACTTCTTCAAGAACTTCGTCGGTCTCTCGTCGTCGGTCTCGAGCCATCTGTTCGAGGTGTTCCAGGGCTATATCACACGTCTCGAGAACATCGTGCGCTGGCGCTGGCAGGCGGGCGACGTCGCGATCTGGGACAACCGCGCGACCCAGCATTACGCCGTGAACGACTATGGCGACGCACGCCGCATCGTGCGTCGGGTCACGCTGGCGGGCGACGTGCCGGTGAGCGTGGACGGGCGCAAGAGCACGACGCGTAGTGCGGTGAAGAACACGAAACTTGCCGCCGCCGCGTAAGCCACCGCAAGCAACTGTCGAGCAAACAAGCAAGCGAGGCGTGCCCGGCGCCGAAGTCGCCGGGCACGAACGAAGTCATATGAAGCGCATTGTGCTGGGGGATTCAGTGGGACGCCGACTTTTTGCCAACCTGTCCGTCTTTTTTTTCATGGCGTGCGCCGTTATGGCTCTCGCGCCCGCCAGTGCCCGCGCACAGAACGTCATACGGATCGCCGTGCCCGATATCAGCGCGGGGCCGAAGCCTGCCGGCGGCGGTGTCGTCGATGTCCTCTATGCCAACCACGCGCTGGAGAAGGCATTCCAGAAGGACGGTGTGCAGATCCAGTGGACCTTTTTCAAGGGCGCGGGCCCCGCCGTCAACGAAGCGCTGGCGAACCACCAGGTCGATCTCGCGTTTCTCGGCGACCTCGCCGGCATCATCGGCCGTGCGAACGGGCTCGATACGCGCCTGATCGCCGGGCTGGCACGCGACGTCAACGGCTATCTCGCGGTTGCGCCGGGGCAGGGCATCAAGGATCTCAAGGACCTCAAGGGCAAGCAGGTCGCGCTCTTTCGGGGCACCGCGCTGCAACTGTCGTTCGATAGCGTGCTGCGCACAGAGGGCCTCACCGAGCGCGACTTCCGCGTGGTCAACCTGGACATGAACAGTGCCGCGGCAGCGATTGCCGCGCACCGCATCGACGCCGTCTGGGGTGCGTCTTCGCTCTACATTCTCAAGGACAAGGGCCTCGTCGATATCCCGGTCAGCACGCGCGGCCGCGAGGGCGTAGGCACGTTCAAAGCGGGGCTCGTCGCGTCGAACGCCTTCCTGCGCGCCCATCCCGACTGGACCGGGCGCGTGGTCGAAACGCTGCTGGAGGCTTCGAACTGGCTATCAGACCGCAAGAATCTGGACGCGTACCTGCAACTCGAACAGGACCGCGCCGCGATTCCGGCTTCGGTCTGGCGCAACGAGATTGGCGACAGCGATCCCGCCACGTTCTTCTCGCCGCTGCTCGATCCGTATTTCGTCAATGCGTTCAAGCGCGACGTCGATACGGCAAAACAACTCGGCATGATCCGCCAGACCTTCGACGTCGATCAGTGGGTCGACCCATCCTGGCTCGACAAGGCGTTGCAGACCACGAAGCTCGCGGGCCGCTGGCAAGCCTACCGCGCGTTTGGGCAGCCCGAAAAGACGAACTGAAAAACACAACGACAACAACATGATGGAACAGCACACGTTCTACCGCCTGACAGCGATCGCCGCGGCGGTGTTCTCCATGACCCCTGCGTGGGCGCAGGAAAACACCGCCGGTTCGGGGAGCACGGCAGCGGTTGCCGTCTCGGGCGCGGCAGCGACGTCGAACACGCAGGCAGACACCGGGGCGCACGACAATCCGGCCACGAGTGCCGGCGTCAAGAGTGACGGTTCGATGCGCCTGAAGGACTTCACGGTGACCGCACGCCGCCGCTCCGAAAGCGCCCAGAAAGTGCCGGCGCCCATTTCCACCGTGAGCGGACAGGATCTGGAGCGCCAGCGGCTCTACCGCATCCAGGACCTGCAGCAGACCTTGCCGAGCCTGAATGTGGCGTTCATCAATCCACGCCAGTCGAGCGTTTCGATTCGCGGTATCGGCAACAATCCGGCCAGCGACAATCTGGAGCCGAGCGTCGGCGTCTATCTCGACAACGTGTATCTCGGCCGCCCCGGCATGGCCGTGTTCGATCTGCTCGACATCCAGCAGGTCGATCTGTTGCGCGGACCGCAGGGCACGCTGTTCGGCAAGAACAGCACTGCGGGCGTGCTCAATATTTCCACACGCCCTCCGCAGTTCAAGACCGAAGGCTACCTCGAACAGTCGGTGGGCCAGGACGGTTACGCGCAGACCAAGGCGCATCTCTCCGGCCCGCTCTCCGATACGCTTGCGGGCACGCTGGATCTCGAACATACGCACAGCGACGGTGACATCACCAACCTGTACAACGGAAGCCAGTTGAACGGCACCTCGAATTATGGGGTGCGCGGACAATTGCTATGGAAACCGAACAATGATCTGAGCGTGCGCTTCATTGCCGATTACAGCACGGAAAACGCCGATACAGGCGCGCTGCTGCTCTACGGCTTGCCGCCGGGCGGCACGTTCCTGTCGCGCGCCGCGCTCTTCGGTGTCACGCCCGTCACGGATCCGTCGCGCTATGCGGTGGATATCGATACCACGCCGCACATGAACGTTCACCAGGGCGGCGTTTCGACGGAGGTGAACTACAAGCTGCCGGCCGGCTACACGCTGACCTCCATCACGGCGGCCCGCTTCTGGAATTTCAGCCCCACGAACGACGGCGATTCGCTGCCGGTGCCGGCCCTCAGCGACGCCGGGGTCGCCGTCAACGATCACCAGATTTCGCAGGAGGTGCGTCTTGCTTCGCCCACAGGCGGACCGATCGACTGGGTGGTGGGCGCGTACTATTTTTACCAGCAGACCAACACGACCACGTTCACCGATTTCGGCCCGGACGCGGATCTGTTCCAGTTCGGCGTGGATCGCAAGATTCTCGACGGCGTTACCTCGCTCTCGCCGGCCTCGGTCGAGACCAACAGCGCGGCGCTGTTCGGCCAGGCCACGTGGCATGCCACCTCGCGTGCCGACTTCACGGCGGGCCTGCGCGGGACCTACGAGGACAAGACGGGCTACGTGAATCGCGATGCGCCGTTTGGCGGCACGCCGCTCACGGGCGCGCTGCTGGCCGCGCGCAACGCGGCGGTGGGGCCCTACCAGTCCGGCCAGATCGGCCAGCACGGCGTGAGCCCGTCGGCAATGCTCAATTTCAGCTACAAGCTCACGTCCGACGTGCTCGCCTACGCCACGCTCTCGCACGGCGAAAAGTCCGGCGGCATCAACATGGCCGTGGGCTCCGCGCCTTCGCTGGGCGCGAATTCGCTGCTGTTCGGCCCGGAGCGGGCGAACGACGCGGAGCTCGGCATCAAGAGCGACTGGTTCGACCACCGGCTGATCTTCAACGCCAATCTGTTCTGGACGCAGATCAACGGCTATCAGGCGACGACCTACGTCACGGTCCCGGCCAGCGGACTCGTGACCCAGGTGCTGGCGAACGGCGCGGACGTGCGCTCGCGCGGCGCGGAAATCGATCTGCGGGCGAAGCCGCTGCGCGGACTCACGTTGGGCTTCGACGCTTCGTATGTGGATGCCACGTACAGCTCGTACACCGACGGCCCGTGTGCCGCCGAAATCACGCTGGCCACCGGCGCCACCACCTGCAATCTCACGGGCAAGCAGGTATCGGGTGCGCCGCGCTGGATCGCCAACCTGAGCGCGCAATACGAGTTCTACCTGGGTCACGACATCGACCAGTACCTCACGGGCGTGTGGTCGCTGCGCTCGAACCAGTTCGGCACGCTCGACGATTCGCAGTACGGCAAGCTGCCGGGCTACGGCATTCTCAATCTCGCAACCGGCTGGCGCCTGAACAGTGGCGAGCACAAGTGGGACCTGTCGATCTGGGCGCACAACGTGTTCAACAAGCGCTACTACCTCGCTTCGTTCGCGAGCGTGCAGAACACCTATACCGCGATGGCCGGCGACCCGCGCGTGGTGGGCGCGACGCTGCGCTTCACTTATTGATCACGAAAAGCAGAGGGCGAAATGGCAAACCTGGCCGGAGCATCCGTACTCGACGACAAGGCTCCGGATGAGAGCGTGGACGAACAAGGAGGAGTGCTTAGGGGTCAAGTGCGCGTGCGGGCGCTCTCATGGTCGGCGCTAGTGCCGTGGATCGTGCCGGTAGTCGTGTTTCTGCTCTGGTGGAAGGCCTCGCACGCCGGCTGGATGTCCGCGCAGATTCTACCGGCGCCTGAATTGGTGTGGCAGACCGCGCACGCGTTGTTCGACGATCAATTGATATCGAATCTGCTCATCAGTCTCGAGCGGCTCGCCATCGGTTTTGTCGCGGGCGTGGTGGGCGGCGCCGCGCTCGGCGCGCTGATGGGCACGAGTGCGATTGCCGAAGAGATCATCGCGCCCGTGTTCTACGCGTTTGCACAGATACCGCCGCTCGCGTTGCTGCCGCTGCTGATGCTCGTGCTCGGTATCGGCGAGGCCCTGAAGATCGTGCTCATCCTCAAGGCCGTCGCCGTGCCGGTGGCAATCCACACTCAGGTGGGCGTGCGCGGCGTGTCCCAGCGTTTGCGTGAAGTGGCGGGCGTGCTGCGTTTGTCTGCGTGGCAGCGTTTGCGTCTTCTCATCGTGCCGGCGGCGTTGCCGGCGTTTCTGACCGGCGTGCGTCAGGCGCTCGCGCAAGGGTGGCTCACGCTCATTGCCGTGGAACTGCTCGCTTCGTCGGAGGGGATCGGCTACCTCATGGTCTGGGGCCGGCAGATGTTCCAGCTCGACGTGGTGTTCGTCTGCATCGTGGTGATCGGCTTGACGGGCTTTGCCATCGACCGGGGCGTCGCACTGCTCGACAGCGGGATCGTGCGCTGGCCGCACGAAGCGCCTGGTGCTGCGCGGCACGCGCATTCGCGCGGCTGGCGGCGCTACCTCAACGGCGCGGTGCTCCCCGTGCTGCTTCTCGCGGTGTGGAGCGTGGTAGCGCACCGGCACTGGGTCGATGCGAACCTGCTGCCCGCGCCGGGCGCGGTGCTGGCCTCCACGCTCGACGATTTGAGGATGGGCGCGCTGCCGGTGCCGCTCGCGCACACGCTGGCGCGCGCGGGCGAGGGTCTGGCCGGCGGGGCAGCGGCAGGGATCGTCCTGGGCCTTGCGCTCGGCTCGGTGCGCTGGATTGGCCGCGCGCTCAATCCCACGCTCACGGCCTTGCGCCAGGTCGCGATCTTCGCGTGGATTCCGGTGCTGACCGCTTGGGCCGGCATCGACGATCTTGCCAAGGTGATTTTCGTAGCGCTGGCCGCGTTCTTTCCCGTTGTGCTCGCAACGAGCCGCGCCGTCGAAGCGGTACCGCCCGCGCTGCACGAAGTCGCACTCACGTTGCGGTTGAATGCGTGGCAGCGGCTGCGCTGGCTCGTCGTTCCCGCGATTCTGCCCGGCGTGTTCGCCGGATTGAGGTTGGCGCTCCTCTACGCGTGGCTCGGCGCGATCGGCGCCGAATATCTGATGCCTTCCGGCGTGGGGCTCGGCACTTTCATGATCGATGCTCAGCAACTGTTCCGGATGGACCGGTTGCTGAGCGCGGCGGCCTTGATCGGTGGGCTGGGTGCGCTCTTCGCCTGGCTCGGCACCCGGCTCGAAGCTGCGGCCACGTCCTGGCGCACGCGGCAGTGAGGCCATGCTTCACGTCTTATCCTCCCCTTCAACGGAATAGAGAAACAGGAAATGTCGGAACAGACTGCTGCGCAACACAAGACTGCAAGCCCGCCCAAAAGCCAGGCCAGGCGCCCCAACTTCCTCGTGATCGTGGCGGACGATCTGGGATTTTCGGATCTGGGCGCGTTCGGCGGGGAGATTGCGACACCGCATCTCGACGCCCTGGCCCATACCGGTGTGCGCTTCACCGATTTCCACACGGCCTCGGCGTGTTCGCCCACGCGGGCCATGCTGCTGAGCGGCACCGATCACCATGTGGCCGGTATCGGCACGATGGCGGAGACGTTGCCGCCCGAACTGGCCGGCAAACCGGGCTACGAAGGGTATCTGAACGAGCGGGTGGCGGCGTTGCCGGAACTGCTGCACGAGGCCGGCTACTTCACTGCGATGGCGGGCAAGTGGCACCTGGGCCTGACGCTCGAACGCGCGCCGTGGGCCCGCGGCTTCGAAAAATCGTTCGCACTGCTTCCGGGTGCGGCGAACCACTACGGATTCGAGCCCGTGGGCGAGCACGACGAGCAGCCGCGTCTCCTGCGTTCGACGCGCTCCCTGTACGTGGAAGACGACCACTTCGTCGATCAACTGCCCGAAGACTTCTACTCGTCAGATAGCTTCACGGACAAACTATTGCAGTATCTGGACGAGCGTCCCGACGACGGCCGTCCGTTCTTCGCCTACCTGCCGTTCTCCGCGCCACATTGGCCGTTGCAGGCGCCGGCGGAGATCGTCGAGCGCTACCGGGGCCGCTACGACGCCGGTCCGGACGAACTGCGCACGCAGCGCCTCGCGCGCCAGCGGGAGCTGGGACTGCTCGACGCGGACGTCTCCGCGCACCCGGTGGTAGCGCCCACGCCGTCATGGGATGCACTGGGCGACGAAGCGCGCGCCTTCTCGGCGCGCACGATGGAGGTGTACGCGGCGATGGTCGAGCGGCTGGACTGGAACGTCGGGCGCGTGATCGAACACCTCAAGGCTACGGGCGAATTCGACAACACCTTTGTGCTGTTTCTCTCGGACAATGGCGCGGAAGGGGCACTGCTCGAAGCGTTGCCGATCTTCGGCCCGGACCTGCAACGCTTCATTCGCGACTACTACGACAACAGTCTCGGCAATATCGGCCAGGGCAATTCGTATGTGTGGTACGGGCCGCGCTGGGCTCAGGCTGCCACGGCCCCTTCGCGGCTCTACAAGGCCTTCACGACCGAAGGGGGTATCCGCGTGGTGGCGCTGGCGCATTACGCCCACCTTGCACGCAACGGCAGCATCGGCGGGGCATTCGCCACGGTCATGGACGTCGTGCCGACCTTGCTGGAGCTGGCCGGTGTGGAGCATCCCGGAACCGCCTGGCGCGGCAGGGAGATCGCCGCCTTGAAGGGGCGCTCGCTGCTTCCGTATCTTTCGGGCCGCGCCGAAACCGTGCACGACGCGAGCCATGTCACGGGGTGGGAGCTGTTCGGCCGGCGCGCAGTGCGCCAGGGCGACTGGAAGGCCGTGTTCATTCCCGCGCCGGTCGGTTCCGGCGTGTGGCAGCTGTACGATCTCGCGCGCGACCCCGGCGAAACGCGGGACCTGGCGCCGGCGGAACCCGAGAGGCTGCAAGCGCTGCTCGAGCACTGGGAGACCTATGTGGAAGAGAACGGCGTGCAGCCGTTCGAATTCCGGCCCGCGTGAACGCGGGATGAACGGATGAACCGGCGCGCGGAACCCGGGTTTCGCGCGGCCTCGTGATATGCATAGCAAAAAAAATAGGTTTGGGCGAGTGGGCATGGAATGCTCAAATTCCGGAGAACCCTGGATCCCTGGAGCATGAGCCATGTCTGCCACCGCAACGCCCCCGACGCGTACTTTCGCCGCCGAACGTCGTGCCGGGTACGCGTACCCTTCGCATGACGCGCTGCTTCGCCGCGCGCTCGATCCGCTCACGCGTCAGCGCGTCATCAAGGCTTTTCTGAAGCATCCGTGCCTGAGCAACTGGTCGGCCGATGCGGCGGCCACGCTCGTCGATGCCGGCTACGAGAAAACCTGGCTGCACGGCGAACTGGTGCTGCCGTATCAGGCCGAATGCAAGGAGATTCATATCGTGCTGGCGGGGGCGCTCGAAGCCGGCTGGGTGAGCGCCTCGGGGGCGCGCGTGATCGGCGAATACATTCAGCCCGATACGGTCATCAACATCATTCCGGCGCTCGACCAGAAGGGATCGCTGTGCGATATGTACGCGCACGGCACGACACAGCTCTTCCACATCCCGCGCGCCGCCATGTTAGAGTTGTTCGAGCGGCAACCTGCGCTGATGCGCGGGTTCTTCGAACTGATCTGCTCGCGCAACCGCGAACTGAACGACCGCTTCCGGTTTTCGCGCCTGGCGGATTTTCGCGCGCGCGTGGCGGAGCGCCTGCTGAGCCTCGCCGATCGCTACGGCAATCCCGTCGAGGCGGGCGTCGAGATCGGACTCAAGCTCTCGCAGGACGACCTGGCCGCGCTGCTGGGCGTCTCGCGGCAAAGCATCAACAAGGAACTGCGGGCGTTTGCCGACTGCGGATGGATCGAGATCCGCTATGGGCAGGTCACGATACTCGACAGCGCCGCGTTGCTGATGGTGCGCGAAGCGAGCGAGTGATAACGAACCCGGGCGCGCAGCAAAGACAGTTTTCACCCTTTGAATCCAACAGGAGAGACGAACATGAGCACGGCGATTTACGACATTCCGGTGAACGCAATCGACGGCGCGCCTGCCACGCTGCGGCGTTTCGAGGGCAAGGTGTTGCTGGTCGTGAACGTGGCATCGAAGTGCGGGCTGACGCCGCAGTACGAAGGGCTCGAATCGCTCTACGAAGACAAGCGCGAGCGCGGGTTCGAAGTGCTGGCGTTTCCGGCCAACAACTTCAAGGGCCAGGAGCCGGGGTCGGACGCCGAGATCGAGGAATTTTGCACCGCTAACTATGGCGTGAAGTTTCCGCTCTTCTCGAAGATCTCGGTGGTGGGCGAGGACCAGCATCCGCTGTATCACGCGCTCACGCATGCCCAGCCGCAGGCCACGGGCGACGGGCCGTTCCGGGAGCGCCTCAAGGGCTACGGCATCGCACCCAATCCCGCACCCGACGTGCTGTGGAACTTCGAGAAATTTCTCGTGAACCGCGAGGGCGAAGTCGTGGCGCGCTTCGCACCGAACGTGGGTGCGGACGATCCGGCGCTCGTGGCGGCCATCGAAGCGGAACTGGCGAAAGCGGCGTAGTTCGCCGCGCGCGGCCGGAGCACGTCCGGCCCGCAGCCTACGCAGCCTACAAATGCGCGGCGGCGATCGAACGAATGCCGAGTCCGATCAGCAGATACGGAACGAAGCCGTCCAGCCGCCACGCATTCCGGAAGATGCGCCACTGCTGTGCGACGACGAGCCATGCCGCGCCGCACAGCACGACAGTCAGGGCAAGAATCGTCGCCATGCTCGTGGCCGCAACGGACGCGGCGCTGGCGGCGAACAACGACGTGTACGCGGCAGCGTTGTCGAGACTGCCGGCGCCGAAAACGACAAAGCAGCGCCAGAACGATTCGCCAGCCGCCTGCTCGTGCGGCGCGGGGGTGATGGTCTTGGGGCTGAGCCTCGCCTGAACGAGCCGGTAGAGACCCAGGGCAAGCGGCAGGCTGCCTACGAGCAACGCATTGCCGATCTTCGCCGCGCTGCTCGCCAGTACGGCGCCCAGCACCGCGGCGAACGCCACGACCACGGAAGCATTCACGAACTTGGCCAGCATCACGCCATAAGGCCGCGCCTTCGCTCCCGTCAACAGGCAGACAAGAAACAGGAAATCGTCGATGCTCGCGCTCACGAAGACCGCGACAGTGAGCGTGATCGTGTACGCGTAGTCGCTCACAGCGGCACCCTTTGGCGGCAGACGGTCAGGACGAGTTGCCGGAGCCAGCGATGAACGGGATCGGCCTCGAAGCGTGGATGCCACATCTGCGATACGGTAATTTTTTCGGTCGCCACGGGGAGTTCGAACGTGCGAATGCCGGAGGAGAGCGCGGATTCCCGATCCTCGCGGGCATGGACCAGAAACGATGCGGGCACGAGCGCAATCAGATCGGAAGCGCGGGCCACGGCCAGCGCCGTATGAAAGGTCGGAACCACGGCGACGATGCTTCTTTCCAGCCCCAGCGTTGCCAATGCATCATCCACGGGACCGCTGCCGTTGCCGTGGCGTGCCGCTACCACATGGCCGAACGAAGCGTAGCGTTCGGCCGTGATCTCGCCGTCCTGCTCGAGCGGATGGCCTTTCCTGATCGCGCCGAGAAAACGGTCGCGGAATAGCGCCTGCACGCGGATTTCCGGCCCCATTTCACTCAGCACACCGATTTCGAGGTCGGCCGAACCGTCGCGCAGATGCGTGGCGGTCTTTTCGGTCTTGGGTGCGAAACGCACGCGCACGAGCGGCGCGATGGCCGTTGCGGCGGCGATGAGCGCAGCGCCGAAGGCTTCGACGAAACCCTCGTTGGTGCGCAGCGTGAAGGTTCGCTGCAAGGCGGGAAAATCAGGCTCGGCTGCCGAAGGTTGCAGTAAGGCTCGCGCTTCGTCGACCGCATGGCGGGTGCGTTGGCGCAGGGCCTCTGCATGCGGCGTCAGCACCATGTGGCGCCCCGCGCGAACAAGCAACGGGTCGCCGGTCACTTCGCGCAAGCGGGTCAGGGTGCGGCTCATGGCCGAGGTGCTCAGGCCCAGTCGATGTGCGGCGCCGACCACGCTGCCATCGGCGAGCAATACGTCGAGCGCAATCAGCAGATTCAAATCGGGTTCGGACATGCCCGATCCTAACATGGCCACCTTGACGCATGGCGTCGGACGCAAGGTATCAGTGCGGTTGGCGCGCCTTCCGCCGTGGAGGGTGGGTCGATATATTTTCCATGCTGGATTTCGGCCCCGGTATCCATTTCATTGAACATTGAAAGGACATGACCCATGCAAGACACCTCTGAACAAAAGACCGTGCTGCTGATCGGCGCGTCGCGCGGACTGGGCTTCGCCATGGTCGAGGAATACCTCAGGCGCGGCTGGCGCGTGATCGCCACCGGCAGGGCGGGTTCGATGGAGAAACTGCTGCGACTCGCGCAGTCTTCCCACGGTGCACTCGAAACGGAAACGGTCGATATCACGGTTCCCGGGCAGGTTGCGGCTTTGCGTGGCCGCCTTGAAAACCGTCGCGTCGATTTGCTGTTCGTGAATGCCGGTGTCAAGAACAACGACGGCGAAACGATTGCCGATGTCTCGACCGAAGAGTTCGTGCGTGTCATGGTGACGAACGCCTTGAGTCCGATGCGCGTGATCGAAGCGCTCTCGGACATCGTTCAGTCCTCCGGAACGATAGGCGTGATGTCGTCGGGGCAGGGCAGCGTGACCAACAACACGAATGGCAACTACGAGGTGTATCGCGGCAGCAAGGCCGCGCTCAACATGTTCATGCGCAGCTTTGCGGCCCGCCACCGGGACGATGCGAGAACGTTGCTGCTGATGGCGCCGGGATGGGTTCGCACCGACATGGGCGGTCCCGAGGCACGTCTGGGAATCGAAGAAAGCATTCCGAATCTGGTGAGCACGATCGAGACTTACGAAGGGCGATCGGGCTTGCACTATCTGGACTATCTGGGCCGCATCGTGCCGTGGTGATCGCACGCCTGCGTCGCGGGAAACACGTGTTCGCCCAGAAAATCCACGAGCACCCGCACTTTCGGCGACGGATGCTTGCTGGCCGGCCACAGCACATGAAAGACGCCCTCGCGCTCGACGTGATCGCAGAGCACCACACGCAATTGCCCATCTTCCAGCAACGTCCTGATCGAGAAGTCGGGCAGATACGCAATGCCTCTTCCCTGCAGCGCGAAGCACACGCGCGTATCGATGTTGTTGCAGATCATCGAGACCGGCAGCGTGAGTTCCGGCTCCCCTGAAGCGCGGCGCAGCGCCCATGTTTCGAGCTTGCCGGTATTCGGAACCCGGTAGTGCAGGCAGGTATGGTCGAGCAGATCGGCGGGTACCTGCGGTGTACCGCGCCGCTCGAAGTATTGGGGCGAGGCGACCACGCACCAGCGGAAGGAGCCGAGCTTGCGGGCGGCGAGCCGCGAGTCGGTGGGCACGCCGGTTCTGACCACGGCATCGAAACCTTCCTCGATCACGTCCACCACACGGTCGGTGAAATCCAGATCGAGCTCGATCTCCGGATACTCGCGCATGAATTCGCCCAGCACCGGCAGCAGCAGCGAACTCACGAGCGGCAGGCTCACGCGCAGCGGGCCACGTGGCCTGGCCGTCGCCTCCGAAATCTCGGTCTGGGCCGCTTCGATCTCGGCCAGGATGCGCCGGCTTCGTTCGAGAAAGCGGGTGCCTTCGGCCGTGAGCGTGACGCTGCGCGTGCTGCGATAGAAGAGCCGCACGCCAAGTTTGTCTTCGAGGCGCGCAACGCTCTTGCCGACCGCGGATGCCGAAACGCCCAGCAATCGTCCCGCGGCCACGAAGCTGCGCGTTTGAGCCACCTGCACGAACACGACAAAGCCATTGAGGCTGTCCACCGTTTCCCTCCATTGCGGACATTCGTTTCCGCACAACGCGGAACTTTACCCCACTTTTTCCCGGATCGTGCCACCTCTATCTTGACGTTCATGTTCATTCAGACGAGGGGCTTTTAATGACAATACCCATGATGTCCACGCGTATTCAGGAGGCGGTGCATCGAGCGTTGCAGGAGCGGCGTATCGTTGGCGCCGTCGTGCTCGTTGCGCACAATGGCGAGGTGATCCACGAGCAGGCAGCCGGACTGGCCGACCGGGAAAGCGACCGGGTGCGGGCGGCCTCGCCCGAATCGAACGACACCTGGCGCTGGGGCGGCGCGTATGGCCATTCGTGGTTCGTCGATCCGGTGCAGCGGCTCAGTGTCGTTACCTTCACCAATACGCTGTACGAAGGCATGTCCGGGCGCTTCGTGACCGAACTGCGCGATGCTGTCTATAACGATCAGGAATCCACACAATGACACAGGATATCGACGAGCGGCTGCCGCTCGCAAAATTGCTGCCGCTTGCCATGGCGGCATTCGTCACGATCCTGACCGAAGCGCTGCCGGCGGGCCTGCTGCCGCAGATGGCGCAGAGTCTGCACGTCTCGCAGTCGTTGAGCGGTCAGACGGTCACGATCTACGCAATGGGGTCGCTGGTGGCCGCGATCCCGCTGACCTTCATGACGCAGCGTGCGCGCCGCCGGCCGCTGTTGCTCATCGCGATTTCCGGTTTTGTCGCGGCCAATGCCGTAACCACGCTGTCCGGCAGCTATGCGCTGACGATGGCGGCACGCCTCGTTGCGGGCGTCTCGGCGGGATTGATCTGGGCGCTGCTGGCGGGCTATGCGGCTCGTATGGTGCCGGAGCGTCGCCAGGGCGGGGCCATCGCCGTGGCGATGGCGGGCATACCGCTGGCCCTCTCGCTGGGCGTGCCGGCCGGTACGTTCCTCGGCAACTGGATAGGCTGGCGCTTGGCGTTCTGCGTCATGAGCGTGCTGGCGGCCCTGTTGTTCGTCTGGGTGCGCGCGACGGTGCCGGATTTTCCGGGGCAGCCGGCGGGCAGGCGATTCACCTTGCGTTGCGTGTTCACCTTGCCGGGTGTGCGTTCCATTCTATTCGTGGTACTGACTTTCGTGCTGGCGCACAATCTGCTCTATACCTATATCTCACCCGTTCTGGCCACGAGCGGCATGGCCGACTGGACCGATCGCGTGCTGTTCATGTTCGGTGTGACTTCGCTGCTGGGCATCTCGATCACCGGCAGGCTGATCGACTGCCGTCTGCGGGCGTTGACGCTCGCGAGCACGGTCCTGTTCGCCATCGCCGCGCTGACCCTGGGCGTCGCGGGAAGCGTGCACGCGCTTGTCTATGCGGCGGTGGGGGCGTGGGGTCTTGCGTTCGGCGGTTCCGCGACGCTGTTTCAGACCGCGCTCGCCAAGACGGCGGGAGAGGCGGCCGACGTCGCGCAGGCCATGCTGGTCACCACCTGGAACACGGCCATCGCGGGAGGCGGGCTCGTGGGCGGGGTATTGCTGGACTACCTGGGTGTGCGATCGTTCTTTCCGATCCTGCTGTTGCTGCTAACGGCAACGTTCGTCGCGGCATGGTCTGCAAGGCATCGCGGCTTTCCCGTACAAGTGGAGTGAAGCTCGCCTGTCTGTATGGCGGGATCGGCGTCGCGCGCGGCCCTGTCCTGCGCGTTATCGATTCCCCATCAGTTGTTCGTGCAACTGCTTGAGGCGGCGCGCCTGGTTCTGCATGATGCCGGGCGTCAGTGCGATCTGCTGCACGCGGTCGAGCCAATAGCGCCGGCCGAAGACGGCAATGTTGTCGTCCACGGCAATGGCGACTTCGAGGTGGGCAATGGCGCCGTCGAGGTTCTTCACGGTATAGGGGCTCTCGCCAGCAGGCGGAGTTTTCGTGTTGCGGCCCGCTGCGGCACGTCTTCCCCCGGCGCTCGCGCATTTCGGCTGCCCATACATGTCCTGTTCAATTTCGCCCATCATGGTTGCTTCGCCTTGCGATCGTAATCATTCGTCCAGCGCACGTCCCATGCCTGACATCGCTCGCCGCTGCAGCCATGCTGCTGCCTGTGAGCGTGCCGCCACAGCGGGCGTTGCGACGAAAATGCGTGACACAGTTGAAGAGACGCTGCACGAAACAAGGCACCGCGTGCGGCTGGAGCAGCGTTTTGATTTGCGATTCGAGAGAAGTAAAAAGCGACCCCGGAAGACGGACTGGCTAAGGCCAGTAAAAATGGGCCGACGCCGCCGGCTCTCGGAATGCGAGCAGCGACGGCCCAGTGGGCGACTCGTCTGATACGTGGCCAGACGATTGCCGCCATTTCAGTGTCAGGCGTTCGTGCCGGGCTTTATCGTTGCAACCGGTCGCGAACTATCGACACATCACTACGGGTACTACGACTACAACACGGCCCTCTTTGAATTTACGAAACCGGCTTCGATGTCATTTAATGGTAAGGATAGCGAATCGAACAGGCCGGTTTCAAACGATCAAGCTGCAAACATAAGCCCGCCAAGGCTCGACGGACCCGGCGACCGGTTCGTGGGCGTCGCGCGGGCACCTTGCTGAATACGCGATGCTGGTGCTCGATGGGCGACACCCTGAACTTGTCGATCGATGCGGGTTGGTCTTCCTCGTCCCCGAATTCCGAGACTATATAGCAATCATCGTGCCAACGACCCGAAAGCCGCGACAGCAGGGGCTTGGCGCGGTCTGCGGAGGTGCCATAGGACGATTCCGACCTGGGTTACTCCAGAAATTGGACGAATTCGTCCAATTGCCGCACGGCGCATCAAGAGAGTGCCCGATCCGTCCATGTTGCGCTGCCCCAATCGCGTGGCGGCTGAACGGACGGGGCGCCGTATCCGCCGTAATATATCGAAAGTCGGGGAATGCAAAATTCGGGCAAGGTCGCAGAATTGACCGGGCAGCGATGGCAGGAAAGGGGCGGGAAAGAGGGGGACGCGCGGCGAAAAACCGGCAGGTCCCGCCGGCGCGCGAAAAAGGCACCGGCGAGAGCAGGGGGAAGCCAGCCGCGAGGCTAGGACTGGAGGCTGACCTTGCTATAGGTGAGGCGGCTCGGGCGCACCTTCATGCGCACGAGCGAGACGAGGAAGCTGAAGCCGGCCTGGTTCGGGTCGATGACCGGCACGTAGCTGCCCAGCGCTTCGGTCAGTAGCGTCGAAACCCGGCTCGCGACATCCACGAAGCCCGTGCAGCCCAGCAGGATGGACTGTGCGGCATCGTCCTTGATGGCTTTCATGGCGGCCTCGAAGGTACGGGCCACGACCACGTCCACGTTGTCGAGCTGCGCCACCGGGCAATCGATCGCGTGGATCGAAGCGAACGTATCAACGATGCCGTAGGTCTGCGGATGCGCGCGTTGCATGGCGAGCGTGCTCTGCAGGATCGTGATGATCGAGAAGCGCTGGCTCAGCATCAGCGCGCCGAAGGCCGCCGCCGGGAAGCCGCCGATGATGGGGATGTCGATCACCTCCCGCGCCGCTTCGACGCCGCACATGTCGAAGTCGGTCAGCCAGATGCCGTCGAAGCCGTCCTTTTCGATGGCCTGCGCCAGTTCGACCACGGGCATGCCGTTTTGCAGCCAGTTCGTGCGGTTCTCGATGTCGGGGTGGCCCGAGGTGATGTTGCGGATCTCGACCTGCACGTCCGCCGGCATCACCGGCTCAAGGGCCTTCATGATGCGGTCGTTGTACTGCGACGTGTTCACCGGCACGAGCACGCAGATGCGCAGGGGGGAACTCACGGGCGTGCTCACGCGGCACCTCCGTCACGGCCGGAGTGCTTCGCCTCGAGCGGCACGTACGGCCCCAGATAGCCGAGCGAGTTGAGTAGTTCCATGAAACTGTCGAGGATCAGGCCGCTCTGCAGTTCCGGTTCGGCGCGCCACGCGATCAGCGTTACGGGACGTTTGCCGATGGCGGGATTGAGCTTGCCGTTGTCCTGTACGAGGTCGCCGTTGCTGAAGATCGACTGGCCTTCGCCGCCTACGAAGTACGTAATGCTGTCCGGCGCCAGCACGATGGGCTGGGCGCGCCGGCTGTCCCACGCGAGCAGCGATTCGTTCTGGTAGATCACCGTGTAGGTGTGGTCGCCCGCGTCGATGCTCACCTTGCCCACGTCGAAGCCGCCGCTCGTGTCGACCTTCGCCGAGACCAGTTCGCCCGGATCGGAAACCGCGCGTGCAGCGATGCCGCAGCGCTCGGCGAGATAGCCGATCATCTGCGAGACACTGCGGACGTGTCCGGCCTGCAGGGCGCGGCCAAGATCGAGCGCGCGCTTGAGCGTGCCGCGAATGGGCGTGGCGCGGCCGAGGTTGGACGGCGTCATCACCCACATGGCGAGGCCGCCGAACTGGCCGAACTCGGGATCGGCCACCACGGGCCGCATCATCTGCTCGACGATCGCCGAGACGTCGCGCTGGTGCGTCTTGCCGCCGTGATTGCCCTGGCGCGGCGTGACGTCGAGTTCGACGCACAGGCCGCCCTGGCTCACGAGGAAGGCGGGGCGCGGGTCGATTTCCGCGGCTGCGAAGGTCAGCATGGGCAGCGAGGGCACGGCGCGGCCCGCGCCGTCGGCGTCGATCACGGCGAGGCCGAGCTTCGCGGCAACGAGCGCCGCCACCGTGAAGCCTAACGCGCCGCTTTCGGGCGGCATCACGTAGGCAAGCTTTCTGGACTGCGAAGCAAGTCGCGCCTGCACGTTCTGCACGGCAATCACCGGGCCTTCCGGATGGGTGGCCTTGTTGATCGCTTCGGGGGCGCCGAGATAGGCGACCATGACGGTTTCGCCTTCGGTTGCTTCGTCCACCGAAACGACCTTGACCTTGTCGGTCGGATAGTAGTCGCCAGCGACGAATTTTTCTGCGAGATGCTGGGCGGATTCGATCGTGCCGCCCCCTCCGCTGCCAAAAAAAGCTGCCCCGAGCAGCAGGGGTTCGAGGTCATCCCGGCTTAATTCATAGGCCATCTGCGGTTCCTTTCTTGTTTGGGTCGAGGGAAACGTCGTGCCGAAGTTCGTCCAGCAATGCGCCCGCATCGGCAATGCGGGTGGTGGAACCTGGTGGCAGCTCGCGCAACCCGCGTTCGAGCGTGTCGATCGCTTCGGCGTGGCGGCCGGTGTGGCGGAGCAGGTCCGCGAGGTAGCGCGCGGCGTCCACGCGTGCGGGCACCGAACCGAAGGCGAGCGCCGTGGAGAGCGCCGTGCGCAGACCCTGCTCCGCGGCGGTGAGGTCGCCCAGCGCCCACTGTGCGCGGGCCCGGGTGACGAGCAGCTCGCCGAGGTAGGTGCGCTCCTGGCGGGCGAGGGTTTCGTCGACGGCGGTGGCGAGTATCGTCGCGCATTTTTCCGCGCGGCCGGCGCGCAGCAGCAGTTCCCCGTGCTGCCATGTCTTGAACGAATAGAACAAGGCGCCGCCGTTGGACATCAAGTGGGTATCGTAACCTTCGAGCATGACGAGTTCGGCCTCTTCGGGCTTGCCGGCCGAACTCAGGTGGCAGCCGCGCATGATCTGACCCACGCCGCGATAGAACGCGAAACCATTGGCGATCGATACCGATTCGAGCTCGCTGGCGAGCGGCCCGAGGCGTTCGCGGTCGTCGAACAGGCAGGCGAGCCAAGCGGCGCCCTGCAGGTTGACCGCGTGAGCGAGGGCATGCGTGCCGGGCTCGGACGCGCGCAGGATCAGCATTTCCATCGCACGCCGGGCTTGCACGAAGGCGCCGATCTGGTAAGCGGCGAGCCCTTCGAAGGTCAATGCGAGACTGGCCAGATCGATGCCCTGCGAGCCCGTGCGCACGTCGCTGCGGGTCACGCCCAGCATATTGCCGCGCGCGAGGCAGGCGAGCGCTTCTTCGCTGTCGCCCAGCCAGAAGAGCGTATTGGTCATGGCGAAGTGGGCTTCGTCGAGCGAGATCCGGTCGCCGCTGTTCTGCGCGCGCTGCAGCATGTCCTGCGCGGTCGCGCGCGCCTGCTTGAGCTGGAGCGTGGTGAGCTGGGTGGTCCAGATGCCGAACTGGATCGCGGCGATTTCGGTTTGTTCGCAAATGCCTTCGCCGATGGCGAGTGCGGCCGCATAACAGGCAGTGGCCTCCGCGTGCAGCCAGCCGTGCATGCTGCGCAGGCTCATGCCGAGCAGCCGGTAAGCGTCGAACTGCAGGCGCCGCACGGCGTCCTGTTCATGGCTCGTCTGCAGCACGTCGAGGCAGCGGCGCAGGAGCGGGACGGCGTCGGAGAAACTCGACGCTTCGACCAGTGCCGTGGCGTGCTCGAGGCATTTTTGCGCCTCGCGGTGGTGCTCCTCGCGCGATTTCAGGCGGCGCTCGATGGTCTTTCGGCCCACGCCAAGCAGCGTGGCGGCCGCGCTTTTGTTGCCGCTCGTGCGTTCGAGCGCGCGGTCGATCAGCAGGTCTTCGGCGGCGGCGAGCTTGTCGCGGCCGTCGAGCTGCAACAGCATGTCGGCGAGGCTCGCGCGCGAGACCGCCCCGGTCGTTTCGTTGACGAGAAAGGGTTCGAGTGCGTCGAGGTCGATGAACGTGCCTTCGGAGAGCACGCTCAACTGGCTGATCAGGTTGCGCAGCTGGCGAATATGCCCGGGCCAGCTGTGCTGGCTGAGCCGCCGGATGGCGGCCGGCGAGAATTCGAGGCGCCGGGTCTGGAGCGAAGCGAAATGCGTGACGAGCGCGGGAATGTCTTCCACCCGCTGGTCGAGCCCGGGCACGGCGAGCACGAACACCGCGAGCCGGTAGAAGAGGTCTTCGCGAAACTCGCCGTCGCGCGCGAGCTGGCGCAGGTCGCGGTGCGTGGCCGCCACCACGCGCCCTTCGAAGCGGACGTTGGTGGTGGAGCCCACGGGGCGAAAGGTGCGGGTTTCGAGCACGCGCAACAGTTTCGGTTGCAGCGCGAGCGGCAACTCGCCGATTTCATCGAGCAGCAGCGTGCCTTTGCCCACCTGCTGAAAAAGTCCAGGGCGCGTTTCGGCCGCACCCGTGAAGGCCCCTTTGACGTGACCGAACAATTCGGCTTCGACAAGATGTTCGGGAATGGCACCGCAGTTCACGTCGACGAACGGCTGGTCCTGGCGCATGCTGCGCAGGTGCACGCGGCGCGCGACGAGCTCCTTGCCCGATCCGGTGGGCCCGAAGACGAGCAGGGCGTGATCGGTGGGCGCAACGCGGTCGATCATCCTGACCAACTGACGAAACGCGGGCGCCGTGCCGATGAATGCGCCGGGGTCCGCTTTGTCTCGGATGAACGGAACGACGGGGGAAGAACTCATTGCCGGGTGGGCTCCAGATAACCAGCGTGTGGTCTTTTATCAATTAGCATTACCCCGGAAAAGCGCGATCGGAGACGGCACATCGATCCTGTGCCTTTCGATCCTTTCGATGCATTCCGGTTGCCGGTGCGAGGGCGGGGCCGTCCCAAGCATAGCCCAGGTATGTTGCCGATATGATCTTTCAAAATTAGCCAGCTTGCCTGGCGCCAGCCAGGTTCCGAAGCGGATGCGATTGGCATGCGCGAGCCGGTTTCCTGTACGGGTTTACGGCAGCAAAAGCTTTGGCGTGAAAGAAGAAATGGTTGTCAATGCAAATTTTGACTCGCCATGCATACAAATCGGATACACGACAATTCGTTATGTCTATAATGCGGTTCTCTCAGGTTCTAGCACGGCCCTCGGAATTGCTAGAATCTTTTAGCCGTCCCTTTGGGACGGCTTTTTTTTGCCAATTAAGCGGGTGATTAACGCAGCCGTGACGCGAATCTGTCACGAAGAAATGCTGACGGCCCGTCTAGAGAAGGGCCGTTGCCTGGGGGCGGGGGAGGGATGTCGTGTCTGGCGAATCCGGCGGTCCCTGGCGGGACCGCGCGTGAACGGTTTGGTTGGAGGCGCAGCGATCTGGATAATATTAAGTATTCCAGAACAGTAATGCGCGCAGTTCGATGCTGCGCCGTGGCGGTGCATCCGGTGCCGTGGTCGGATCTTCGAATGCGGTATGCGCTGTGAGGCGCGCGGTGCCGTCTTCGAGCGAGTCGTAGATTTTCAGCAGCAGCGCTTCGTCCGGCCGCAGTCGCGGGAAGTAGTACCAGCGGTGCGCCGGGTTCGCGGTAAACGAATAAGTCTCGCCCACCTTGTCGCGATAGACCAGATCCGAGGGCACGAGATCGTCAAGCGAGATCGTGCGTGCATCGCAGAGCGCGAGCGGCAATTGCTCGACCACGTTCAAGGGACGCCACAGGTTGACGATCGCGAAGCGATGCTGGAGCCGCTGTGCGGCCTCCCCGGCGTCGAGATGGTCGCGCACGCGGCGCGGCCCGGACACGAAGGTCTGGTCGTTGTGCACGCGGCGCACGGGTTCGCGCAGGGCCTTGTTCGCCCGCGAGCCGTTTTCGCTGTCGCGCAGCGTGTGATCGAAGATCACCACCTTGGCGGCACCCGTTGCGTCGCGCAACAGCGCCTCGGCCTCGGGATAGTAGACGAGCCGGATCACGCTCTCGTCGCCGAAATCTTCGGGGGTGACGGCGCTGCGATGCGAGACGAACTGAAAGCCATTGGCATCCAGCGACCACTCGCCGGCTGCCGCGAGTGGCCGAGCGTCGCGTATCGTCACGCGCGTGGGCGCGAGTTCGCCCGTGGTCCATGGCGTGCCGGCAGGCGGCTCGAACGTCCAGGAAACGGGGCGGCTCTCGCCGTGCGCCAGATAGTTGAGTTCAGCGACGACGGCGTCGCCCGCCTGGGTCCGCGGCGCCTCATCGAGTACTGTGGCCATCGATCTTCTCCTAGAACGCCTCGCGATACGGCCGCAGATCCAGTTCCTGCGTCCAGGCGCTGCGATGTTGATGATGTAGTTGCCAGTAGCTTTCGGCGATGGCTTCGGGTTGCAGCAGGCCGTCCGCGCTGGCCTGTTCCGCGCGCTGCGGTGCGGCCGTACGCAGCCGTTCGCCGTCGATGCCGCCATCGATCACCACATGGGCCACATGCACGCCGCGCGGGCCGAACTCGCGCGCGAGCGTCTGGCTGAGCGAGCGCAATCCCGCCTTTGCGGCAGCGAACGCCGCGAACGGCGGGCGCCCGCGCAACGATGCCGTTGCTCCAGTGAATATCAAGCTGCCCGCGCCCGCCGGTGCCTCCAGCGCGTCCGGTGCTTCGAGCAGCAGCGGTATCGCGGCGCGCGCGAAAGCGAAGCCGCCCAGCACGTTAGTGCGCCATGCCGATTCGATCTGTTCGACGGTGAGTTCGAGCGTAGGCGCACGCACGGCGTTGCCTGCGTTGAAAACGGCACTACGTAGTTGTCCGAACTTTTTCACTTCGCTGGCGATGCGGGCAACGTCCTGTTCGCTGGAGATATCGCCGGCAAGCGCGTGTACATGGCCGCCTTGCTTGCGAATTTGCGCAGCGACGGCTTCCACGCGTTCCGCGGTGCGGCCAGTGAGGATGACCGTAAAGCCGCCGCGTGCGAAGCGCCGGGCCAGCGCCGCGCCAAGACCGGCGCTGGCGCCCACGCCTGCAATCCATGCAAGGGCGGAATGGGAGGAGGGAGTGCTGGTCATGATAGTCAACCCTATACCGTGATAGTTCAAGGGAAAACGAAGCAATCGCCATAAGGTTATCCGTGCATACGCATATCTGCTGAAGCCTGACCGATGCCCACACGGGTGGCACGGCTATTTGCTTCAGCGCGAGGTCTCCTTATGCGCGTTGCGTCATTTGCTTTGCTCGAATCGTCAGTTCGCCGCCAGACAGGCTGCCGTTAGCATGATCTGTTTCGCCGCCGCTGGCATGCACTGCCGTTGCGGGACAACGACCGACCGGGGAAACACCATGAAACACCTCAGACGGACTCTCGCCGCCTGCACGAGCGTTCTCGCCATCGTCTTCGCCTTTACGCTGGCGGCCTTCGTGCCGCAAGGCGCGCAGGCCGCGGATGCGGTGCCTGCGGAGCTGAAACTCGACTACGCGTACTATTCGCCGGAAAGCCTCGTGATCCGCCGCAATGGCTGGCTCGAACAGGAGTTCGCGCCGGACCACACGAAGGTCACGTGGGTGCTGAGCCTCGGCAGCAACCGCGCGCTCGAATACCTGAACAGCGGCGCGATCCAGATCGGCTCCACCGCGGGGCTCGCCGCCGTGCTCGGCAAGGCGAACGGCAATCCCATCCGCACCGTTTATATCTTTTCGCGCCCCGAATGGACCGCGCTCGTCGTGCGCAAGGATTCGAATATCCAGTCGCTCGCGCAGCTCAAAGGCAAGAAAATTGCGGCGACGAAGGGCACCGACCCGTATCTCTTCACGTTGCGCGCGCTTCGCACGGCGGGGCTCTCTGCCGATGACGTGGAGATCGTCAATCTGCAGCATCCAGACGGCCGCACCGCGCTGATCAATGGTCAGGTCGATGCGTGGGCGGGGCTGGATCCGCATATGGCCGCCGCACAGATCGACAACGGCGCGCGCCTGCTGTACCGGAACGTGGACTTCAACACCTGGGGCTTTCTCAACGCGCGCGAGGACTTCATTGCGCAGTATCCGGCTGCACTGGCTCGCGTGCTGAAGGTTTATGAAAAGGCACGGCTGTGGATCGCGGCACACCCCGAGGAGACCGCGCAGATCATCGCTGACGAATCGAAGGTTTCGCTCGCGGTCGCGAAGCTGCAACTGAGCCGCAACGATTTCAGCCAGCCGCAGCCAGGGCCGCGCCAGATCGCGGCGCTCAAGGCCGCCGCGCCGATCCTCACGCAGGAGGAGCTCGTGAAGCCGGGCACGAATCTCGATCAGGTGATCGACGCGCTAATCGACGTGCAGCCCGGCAAAGCCGTGATCGCGGCCACCGGCGCGCAGTGACGGATCGTGCGATGGCAACCGACGAGTCCCTGATACTGCGCGAGCGCGAGGCTAAGCCTGGCGCCCGGCAGGTTGCTGCTACCGGCCATAGCCTGCGCCGCTGGCATTGGGCCGGACTCGCGTTGCCTGTGCTGTTTCTTGGCGTCGTCGAAATACTGGTTCGGCTGCACGTGCTGCCGGACAATCTGGTGCCGGCGCCTTCCACGATTGCGCAGACGCTAATGCAGATGGGCACAGAGCGATTGCTGCGCCACGTCGCAGCGAGTACCGTGCGCGTGCTCGCCGGTTTTGCCATCGGCGCGGTGCTCGCGCTCGTCGTAGGCGGCGCAATGGGTTTGAGCCGCAGGCTCGATGCGCTGCTGGACCCTTCTTTTCAGGCACTGCGCGCGATTCCGTCGCTTGCCTGGGTGCCGGTGCTGCTGCTGTGGATGGGTATCGACGAGGCGCCCAAGATCGCCCTCGTTGCCATCGGGGCTTTTTTCCCGGTGCATCTCGCGGTCGTAGCCGGTATTCGCAACGTCGATCGCAAGCTTATCGAACTGGGCGCCGTCCATCGTCTCGGTCCGGTACGCATGCTCGCGCGCATCCTGTTGCCGGCTGCGCTGCCGCAACTTTTCACGGGTTTGCGCACGGGCCTGAGCCTTGCCTGGATGTTCGTGGTTGCTGCCGAGCTGATTGCCGCGACGCGCGGCCTTGGCTATTTGCTGAGCGATGGCCGGGAAACGGGCCGACCCGATATCGTGTTCGGCGCGATCCTCCTGCTGGCTCTGATGGGCAAACTGACCGACGGTTTGATGAAGGCGCTCGAAGTGCGCGTGCTGGTATGGCGCGATACGGGCGCCGCTGGGAGGCAGGCATGAGCGAGCCGTTGCTCGACGTGCGGGTGCGCGCGAAGCGGTACGACGGCCGCACGGTCCTCGCGGATACGCGGCTAACGATCCACCCGGGCGAGATCGTCAGTCTGCTCGGACCGAGCGGTTGCGGGAAAAGCACGCTGCTGCGCATCGTGGCCGGTCTGGACCGCGATTTCGATGGCGAGGTCGCGTTGCGTGGCATCCGGCTCGATGGTCCTTCGCCGGAGCTCGGCGTAATTTTTCAGGAACCGCGTCTCTTGCCGTGGCTCGATGTCGCGAACAATATCAGCTTTCCTCAACGCGCACGCGGCGAGGCTGCACGGCAAGCTGCGGCATTGCTCGATGAGGTAGGACTGCCAGGCATAAAAGAAAGCTTGCCGAAGGCGCTTTCGGGCGGCATGGCACAGCGCGTTGCGATTGCGCGCGGGTTGTTTTCGCGGCCCTGCATGCTGCTGCTGGACGAGCCGTTCAGCGCCGTCGATGCGATCACGCGCACGCGCCTGCAGGATCTGCTGCTGGCGGTGACCCGCGCGCACGGCATGGCTGCGTTGATCGTCACTCACGATATCGACGAGGCGCTGCTGCTGTCCGACCGCGTGCTGGTGATGCAGGCCGGCGAGGCAGGTGCCGGAGGCGGCATCGTTCACGAACTGCTCGTGACGACGACGCGCCCGCGCGAACGTCACGCCGCGGAAGATGCGCCGCTGCGCCGGGTTTTGCTGGATCGTCTGGCTGCGCGATCGGATCGGGCAGCGACCAGCGCGGCGAGAACGGTGCCTGCTTGCCCCTCATGTTAGAAGGGCCGGCGCGCACCCGCCGCATCGCATTTCGTGTGGGGCAGTAGGCCGCGTTAGCGGCCTTGAATCTGTAGCGCCTGCCGGTAGGCGTTCGGTGCAACGCCGAGCGCGTCGCGAAAGCGATGGCTGAAGTGGCTCGCATTCGCGTAGCCGCACTCCGCCGCGACCTTCGCGAGCGGCAGGTCGCCTGTGCGCAGCAGGGCGCGCGCCCGCTCGAGACGCTGGGCCGCGATCCAGGCGTGCGGCGATTGCCCGAACGAGGCGCGAAACATGCGGGCGAAATGGTATTCGGAGAGGCAGGCGATCTCCGCCAGTTCGCCGAGCGTCATGGGATTGCCGAGATGGGCGTCGATATAGTCGCGCAGACGCCGGCGCGTGGCGACCGAAAGGCCGCCTTTCACCTGCATGCCGGGGCGGCGTATGCCTTGACTCTTCAGCAGCAAGCTCAGCACTTCATGGGCCGTTTCATTGCTGCGCAAAAGGCCTGCTGGATCGGCCCAATCCTCGCGGGCAATCGTCTGGCACAGTGCGGCGATCTGTTCGTCTTCGAAATAGGTGCGGTCGGCCAGCGTGAGTTCGCGGGGTTCCTGGTCGAGCTCGCGAATGGCGCGCTGCGTGAAGTGCTCGGGCAGGAAATACAGGTGCATGAAGTGCATGTGGCCCCGCACCCACCAGCGCGATTCGTGATCGCCCGGCAGCGCGCACAAGCGGCTCGGCGCGCCGTACACCCCCGGTAGTTTCTGCCGCTCCGTGCGGTAGCCGCCGTCGAGGTAGCACGACAGCGTGTGATGGCCCGGCCGCTCATAGATGGTCTCGGCCTCGCGCGTCTCGCGGGTCCAGACGGCCACGGCGATCTGGTCGCCGAGCCAGGCAAACCGCTCCAGCGTCGCGTTGGCCTCGCTCAGCGTGCGGCATACCGAATGCAGCCCGAAGGGCGTATCGGCGATGTCGGGCATGGCGGTGGAAGGCTGGGCGTTCATGGCTGGGATGGCAGGCAGCGGGCGAGAACCGGTGGGCGGGCAGGAACGCAGAGTATACGCTCAGGCCCGCACCGGAGTTTCCTATCGGCAATAAATGCGCAATCCTGGACAAATGCACGGCGCCGCGGCGCGCGATAGTAAGCGTATCGAATCCAGGCCATTTTCCAGTCATGAATCTCTTCCTTTACGTGCTGACCGTTTTGATCTGGGGGACCACCTGGATCGCCATCAAGTGGCAGCTCGGCGTGGTGGCGGCGCCCGTTTCGATTGCCTGGCGCTTCGGGCTGGCGGCCATCCTGATGTTCGCGTTGCTGCTCGCCATGCGCCGCCCCATCTTGCCGCCGCGCGCGGCATGGCGATATCTGGTGGCGCAGGGCCTCGCGCTCTTCTGCCTCAACTTTCTGTGCTTCTACTACGCCGAAAACATCGTGCCGAGCGGCCTCGTGGCCGTGGTGTTCTCGACGGCGCCGCTGCTCAACTCGATCAATGGCCGCCTGTTCATGGGGCGCCCGCTCCAGCCTGCCGCCGTGGGCGGCGCCATGCTGGGCCTGATCGGGATCGTCTGCCTGTTCCTGCAGCAGATGGCCGGGAATATCGGCAATCAGACGGTGTGGCTGGGCCTCGCCGTCGCGTTTCTCGGCACGCTGTGTTTCTCGGCTGGCAACCTGCTGTCGAGCCGCATGCAGTCGATGGGCCTGCATCCGCTCGTCACGAACGGCTGGGCCATGCTGATCGGCACCGCTGTGCTGCTCGCCGGCAGCGCGCTGGCGGGCTTGCCGTTTCGCCTCGAGATGGATGCGCGCTATCTCGGCGCGCTCGTGTATCTCGCGGTGGCGGGCTCGGTGATCGGCTTTACTGCTTATCTGATGCTGGTGGGGCGGATCGGGCCCGAGCGGGCCGCCTATTGCACGGTCCTGTTTCCGATCGTCGCACTGGCGGTTTCGACTGTGTTCGAGGGCTATCGCTGGACGTGGCTGACTGTCGTGGGTCTCCTGCTGGTGCTGGCGGGCAATCTGGTGGCGTTCGATCTGACGCGGCGTTTGTTCGTGCGGCGCGCACGGACGGCGTGAAGGGAATCGATGCCGTGCGCGCGGGTCGTTGCTTCAATAGGGCGAGGGCCGGTTCTCCGTACGCCATTTGAGGTCCGCCGCTGTACCGGGCCGTGGGGGCTTGAGGCCGGAGATCGTCCACAGCCCAAACGGCGTTTCGCCGATATGCATCTCCCAGCGCAATCCGCGCTCGCCGATGAAAGGCGCGAGGCGCTGTGCGACATGATTCATGAACCGTTCCTGTTCGGCCGGATCCTCGATCTGCCGCGCGATGTGCTCGACCCGGATCCGGACGAAATCGTCGGTGGGCTCGCCGCCGATCAGAAACGATGCAGCGGGCAGCGGCTGGAACAGCACGTTCACATAGAAGCGCGGCAGAAACCCGTCGTAGAACCCGACGATACGATCGGCAATTTCCCGCTTGTCGGCGTCCGTGTACGCGTTTTCCGGGTGGTAAATATTCCAGAGCGGCATGGGCAAACCTCGTTGTAAAAGGATGGTGTCGCCGCCGCGGGTCAGCCGCGGCTATAGCGTGCGGCGGGCTGGCCGCTCTGCATAACGGCCTTGACGAGCTGGCCGCGTGCGCCTTCGAAGGTCTGCCACGTGCCGGGATCGTCGAGCGTAGGGAAGCACACGGCCTCTCCCTGGTCGAGCGCGCGCAGCGCGGTATCGACGAGCGTTTCCGGCGTCATGAAGAGCGCGTCGGGGAACGGAGCGGGGGCGTCGCCGAAGAACTCCGTACGCACCGGCCCGGGCATGACGGCCTGGACGATGACGCCCGCCGGTGCGAGTTCGGCATGCAGCGCGCGCGTGAAGTTGAGCACGTAGGCCTTCGATCCGCTGTATGCGCCCGCACCCGCAACCGGCATCAGCGCGACGATCGAGCCGATGTTGACGATCGTGCCATGTCCCTCCGCGCCGAAGCGGCGGGCCGCCGCAAGCGAAAGCCGGGTGAGTGCGAGCACGTTCACCCGGATCAGGGAATCGACGGCCTCCGGGTCGACCGATGAAGCGAGACCGAGCGCACCGAGACCGGCGGCATTGACGACACCGCCAAGATTCGCAGTTCTTGCTATCAGTGCTTCGACTTGTGTCAGATCGTTGTCGTTCGCAAGGTCGGCAACTACGGTTTGCACGTCGCTGCGGTACTTCGAACCAAGCCGCGTAGCGAGCGCATCGAGGCGTTCGCCCCGGCGGGCGATCAGGATCAGGTCGTGCCCACGCGCGGCAAGACGGTCGGCATACACGGCGCCGATGCCCGACGACGCACCGGTGACGATAACTCCACTTCGAGCTGGCTTCATGCGTGAATCTCCGAAAGGGATCAATGACAGCAAGCTTGTAACTCTTATAATTAGAGTAAATGACGAGTAAAGCGCCGTCAAGCGTCTCCAGATGCGTTACGATGGCGGCGCGGCGCCGGGCGATTCGCAAGGTGTCCCGTTCAAACCAGGCCAGATGCAATGAAATCCAAGAGTTTTGATGGCATGACCTGTTCGATCGCCAACGTGCTAGACGCGCTAGGCGATCGATGGGGCATGCTGATCGTGCGCGATCTGGCGCTCGGTCTGCGGCGCTACGACGACTTTCGCCAGTCCACCGGCGTGACCCATGCCACGCTGTCCAGCCGGCTGAAAACGCTGGAAGACAACGGGCTGATCGAGCGGCGGCTATACCAGTCTCGACCCGACCGTTACGAATACCACCTGACGCCGCGCGGCAAGGACATTGGCGTCGTTCTGATGGCGCTCGCGCAGGTGGGGGACGTCTGGAATCTCGCGGAGCTGGATGGGCCGCCGTTGAAGTTCGTCGATGCGCGAACGGGTCATGCGGTGCGGCTCGCACTGGTCGATGCCGAGAGCGGCGAACCGCTCGCGTCGCCAGACTTGAGAGTGGAGGCGGGCCTTGGTGCGGACGATCTCATGCACTGGCGGCTGGAGAAAACGCGCTCGCGGCGCGGCGATGCGCAATGACCGGTGCCGGGTAGCGCCTGCGCGGCCTGACCTCGTTATAACCCCTTTGGGCTCCACCATTACGCAATGGATAGTCTTGAGAGCATGTCGGTGTTCGTCGAGATCGTGACCGCCGGCAATCTGACCATGACCGCCGAGCGGCTGGGTCTCTCGCCGAGCATGGTCGGCAAGCATCTGAATGCACTCGAAGCGCGCCTCGGGGTGAAGCTGCTGCATCGCACGACGCGGCGCCATCAACTGACCGAAGCGGGCGCGTTCTATCTGGAGCGATGCCGCGACATTCTCGAAAGAGTCAAGGCCGCCAACGACGAGGCCTCGGCATGGCATGGCAATCCGGTTGGCCAGTTGCGTATCGCGGCGCCTGTTTCGTTTGGCGTCACCCAACTCGCGCCGGCGGTTTCCCAGTTTCTCGCGCAATATCCCGGCATCGACATCGAGCTGGTGCTGACCGATGCAAGTGTCGATCCGGTGGGGGATGGTGTCGATCTTGCCTTCCGTATCGGGCCGCTCGCCGATTCGTCGTTGATCGCCCGGCCGCTGCCTTCGTATTACCGCATGGTCGTGTGTGCAGCGCCCGAGTATCTGGCACGGCGCGGAACGCCTGCCGTGCCCCAGGATCTGCTGGGCCATGACTGCCTCGGGCATACGCGTTGGGGACCGGGCCATGCGTGGCGCTTCGACGGGCCGGATGGGCCGGTTGAAGTTCCCGTGACTTACCGCCTGCGCATCGACAACGGCCCCGCGCTACGGGAAGCCGCGCTGGCGGGCGGCGGCATCATCCGGCAGCCGTTCAGCCTCGTGAAGACCGACCTCGAAGCCGGCCGGCTGCACCTTCTGCTGGCTGATTACCGTTCGCACGGGCGCGACCTCTACCTGCTTTATGCACGGGATACGGTTGCGCCCGCCAAACTGCGGACCTTCGTCGAGTTCGCGCTCGGTCGGTTTGGTGTCGCCGATCAGGGTTGAGCGGTTTCAGGGGATTCGGCAAAGACTTCCGCAGCGACTCCCAGCGCGTTGTTGACCGCTGCGCCGCCGGCATAGAACATCGTTTGCAGGATCGACTCGATGATCTGCTCACGCGAGGCGCCAGCAACGAGCGCCGCTTCGATATGCGCACGCAGTTGCGGTAGCAGATATCCCTGTGTCACGCAACATGCGATCACGACCAGCTCACGCGTCGCCAGATCGAGTCCCGGGCGATCCAGCACGCCGGCGAAGGCCCACTGCATGGTCATCGTGAGGAAGTCGGGGCACAATTCTTCGCGTGATTCGGCCAGTTGCTTGCCGCTGTGCTTGCCATGCAATTGCTCGAAAAGCGCAAGGCCTCGTGCGTAAGTATTGTCTCTCGGAAGAAGGGGGCGCGTCATGGTGGTCCTCGTGATGAATCGCCAGGGAGCCGGCGAACATTCGCAGTGTGTGGCGAGACTCGACCGCGAAAAAGGCCGTTTCAGTACGTTCATTTCGCACCCGGAGTGGGGAATCGATTTGTAAGGCAGGGGCAATGGGGCGTAACGCCCGCGGGGGGCACTTGCGTCAACGCGAGGGATGCCCGCTTCGTTCGTTAAAGGCGGAAAACGCACGCTGCCCGCCGGCGATCAGTGCAGGTAGGCTGACGAACGAGTCTCCGCCAACCAGCGCGTTGATCGCACCCGCGAATAACCCAGCATAGAAAATCAGAACAAAAGAATGCATGGCGTGCGGGGTTTCATCGTGGCGCTCCTGCGTATGGGTTGACAGCTTAGGTAGCATGCTTTAAAAAGTAAAGCAGAAGTCGATCGCATACGCTCGCGTAGACGCAATTCACCGGAACGGGAGCCGCCAGTGCATTTTCACTGGGGATGCGATGATAGGCCCCGATGCGGCGATTGCAGACCCTTGGCGCGCGGGCCGCGTGATGTGCGCCAGAATGTGCGAGTCAAAAAATTTTCCGATGTCGAACACCATGAACCATCTCCGCTGGAAAATCGTCGCTTTTCTGGTCGCGCCGATGACCTTCGTGATGACGCTCGATCGCGCCGCCATGGCCGTGGCCGCCCCGACGATCCAGAGCGAACTGGGTCTGTCGATCGTCCAGATGTCGATGATCCTGACCGTGTACTTCTGGACCTACTCGATCGGGCAGGTGCCGGCAGGGCGCGCGGCGGAACGCTTCGGCTCGCGCAAGGTGCTGTTCGGCACGAGCGTGTTGTGGTCGCTCATGATGATCGTTACCCCCATCGGCAAGTCGTTCGCGTGGCTCTTCGGCTGCCGGCTGCTGCTGGGCGGTGCACAATCGGCGGACTGGTCGAGCGGTATCGTCGCGCTCAAGCGCTGGTTTCCGCACAGCGAGCGCGCGAAGGGAAACGCCATCCTGCTCGCGGGTCTCTACCTCGGCCCGATCGTTTCCGCACCGCTCACGGCCTGGATCATGCTGCGCTTCGGCTGGCATGCCGCTTTCTATGGGTTTGGCGCGCTGGGGCTCGTGCTGGGCGCGATCTGGTGGCTGGGCTATCGCGACACGCCACAGGCGCATCCGCTCATCACGAAGGCCGAGGCTGATCACATTGCCGCGGGCCAGTTGCCGGAAAACCCGCAAGTGAAGGGGGAATTCCTGAAGTGCCTGAAGCTGCCGCGCTTCTGGGTGTTCGGCGTCCAGTACTTTCTGCTCGTGCTGATCCAGAGTTTCTACACGACCTGGCTGCCCACCTACCTGATGCGTGCGCGCGGTCTCTCGCTCAAGGCGGTGGGCGTGTATGCGTCCTTGCCGTGGGTAGCAGTGTTCGTGGCGGTATTCGTGGCCGGGGTACTGTGCGACCGGCTGCTGCGGATCACAGGTTCGATCTACTGGGCGCGCACGCCGGTGGCCATTGCGGGGTTCATTGCGAGCGCGCTTGCGCTGATCGCGGCGTCGCGGGCACAGACGATCGTGGCCGTCATGGCGTTGCTGTGCATTTCGTTCGGGGCCGTGGGATTCGTGCAGGTCGTTGTGTGGTCCACCACGCAGGATCTCGGGCGGGCGTACACCGGGGTCATGTCGGGCTGGACCAATGTGTGGGGCGCGCTCTCCAACGTCGCAGGCCCGATGACGGTGGCGTTCGCCGTGAAAATCACCCACAGCTGGGAAAGCGGCATGGTCGTGATCGGCACGGCAGCGGCGGGCGGGGCGCTCTTGTGGCTGTTCGTGCATCCCGAGCGGCCGCTGCAGGTGGGCACGCCCACGACAACGACGCCAGCGGGCTCCGTGCTCCCGGCGCAACGGGAAGCGCCGGGCAAGACGGATGCCGATCTCTTCTAGCTAGGCAGGACTGCTCAGTACCATGAAGACCGCTTGGGTGCTGGCAATCGTCACTCCGGCCGAAGTCATCAGCGCGCTCGCAAACGCTAGGCGGCTGCCCGTTTTCGTCACACTGACTCCCTGTTTGTTTGCGGCCCGCTTCTGCCGTTCGAGAAACCAGTCGATATGGGCAACGAGGCGCTTGCGCAGTGTGTGCCGCTTTGCGATTTCCGCATCGACTTCGGCGATCCGGTCTTCCAGCATGGCGATCATCTGCTCGATCGTGAGCGAGCCGGTGCGATAAGCCGGCAGCACTTCGGCTATCCGCTTCAGCGAAAAGCCGGTTTGCCGCGACATGACGACGAATCGCAATTCGCGGATCATGCTGTCGTCGAACTCGCGATAGCCGGAAGGGCGCCGCGTTGCCTCGATCAGTCCGAGACTTTCGTAGTGCCGGATGGTATGCACGGAAATGCCCGCGCGCCGTGCGAGTTCGGAAATCTGCATGGGCAAAGACTAGCAAGCTTCGGGTTACACGAAGGTTCCAGCGTCGCAGTTTTTTTGCGAATCATGGCGTCTACTGTTTCGCCGGCGCGTTGGCGTCCCCGGCCTTGAGCAATTGCTCGACCGAAGGCAGCAGCCGTTGCGCGAGCTTCTGATAGCCCTCGGGCGTCAGATGCTGGCCGTCCGCCTGGCGCAAGTCGCCCACCCCCTGAGTCATCTTCCCGTAGTAGGTAAAGCCGAACTTCTTCGTTTCGTCCTCGAGCACGCCAAAGTGGCAATTGGAGTCGAGAGTCAGGACCTGGAAATGATGCTGCTGCATCCATGACAGCGTCGAATCGATACCGTCACGGAAGCTGGACTCGCTGGACTGGTGCTTCTTTCCGCAATCGTTCGAGCCGGGCTGATACAACACCAGCCGCGTCGAAGGCGGCAGGGCCTCGTCCAGGCGTTCCATTTCATCGGCCACCGTGTCGCCGCTTACGCCCTGATTCGAAACGGTGACGTTGAACCCGTCCTGCTTGAGCAGGGCCTCCAGTCGCGCCGGGTAGGCTTCCTCGGGCGCGACCCCCTTGCCGGCTGTCTGGCTCGCGCCGAATGCGACGATCTCCACGGCAGCTTGAGCCGGCTGCTGGGCGTTCGCCACAGCAGGTGCCATGAGAACCACGGCAAGCAAGGCAGCGGGCAGGGCATGGCGGACCATATTGGGACTCCGATGAAAAGGGTGATGTCGAATATAAAGGGAGGCCAGGAAATTTAAAATGGTGCAGACCGCAAGCCAGAATTTGCAAGTTGATCTATTTAGCTCAACTCGTTAACTGAATCCCCTGGGTTGAAAGAGGCGACGCTTTGCCGTCATGCACGGATAGTATCGCCCTCGTCGAAGTTTGCCGATCCCTCACTGGCTTCTTTCACGATCCATTGATTGAACAACTGCATGGCGGGTGTGGCCGGCTTGCCCTTTTGCCAGGCGAGCCAATAGCTGCCCGCCTGCACCTCGATATCGAAAGGACTCACGAGGCGCCCCAGAGCGAGATCGCGCGCGAACATCGAAGCGGGCACGAGCGCCACGCCTGCGCTCTGAATGGCCGCTTCGACCATCAGCCGCGACGAGTCGAACACCGGCCCGCGCGCGGGCCGCGGCGCCATTCCTGCCTTGGCGAACCAGTGCATCCAGTCGTCGGTGCGATAGGAGCGCAAGAGCGTTTCCCGGGCAAGATCAGCCGGCGTGCGCAACCTCTGCGCGATTTCCGGCGTGCAGAGCAGCGAGAGCGGGGCGTCGAACAGTTTCAGCGTATGCGAGCCCGGCCAAGCGCCGTCGCCGAAACGGATCGCAAAGTCGAGGCCCTCGGCGGCCAGATCGACGAGATTGTTGTTCGTCAGCATGCGCAATTCGACGAACGGATGGAGCGCGTGAAATGACTTCAGCCGCGGCATGAGCCAGCCCACCGCAAAGGTGCCCACGGCGCCCACCGTCAACACCTCGTGAAAATGGCCGCCCTCGAACTGCCGCAACACGGTTTCGATGCGGTCGAACGCGTCGCTGAGCACCGGGCGCAGCGCGAGTCCTTCGTCGGTTACCGCCAGCCCGCGCGGCAGGCGCTTGAACAGCGCGACACCCAGCCGCTCTTCGAGCGCCCGCACTTGCTGGCTCACCGCGGCCTGCGTGACGTTCAATTCCTGCGCCGCACGCGTGAAGCTCAGATGCCGGGCGGCCGATTCGAAGGCGCGCAGCGCATTCAGGGGTAAATGGGGGCGCATAGGTGAGCCATAAGTTAATCTGGGCCATTGGGCAATTTATCATCGTTTGCCACAACGCCCCGAAAACGCGACAGTGTTGGCTTTCCCACTCTCTCAGGAAGGAAGCTGGCAATGATGCTCGGGAACACCCTGTCTCACTCGGCCAAGGCGTTTTGCGCGACGGTTGCGCTGCTCGCCGGCACGCAGGCCGCCGAAGCGGCGCCGGACCGCGTTCAGTCCGTGGTCGACGATGCAATAGCCCCGCTTATGCAGAAAGACCAGATCCCGGGTGTGGCAGTCGGGATTGTCGTGGCGGGGCAGCCGAGGGTGTTCAACTACGGCGTGATGTCGAAGGAAACCGGCCGGCCCGTGACGAACGCGACGCTGTTCGAGCTGGGGTCGGTGTCCAAGACGTTTGCGGCCACACTCGCATCCTGGGCCGGGCAGAACAATCAGCTGTCCCTGTCCGATAACGTGGCGAAGTATCTGCCGTCCCTGAGCCATCGGCCGTTCGGCAGTCTGAGTCTGCTCAATCTCGGCACGCATACGCCGGGGGTCCTGCCGCTCCAGGTGCCGGACGAGATTCACTCCGATGCGCAACTGCTCGACTATCTCGCGGCCTGGCATCCCACCTATGCGCCCGGCACCTATCGCACCTACTCGAATCCCGGCATCGGGGTGTTGGGTCTCGCCGCCTCGAAGAGCATGGGGCAGGACTACACCGCGCTGGTCGAGCAACGCCTCTTTCCCACGCTCGGCATGAAAAACAGCTTCATCGACGTGCCGGCGTCGCGCACGGTCGACTACGCGCAGGGGTATGCGAAGGACGGTAAGCCAGTCCGCCTGACCGGCGGCGTGATTGCGCCGCAAGCGTATGGCGTGCGATCGACCGCGGCCGACCTGGTTCGCTTCATGCAAGGCAATATGCAGCTGATCGAACTCGACCCGTCGCTGCAGCGCGCGATCACGGCAACGCACACCGGCTACTTCAAGGCCGGACCCATGACGCAGGACCTGGTGTGGGAGCAGTATCCCTGGCCTGTGTCGCTGGATGCACTCAGGGTCGGCAACGGTCCGGATATGGCCTACAAGGCGACGCCCGTAACCCGAATCAGCCCGCCCGAGGCGCCGCGCAACGACGTGTGGATCAACAAGACCGGCTCCACCAACGGTTTCGGTTCGTACGTGGCCTTTGTTCCGGGGCAGAGGTTGGGCATTGTCATCCTCGCCAACCGGAATTTCCCGATTGAAGACCGCGTGGCCGTTGCCTACCGGATCTTGACTTCGCTTGCAAACATGCATCCGTGAACGCCCGCGCGGGCGTGAGACGTTCGAGCATATTCTTGAGGTCCCCGGGCATTCGCACGGCCGGCGCCTGCGCCTAAAGTCACACCCATCGAAGGACGGCACGGGCCGTCCCCTCTTTCGGAGTGGTGCGATGAATGCCTGGATCACGAAACATGAACCGATGCCCGCGGGTTTCTTCGGCATCGCAGTCGGTATGCTGGCGCTGGCCGGTGCCTGGCGGGTGGCGGCAAAGCTCTGGCAAGTCCCGCAGCAGGCGGCCATGCTCATGACGATGGTGGCCGTGATGGTGTGGGTAGCGGTCATGACGCTGTACGCGCTGAAGTGGCTCGTGCACCGCGAAGCGGCGCACAAGGAGTGGCAGCACGAGGTGCAATCCTCGTTCGTTGCGCTGGTACCGGTTTCGACGATGCTGGCCGCGCAGGCGGTCAAGCTCTGGTCATACGATTTCGCGCTCGCGTTGTTCGCGGTCGGTGCCATCGGGCAACTGGCGGTGGGCGTGATGCTGCATGGCCGGCTGTGGCAGGGGGCGCGAAACGCCGAGTTCGTCACGCCGGCGATCTATCTGCCGACCGTGGCGCCTGGCTTCGTCGCCGCGACGACGGCGGCTTCGTTCGGTTTTCCCGAACTGGCCGCCTTGTTCTTCGGCGCCGGTGCGCTTTCGTGGCTCGCGATCGAATCGATGCTGCTCAACCGGGCCGCGCACGGTGCGCCTACCGCCCCCGCGCTGCGTCCGACGTTCGGCGTGCAACTGGCGCCCCCGGTGGTCGGCGGTGTTGCGTGGATGGCCGTCACGGGTAGCGGTTTTTACACTGGCCTGAGCGGCGGTGCCGACCTCGTGGCTTACGCGCTGCTGGGCTACGGGCTCTATCAGGCGGCACTGTTGCTGCGTTTGTTGCCCTGGATTCGGGCTAACGGATTCACGCCTTCGTACTGGGCGTTCAGCTTCGGCGTAGCTGCGTTGCCGACGCTTGCGATGCTGATGGCGCAACGCGGCGCCCCCGGCTGGGTCCATGAACTGGCCTTCGCGCTGTTCGCGGCGTCGAACCTGGTGATCGGGCTGCTGGTCGTGAAGACCGTTGGTTTGCTCCTGGCGGGTAAGCTCTTCCCGGTACGCGCCGCATCATGATGGCGGGTTAAAGCCGGCCTCGAAGGTCTTGCCACCGAAGCCGAAGCTGGAATGGTTCCAGCTTCGGCTTGGTTCGTTGTGGGCCTTGCCGCTCCGATCACCCTGCCAGTCGCACAAACCTGCCGTGCAGGCGATCGAAATTCCGTGTTGACAAGGGTCGCCGTTTTAATTAACTTTCGTTAACTAAACGATCGTTCTATAAAAGGAGGCGACATGGTTTCAGGCGATCCGCAGCACAATTCTCAGCAAAAAGTCGCGCTGGTCATCGGTGCGGGCGACGCGACAGGTGGAGCCATTGCACAGCGCTTTGCCCGCGAGGGGTATATCGCGTGCGTGAGCCGCCGGTCGGCGGACAAACTCGAGCCGCTTGTGTCGCGCATTCGCGAGGCGGGCGGGCAGGCGTTCGGCTACGGCAGCGACGCCCGCAAGGAGGAAGACGTAATCGCGCTGATCGAGCGCATCGAAGCCGAGCACGGGCCGATCGAAGTGATGGTGTTCAACATCGGCGCGAACGTGCCGTGCAGCATTCTGGAAGAGACGGCCCGGAAGTACTTCAAGATCTGGGAGATGGCCTGCTTCAGCGCGTTTCTCAATGCCCGCGAAGTGGCCAAACGCATGGTGGCGCGCGGCCGGGGCACCCTTCTCTTTACCGGCGCCACGGCGGGCGTGCGTGGCTCAGCGGGCTTCGCGGCGTTCGCTGGCGCCAAGCACGCGCTCCGCGCGCTCGCGCAGAGCATGGCGCGGGAACTGGGGCCGCGAAACATCCACGTTGCGCATGTGATCGTCGATGGTGCGATCGACACGGACTTTATCCGCACGACGTTTCCCGAACGCTATGCGTTGAAGGACCAGGACGGCATCCTCAATCCTGAGCATATTGCGGAGAACTACTGGTATCTGCACCAGCAGCCGCGCGATGCGTGGACGTTCGAACTGGATCTGCGTCCGTACATGGAGCGCTGGTAAAGCGGCACTTACCCCCGGACGTACACGCATCATGCGCGCGCTACTTCAGGGTGTCGATGCCCAGTACGTCGGCGAGAAGACGCCGGCTGGAAGCGAGAATCTCCCGGCGGCTGCGCTCGCTTTCGACGGTGCGGGCGAGCAGCAGCGCACCGACACACTGCGCCATGATGGCCCATGCCGCGTCCTTGTCGTCGAGGTGCGCGCTCCAGCTCTTCTGGATGCGCTTGAGCGACTTTTCGACCTCGCTGCGCGCTTCGGGCGTGGCCCGGGCAATTTCCGGCCCGAGCGCGGGCAGCGCACATCCCGATTCGGGGTGCAGGACATGGTAGGTGCTCAGATAGCTGCGCAGACGCGCGGCAAGATCGCTCGCCGGAGCGTTTTCGTCGACGGCAAGCAGGTCGGCGCTATTGGAGGCTTCCTCGCTGACCAGCGCGTCGAAGAGCGCCTGCTTGGAGGGGAAATGAGTGTAGAAGGCGGCACCCGTGAGACCGATCGACGCCATCAGTGCGTCGATGCCGGTGGAGGCAAAGCCGTCTTCCTTCGCAATTGCGCGACTGCTTTCCATCAGCTTGCGTCGCGTTTCCTCTTTGTGAGCGTTTGAATAGCGCATGGTCGATTTCGGACAGGATCGAGTCGAAGCCGAGAATAGCATAACTATCGTTAACTGAACGTAAGTTCACTATTGATTCCGGCAATTTACTCCGTTAGAGCAACGGATACGAACGGGCGCCAACGAGCGCCGCAACAAAGGACGAGGGAGGAAGGCATGACGAAATCGGTGGAGTTTTATTTTGACTTCGGCAGTCCAGCGAGTTATCTCGCGTGGACGCAGCTTCCGGGCATTGCGGCCCGGCATGGGGCGGAACTCGTCTACCGGCCCGTTCTGCTAGGCGGGATCCACAAGGCGACGAACAATGCGTCGCCTGCGGTCATCCCTGCAAAGGGTGCCTGGATGCAGGTGGACCTCGCGCGCTTTGCGCGGCGCTACGGTGTGGTGTATGCGTACAACCCGCATTTTCCGATCAACACGCTCATGCTGATGCGCGCGGCCACCGGGGCCCAGATTCACGACGCATCGCTGTTCCTGCGCTATGTCGATGCGGTCTATCGGGCCATGTGGGAGCGCCCCTGCAACATGGCCGATCCGGCTACCATCCGCGCCGTGGTCGAAGGCGCCGGGCTCGATGCCGCACAGTTGTTCCAGTTCGTCGAAGACGCAGACGTGAAGGAGAAGCTGAAGCGGGACACGGAGGCGGCCGTCGCGCGCGGTCTCTTCGGCGCGCCCACAATGTTCGTGGGCAAAGAAATGTTTTTCGGGCAGGACCGGCTCGATTTCGTCGAGGAAGCGCTCGGGCAGGCATGACGGTTCGGCCGCATCAACAAGAGACATGACACGGAGACAAGCATGGAGCGAAGCTGGCTGGGGCAGTATCCGTCGGGTGTGCCGGCGGACATCGATCCGTCCGGATACGAATCGGTCACGGACTTTCTGACGCGGGCGGCAGCGGCCAACCCGGCGCGGACCGCCGTGTGTTGCGGCGAGGTGGAGCTCGACTACGCCACGCTCGATGGACTGAGCGAAGCGTTCGCGGCCTGGCTCCAGGTGGTCGAGCGTCTTCCGGCCGGTAGCCGCGTCGCGCTCATGATGCCCAACGTGCTCCAGTATTCCATTGCACTTTTTGGCGTGCTGCGGGCCGGGATGACCGTGGTCAACCTGAATCCGCAGTACACCGAACGGGAAGTGTCGTTTCATCTGGGTGACAGCGGGGCGGCGGTGCTGGTGGCCTGGGAAGGGGCCGCTGCGATTGCACGCGTGGCAGCAGATCAGGCCGGCTGCCGGCTGATTCTGGCATCCGGGGACGAGATGCCGGAATTGCCTCGGCTGTGGTGCGAGCAGAATGGTGTTGCAAATGACGGCGGCGCAGCGATCGGGGAAGGAAAAATCTCGACCTTCGCGCATGCGCTCCGGGAAGGGCGCTTTCAGGCAAGACCTCATACTCCGCTATCAGCCGACGCTATTGCCTTCCTTCAATACACAGGCGGCACGACGGGCAGCCCCAAAGCCGCTGTCCTCACGCACCGGAACGTGATCGCGAACGTTCTGCAATTGTTCGCCTGGTGCAGGCCGGTTCTGGACGGGCCGGACGTGTGCGTGGTGACCGTGCTGCCGATGTACCACATCATGGCCTTGACGGGAAACTGCCTGCTTTCCACCGTGAGCGGCTGGAAGAACGTTCTGGTTTCGGATCCGCGCGATCTTCCGAATCTCGTGCAGCAGTGGCGTCGCCATCGTTTCTCGTTCTTCGTCGGCGTCAACACGCTGTTTAGCGCCTTGCTCGACTATGCGCCTTTTCGCGAGCTCGATTTCGATGGCCTCCTCTATACGTGTGGAGCCGGGGCGGCGGTGCAGCCCATCGTCGCTTCGCGATGGCTCGAGTTGACGGGATGCCGCCTCTCAGGCGCATACGGTCTCACGGAAACGTCCCCCACGGTCTGCATGACCCCGCCGGCCGCGGCCGGCCGCACGCAAACCGTGGGGGTGCCCGTTTCCTCCACACAGGTGCGCCTGCTCGACGAACTCGGTCATGACGTGAAGCCCGGCACGCCGGGGGAGATCGTCGTGAAGGGGCCGCAGGTCATGCGCGGTTACTGGAACCGGCCGGAAGAGACGCAGGCGTCTTTCACGCCGGACGGTTTTCTGCGGACCGGCGACGTTGCGGTCATGGACGCCGACGGCTACGTCACGATCGTCGATCGCAAGAAGGACGTGGTGCTGGTGTCGGGCTTCAATGTCTATCCGAACGAGATCGAAGGGGTGGTCGCCGGCCATCCCGACGTTCGTGAGTGCGCCTGTATCGGCGTGCAGGACGAGCGGACCGGCGAAGCGCTCAAGGTGTTCGTGGTGGCCCGCAATACCGGCTTGACCGCCGATGCGTTGCAGCGATACTGCCGCGAGCGGCTGACCGGCTACAAGGTGCCGCGGCAATTCGAATTCCTCGACGCGTTGCCGAAGTCCACGGTGGGGAAAATCTTGCGCCGGGCACTGCGATAGTCAAGGATTCTTCGAATGCGCCTCGAACGGATCCAGCTGGCAAGGTCCTTGCAGATCCCGCTGATTCGCAAGAGGTAATTCAGTCGGTTGCTCCTTTCATCAGCCGCCATAGGGTCGTGCGGCCGATGCCAAGCGCGCGGCTCGCGGCGGCGCGATTGCCGCCGTGCGCGGCGAGTGCGCACTCGATGTCGGCGCGTGTGACGGTGGTGCTCTCGTGGTGTGCTGTGGCTTTGGCATCTGCGTCGGTTGCAGCGCGGCGACGGCGCTGTGGTGCCTCGATCGCCATATTGCTTGCATCGAATTCCGGAAATATATCGGATAACGAAGCAATGACCGTGCCGTCGGTATCGTCGCCGAGAAAGATTGCCGCCCGCGCGAGCAGATTCTCCAGTTCGCGGACATTGCCGGGCCACGCATAACTCGCGAAGTGCGGCGCGAACCGTGCGAGCACGCGCTCGATCGCGGCGGCGCGCAAACCGTATCGGTCGGCCAATCGTTCGAGCAGATGACGCGCGAGCGTGGGGATATCCTCGCGGCGCTCGCGTAGCGGCGGCAGCGTAATGTGCAGCAGGTTGAGCCGGAAATACAGGTCGGCACGAAACGCGCCTTCCTGGACCAGCTCGCGCAGATCGCGATGGGTCGCGGCGATCACGCGCACATCCACGGGTGTCGCGCGGCTCGCGCCGAGCTTCATCACCTCGCGTTCCTGAAGCACGCGCAGCAGACGGCTTTGCAGTGCGGCCGGCATTTCGCCGATCTCGTCGAGAAAGATCGTGCCCGTATGGGCGATCTCCACGAGTCCCGGCTTGCCGCCGCGCCGCGCGCCCGTGAACGCGCCTTCCTCGTGGCCGAACAGCTCGCTTTCGATCAGCCCCTCGGGCAGCGCCGCGCAATTGAAGGCGACGAACGGATTGCCGCGCCGCCGGCTCGCGTTGTGGATGCCCTGAGCGACGAGTTCCTTGCCCGTGCCGCTTTCGCCCGTGAGGAGGACAGTGGCGTCGTGCGCGGCGCTCATGGTCGCGAGGCGCCGCACGCGCGCCACTGCGGGTGCTTCTCCCACCAGATCGTCCAGCTCGTAGCGCGCCACCAGATGGCGCGGCCTCTGCGTCGTGCGCAGCGACCGGTCGATGCGCTGCGCGACGAGCGCATCCTGCACGGTCACGACGGCGCCCGAGCGCGCCCCCTGCTCGACGATGGGCACACAGCTCACGATGACCGAGCGGACGCCGAACTGCTCGATGCGCTCGTCCACGGGCGCATCGCTGCCGGCCACTTCGCGCAGCAGCGGGCCCACCGTGCGCGCGAGTTGCGTGTTCACGTCGCGCGTGCGGTCGAGGCCGAGCAACTCGAGCATCGCGGGGTTGACGGCTTCGAGAGCCCCGGCTTCGTCGAAAGCGGCCACGCCGTCGCGCAGGTGCGCCACGATCGTGTTCAGGCGCACGCGCTTCGATTCCTTCTGGCGGCTCACGCGCGCGAGTTCGACCGAGCGCTCGAAGGCCTCGTGGACCGCGCCCACGGAATAGAGGAACACGCTTTCGAGCCCCGCCGCCTGGGCCAGATCGCAGGCCATGCCCGGGCCGATGATGACGCGGCAACCTTCGCCCGCGAGCGTCGTGACGGCAGCGCGCACTTCGTCGACGGAGCGATAGGCGCGCTGCGTGAGACGCAGGTTTAGCCACGCGCCGAGGTCGGCTAGTTCGTGCGAAACGCTTTCGTGCAGGATCAACCCGATCGGCGCGCCGGGCCAAGCGGCGTTCGCATGCGTGATGGCGGCCAGCACGTCGAAGCCGTTCACCTTCACCATCACGACGGGCACGCTCAGGTTGTCGCGCAGGTAGGCGCCGTTGGAGCCGGCGGCCAGCACCACGTCCACCGTGCCCGCCTCGATATAGGGTTGCAGCGCCGTGACGGCATCGCCGTAGCCTTCGCGCACGTAGAAGAAGCGCGCCTCTTCGGCATAGCGCGGCGCGACGGTCTCGCAGAGATTGCGCAAGCGGCTGATGCTGACGAGTGCAATGTTCGGGCGATTGGCGGGCTGAGAGAGGCTGGGCGGCGGCATGGCGGGATTCCGACGAACGGTTTTTTGAAACGTTTCATGGAACGTTTTGGAGATTGTGGCATGAAACACTTGGCGTAAGTGGACTAGGCCTAACTATTTGTTTTATAAGAGTTCATGAAGATTTCTGTTCTCTGGCATGTTTCATGCAGAAGTCTGCCCATCTCACAACAAGACACCAGGAGCCATCACCATGACGACTTCCACCGCCGCGCGCCGCGCCGCTTTCCGTGCCAAGGTCAACGAACGCCGCGGCCTGCTCGTTCCGGGTGCCTTCAACGCACTGAGCGCCCGCGTGATCGAGGACGCGGGCTTCGAGGCGCTGTATCTCACGGGCGCCGGCGTCACGAATATGTCGTTCGGTCTGCCGGACCTCGGCTTCATCGGCCTCTCTGACGTCGCCGAACACACGGCCCGCGTGCGCGACGCCGTGAGCCTGCCGTTGATCGTGGACGCCGACACCGGCTTCGGCAACGCGCTGAACGTGCGCCAGACCGTGCGCACGCTCGAGCGCAGCGGCGCCGACGCGATCCAGTTCGAAGACCAGGTGATGCCCAAGAAGTGCGGCCACTTCAACAACAAGGAAGTGATCGGCAAGGGCGAAATGGTCGGCAAGATTCGCGCGGCAGTCGATGCGCGCGAGGACGGCAATCTGCTCATCATGGCGCGCACCGATGCGGCCGGCGTGCACGGCATTGAAGAAGCGATCGCGCGCGGCCATGCGTTCATCGAGGCCGGTGCGGACATTCTCTTCATCGAGGCGACCGAGAAGCTCGAGGACATCGAGCGCCTGCCGAAGCTCATCGACGCGCCTCAGCTCATCAACATCGTGATCGGCGGCAAGACGCCCGTGCAGTCGCGCGAAGCGCTCGCGGGCCTCGGCTACGCGCTGGTGCTGTACGCGAATGCGGCGCTGCAGGGCGCGGTGGTGGGCATGCAGCGCGCGCTCGGAACACTGCGGGCGAATGGCCGCCTCGACGAAGATCCCGGCATCGTCGCGCCGTTTGCCGAGCGCCAGCGCCTCGTGAACAAGCCGTTCTACGACGGGCTCGAACGCGAATATGCGGCAAAGGACTGAGTAGCAACACGTTGAAAAAATAAAAAGAGGAAACCTGAATGTCGAGCGGAGCAGAGTGGGGCGTGCAAGGAGACCGCGAAACAGCGGGGACGCAGGCGATAGTGCGGCCCCGCATCCGCTCGATCGTGGGCGGGCTCGCGGGCAATCTGATCGAGTGGTACGACTTTCTCGCTTACAGCATTTTTTCGATCTACTTCGCGAAGTCGTTTTTTCCCGGCGACAAGCCCACCGTGCAGCTCATGAACACGGCGGCAATCGCGGCGGTGGGCTACGTCGCGCGGCCGCTGGGTAGCTGGCTGGTGGGCTTTTATGCCGACCGCCACGGGCGCAAGTCGGCGCTGACGTGGTCGGTCGCGGCCATGTGCGTCGGCTCGCTGATGATCGCGCTTACGCCGGATTACGCGAGCATCGGCGTGCTTGCGCCGATCGTGCTGATCGCCGCGCGCCTGCTGCAGGGTTTGAGCATGGGCGGGGAGTACGGCACCAGCGCGACCTACCTCAGCGAGATCTCGCCGGCCAACCGGCGCGGGTTCTACCTGGGCTTCCTGCAGGTGAGCGTGGTGGCTGGGCAACTCGTCGCGCTCGCGCTCATGCTCGTCATGCAGAACCTGCTGATGACGGCGCAGCAGATCGAGCGCTGGGGCTGGCGCGTGCCGTTCCTGATCGGTGGGGCGCTTGCGCTCTTCGCGCTCTACATGCGCCGCAACGTGACGGAAAGCGAAGCGTTCGAGCGCGGCGCACGCGCACCGGGGCCGTCGGTGATCGTGCAACTGCGCCAGCACTGGCGTCAGATCCTGCTTGCCATCGGCATTACCGTGGGCGGCACGGTGGGCTTCTATACGTTCACTGTGTATATGCAGAAGTATCTGGTGAACACGGTGGGCCTCTCCAAAGAGATGTCGACGCTCGTCTCCGCCGGCGCACTTCTGCTCTATATGCCGCTACAGCCGTTGTTCGGGCTTGCTTCCGACGTGTTCGGGCGGCGCCCCGTGCTGATTGCCTTCGGGCTTTCGACCACGCTGTTCTCCGTGCCGCTCTTCAATGCATTGAGCCACACGCATGATCCGTTCGTGGCGTTCCTGCTCGCGTTTGCGGGACTCGTCATGCTGAGCGGCTTTACGTCCGTGCATATGCTCGCGAAAACGGAACTGTTTCCTGTGCGCATTCGCGCGCTTGCCGTGGGCCTGCCGTATGCGCTGACCACGGCGATCCTCGGTGGCACGACGGAGTTCGTCGCGCTGCGCTTCAAGGCGAGCGGGCACGAGCCGTATTTTTACTGGTACGTGACGGCGTGTGCCGCGATTTCGCTGGCTGTTTATCTGCGTATGCCGGAAACGCGCGGACGGGTGGTGGACGGCGTTTGAGTTTCAGTGCGTGTTTGCTTCTCCCCATGGTCGGGCGAACCGGGGGAGAAGCCAGACCTTAATGGCCAGTATTCGCTTTATCGACCGCCTTCCTCATAAAGCGAAAGATAGTTCTTGACCGAAGTGACGCCCGACACCTGGCCCGCGATCGTGGCTGCGTTGTCGACGTCTTCCTGATGAGGTACTTCGCCGGCCAGATCGACCTCGCCGTGCTTGGCGATCACACGAACGTCGGCGATATCGATTTTCCCTTTCGCCAGGGCATCGATTACCTGACGCTCCAGCAAATGATTCGCCTTTCTTGCAGCAGCCCGGCTGGCGTGCGTGCTCGAAGCCGGCGTTTGAGCGAAGGAGGACAAGGGCTGAATGGAAAATGTAAGGACTGCAGATAATGCGGTGACTGCTGCGAGACGGCCAACGATCGGTTTCATGCCAGACTCCATGGGGTTGAATTCCTGGGCCCGCATCCGGGAGAGACGTCGCCGGTGAACGACTGAAAATGAGGCGCGCGAACCGGCTTGCGAAGGATGATACATGAGCGTCTGGTAACGTGCGTCGTTGTTGCACCTAAGGCTGGACAGAGGCCGGCCGGTGCTGGCGCCAGTCAGGCAATCGTTTGCGCGAGAGCGCATCCCCTTCTCGATCGACGGTTGGCGGGCGCCAGGCGTTTCGTGAATCAGCCGCCTCTAGGCCCCGGTGCCTTGCCGCGCCTCTGAGCCTAGCCGCCCCGCGAAGTTTGCGCAGTGCGGACCACGGTAGGCCGCCGGTTCAGAGAGCAATTGGCTGCGAGACAACACGCCCCTATCAGCAAGGCGGTCAGAATCGCAATCACGAGTTGATAGGTCAGGATGGTGGTCAGCGCCTGCGTGTAGGCAAGCCAGACTAACCAACCTAGCGGGCCGAGCGCCGCGCCGAATGCAGCTACACCGCACAAGCCGAAGATGCCTCTCATGGCAGCTCCCTTTCTGGATCTCAAACGGGTACGACAGGAGGGATTATCCGCCAGGATCGTCTTCTGTGGTGTGTGACACAGGTTTCATGGGAAAAGAAGAGCCTGGCATCTCAGGCCAATTCAGGTTTAACCGTACATGCTGATCCAGGTGAAATGAATGCTTCATATTTTCGTATAGCTAATGAATATTTTATGGCAGTCAAAGCGCGATGACGACGATCACGACAGCGGCGTTGGCCGGCACGGCCGCGAAGAAATCGGATGCGCTGTCGACCACGCCGCCTGGTCGTAGAAACCATCGGCGCAGCTGACGTGGCCTTCGACGCTGAGCGTATCGCGCACGCGGCCCGCATAGGACATCTTGCCTTCGGCGAGTGGCACCTGGCCTGAGACGAAGAGGAGGTTGCCTGCATCGCTAACGGGCGTATAACTGCCGAGCGGTTGCGGCGGCACCGGCAGCCTGAGGCCGAGTTCGGCGAGTTTCTATTCGACGGTCGTGGCGGGCTCCTTGAGCGCGATGTCGTGGACGTGAATGCGGCCCTCTGCCGCGCGCACCCCGCGCGCAAACGAACGAGACGCAGCGCATCTGCCGACATCGAATTGTGCTCAGCGGCCGGCGCTCTGGCCGCCCTCGCGGTTTCGGCGCCAATGCCTTGCGACGCGCCCGTAACGATGATGACCTTGGAATGGCTCACGATGTGTCTCGCAGTGTAGGTGGCTCGGCCTGCCGGCCGATCGAATGGACGGATCCGATGGGGACTGACTGTAGGCCTATCCCTCGGGATCTCGAACACCCACCATGGACAAACAGTCTTGCGTCGCAGGAACAAGTGGCGCGGCGAGGACGCGCTTGCGGTAACATGCGCGCCTGACGTTTTTCGGCAAGGTCGCCGTTGGGTGGGGAAATGGATCAGAAGAAAGCCGAGCGCCTGCTCGTCGACGCGGACAGGATCGCGGAGTTTGCTATCGGGTGCTTCGAACTCTCGCTGGATGCCGTGCGCGGCCGCGAGTTGTACGAGCGGGCGTTCAACGCCTATATCCGCAGCGAAGCGGGCGAGGTGCCGATGGACGAGATCTACGATGCCCTCAAGGGGGCGGAGTGTGCTGGTTGAAGCGGCGCCCTGGGGTTAAAAGGCACCGCAAGTCGCCTCACTCATTCACACACCGAAACCCCGCATACACATACTGATAATGCGGCTGGAACCAGTTGCGAAAGGTTGGCCGCAGCATGCACGCCGCCGTGCGCGCCGATCCGCCCTTCATCGCATAGTGCTGGCCGTCGAAAAAGTTGGCCGAATACCCTTCGTAGAACGGAAATGCCGAGAAGCCCGGCAGCGGACCGAATACCGTCGAGGTCCATTCCCAGCCGTTGCCGTAGAGGCCTTCCACGCCCCACGTGCTGGCGCTGTCCGGCGTCGCATCGACGGCAACGGGATTCCAGTCGCGAAAATCGAAGTTATCGGTGTGGCCGGGCAGGGCCCCGTGCGCGGCGCGCTGCCACTGCGCCTCGCTCGGCAGGCGCGCGCCGCGCCAGCGCGCGAAGGCGCTCGCTTCCGCGTGGCTCACATAGGCGGGCCAGGACAACGGCAGCGGAATGTCGTCGAACATGGTCCGCAGCCGCCAGCCTGCTTCACTCCTCGACCAGAACACGGGATGCGTGACGCCCAGCGCTTCCTTCCACGCCCAGTCGGCGGCGGTCCATAGCGATGGGTCCCGGTAGCCGCCGTCCTCGACGAAATCGAGAAACGCTCCGTTCGTGACCATATAACGGTCCATCTCGAAGGCCGGCACGTCGATCTGCTGCTCGCCGAATTCGTTGTCCCAACCAAATACGCCGCGCTCGGCGGTCATGCCCAGTTCGGTGCGGCCCGCCGGCACCGGCACCATCGAGGGCGTTACAGCGTAAAGATGGTCGGGCAGGCTGCGCGGGATGCCGTTCGCCTGCTTCTGGTCGAGCGGCAACTGGTGGAGCATGTACGCGAGCGTTTCGACGTGCATGAGCCGATGTTCGATCGCAACGTTGAGCAACTGCGCCGGCGAACCGGGACGGGACGTGCCGTCGGGCAGATCGAGCCGCGCCAGTTGCTCGTCGATCCGTTGGCGGCCTTGGTGTCCGTACGCGCGTATTTCGCCGAGGCTGGGCCAGTCGGCCGGCACGTCCGTCGGCAGCAAGGCGCCGTCGACAGGATCGATGCCGAAGGCGAACAGCCGGTCGAGCTGCGGATCGGTCGAGGGCAGGTCGAACAGGCGCCGGTCGAACAGATTGAGGTCGAAGGCTTCGAGATGGCCGATATAGAACACGATCCGATGCCGTTCGCGGATCGGGCGTTCGTACAGGAACTCCGGCTTGACGATGTCGAAGACCGCGTCGCTCGCTGCGCGGGCGGCGGCGAGGCGCTCGGCGAAAGTGGGCGTGGGCGGGAGAGGCATTTCGGCATTTCTCCGTGCTTGGGGCAGTGTTCGAGACTTTACCGCCGCAGCAGAAGTTGTGCCAACGCCCGGCCAAACGCCTGAGCAGAAAAGGGGAAGTGTGGAAAAGCCGGGGGGAAGGTCGGCCGCGCGCCGGCCGACGGGCGCGCGGGCAGGGCGCCGCGAGGCTCAGATCTGGCGCAGGCCCTCGAAATCGACGATCCGGATGAGCTTGCCTTGTGCGTCGATCAGGCCGCGCTTTTGAAATCTCGACAAGGTTCGGCTCACGGTCTCGAGCGTCATGCCGAGATAGCTGCCCATGTCTTCGCGCGTCATGCGGAGGTTGAATTCCGTATGCGAATAGCCGCGCTGCCCGTTGCGCTCGGACACGTCGAGCAGGAAGGCCGCCACGCGTTCGTCTGCGGAAAGCGAGCCGAGCACCATCATCTGGGACGATTCGCGGTACAACTGCTCGCTCATCAGCCGGTGCAGGCGGTCCTGCATCGCGCCGGCCTCGCGGCACAGGTGCTTAAGCGCCGCGTAGGGAACGATGCATACCGAACTGTCTTCGAGAGCGACGGCGGAGCTCGTATGGGTATCGGTGTTGATGCCGTCGAGACCGAGCGGGTCGCCGGCGAGGCGCAGGCCCGTTACCTGCTCCCGGCCGTCGCGGTGCGTCATGATGGTCTTGAGCGAGCCGGAGCGCACGGCGTACAGATTGTCGAACGGGTCGCCCGAGCGATAGAGCGCCTCACCCCGGCGCACGCTGCGCGCGGTGCAGATGAGCGCTTCGATCTTGGGCATGTCGTCCGAGGTGAGGCCCTGCGGCATGCAGAGGTGACGCATCGCACAACTGGAGCAGCGGGCCGAACTGCGCGGACTAGCCGCGGTTGAACGCGCAGTTGAATGGTGAGTGCGGCGCACCGTGGTATGAGAGACGACGGTCGGGGTCAGCATCTGCCTGCTCCTGTTTATTTGTGCTGGAGCATTGTCCCACCGCAGTTCCGCCTTTGATTGGCGGCAAAGTGACGCGCTTTTGAGATGTACCGCCTTTGCGCGGCGTCAGAAGCTGCGCGTGTCGAGGGACACGCGCAAATCGAGTTTTGTCAATTTTCAGGATTGGCCTGATATCTCTTTATTAGACGCTCGTGGTGGCGCCGGCGGCCGACGGGATCAGCAGGACCGGCAGCATCGACTGGCGCACGCAGCGCTCCGCCACGCTGCCCAGAATGAGCCGCTGGAACCCGCGGCGCCCGTGCGTGCCCATCACGATCAGGTCGGCGCCGGCCGTCTTTGCCGCATTCAGCACGAGCGTCGGCACGTCGTCGATCGACGACGCCTCGCCGGTCGTCATGGCGCCTTCCACCCCGCGCTCGCGCATGATCTTGTCCATCTGCGCGGCGAGTTCGTTGCCCTGCGCGATCATCTGGTTGCGCAGGATGGACGGGTCGTAACCGGGAGCCTCGAAATACATCGGCGTGTTCTCGATCACGTAGTAGGGCTGCAGACTCGCGTCCATTGCCTTCGCGAGTTCGAGCGCGGCTTCGAAGGCGCGGCGCGACGTATCGCTGCCATCGACCGCGACGAGGATGCGTTTGTACATGAAACCTCCGCTGAGATAGAACCGGGACGCGCACGGCTTGTGATACGGCCTGGACGGGCGTCGTGCGTACTCTGACAGAGAGCGTAAACGATCGCTGAAAAAGATGCAGCGCCGGTGTATTAAAAATAGAGGCGACCCGAATGCCGATCAAACATCGTGCATCTGACGCAGGCTTGCACGCGCTCCGGCATCTCGCTATCGTGGCGACTCTTTGCTACTGCCGTCCCCGCCCGATTTCCCTCGCATCCTCCGCCGTGATTTCCGACGCACCGTCCGCCCCCAGGCCCCTGCCGTTTCGCGACGCGCTCCTTGCCATGCTCGGCATCGGCCTCGTCAACATGCTGGTCGCGCTCGACCAGACCGTCGTCAGCACCGCTTTGCCGTCGATCGTCGCCGAACTGCACGGCTTCGAGTTTTATGCCTGGATTGCCAGTGCCTATCTGCTGGCTTCGGTTGTGACCGTGCCGGTGTTCGGCCGGCTCGGCGACTACTTCGGGCGCAAGCGTTTCGTGATCGCCGCGGTGATCGTGTTCACCGTCGCCTCGGTGCTGTGCGGGCTCGCGACCGGCATGCGCTTTCTTGCCGTGGCGCGCGCGCTGCAGGGTATCGGCGGCGGGATGATGGTGGGCACGGCGTTCGCGTCGATCCCCGATCTCTTTCCCGATCCGCGCGCGCGGGTGCGCTGGCAGGTGGTCATGGCGGCGGCCTACGGCATCGGCACGGCGGCCGGCCCTTCGCTCGGCGGGTGGCTCAGCGAGCACTTCGGCTGGCGCTCCACGTTTCTCGTCAATCTGCCCGTCGGTGCGCTCGCGCTGTACTTCATCCAGGTGCACCTGCCCGCTTACCGGCCGGTGCGCACGGGCGAAGTGCGCATCGACTGGACGGGCGCCGCGCTCGTCGCGATCGTGCTGGGGAGTTTCCAGACGCTGATCGAGGCGGTGCCCAGAGACGGGCTCTCGGCGTGGAGCCTGGCGCTGGGCGCCGTCGTGATCGCAGGCGCGGCGGCGCTCCTGTTATGCGAGCGGCGGGCGACGCATCCCATCATCCCGCTCGATCTCTTTCGCGATCCGCAGCTCGTCACCCTGTTTACGCTCTCGACGCTCTCGGGCTTCGTGATGTTCTCGCTGATCTTTTTTGCGCCGCTGCTGCTGCAAGGCGGTTTTGGCCTCTCGCCCCAGGAGGCGGGGTTGCTCGCCACGCCCATTGCCGCCTGCATCGCGCTCGGCAGCCTGATCAATACGCGCATCGTGATCCGCCTGCCGAAGCCAACGGCCATCCTCACCGTCGGCTTCGGCCTGCTCGTGATCGCTTCGACGTCGCTCGCGTTCGCGACGCAAGATACGCGGCATCTGTGGCTCGAACTCGCGATGTCGGCGGTCGGCATCGGACTCGGCTTCATCCTCAACAATCTGAATGTGTTCGGCCAGGAGATTGCCGGGCGCGAGCGCTTCGGCATCACCACCGCGCTTCTGCAATCGACGCGGATGGTGGGCGGCATGCTCGGCACCAGCATCGTCGCGACGATCGTCAATCACCGCTATGCGGCGGGCGTCGGCGACGCGCTGGCCGTGCTCGGCGCGCCCCGGCAGGCGCGCTGGGCGCCGCAACTGGCGGATCCGCGCGTACTCGTCGACCCGGCGCTGCGCGATGCGCTCGTCTCGCAGCTCAAGGCCGCGGGCCTCGACGGAGCGGGGCTCATCGAGGCGGTGCGGCATGTGCTGGTGGATGCCATCCACGTGGGCATCGGGCTGACCGGCGTCGCGGCGCTGGCGGCGGCGCTGCTGGTGCGGCGGATTTCACATATCCGCTTCGGCAAGGGAGCGGCGGCTGTAACCCGTTAAAAGAAAACGGTTTTTCTGACTGTTCCGAAGGTTCTATTGCATCCCGGCGAGCGTGCGGTAGCCACCCATGGCGCAATCATCAGACAAATAGCGTAAACTCCTCTCGGCGCGGCGCCGGCAACCTCCGACGATCGACGCGACGCTCAGGCGGCCGTCGCCATCTGGCCGAACATGGCCGTATGGGTCTGCTGGCTCATGGCGATATCGAGCGCGACCGCGTTCTCCACGCCAATGCGCTGCGGCGCCCCGAGGCGGGCGATCTCCATGCCGGTGCGGCGCAGCATGCGCTCGATCGGCGTGGTCGTCACGGTGACGTAGCGCTGGATGCCCATGCGGTCGGCGAAAGTAATGGCCGAACGGATCGCCTGCGTCGTCAGTTCAGCGAAGCCGAATGCCTGCTCGTTGTCCGACTCGATCGCAAAGCGGCTCAGTTCCCAGATCTGCCGGCCGGCGGGTGCGGTCTCGCCGTGCAGCAGTTGCGCGAAGGTGTCGCGCAGCATGTTCGGTCCCTCGGTCGGCATCATGCGCCAGCATCCGCGCACCCGCCCCGACGTCTCCTGGATCAGCATGTAATGGGGCCCGAGCGCGTCGTATCCATCGACTTCCATGCCCGCGATGGTGGGAATGTCCCAGCCCATGCGGTCCCGGAAGACGCGGGCTCGCAGGCGATACATCTCGTTGATGTCCTCGTTGTCGAAATCCTGTCTTTGACCAATCCGGATAACGGCTTGCATGGCATTTCTCCCGTTTGCGTGTAGGAAAGGCAGCAGCACGGATCGAAAGCTATGCGTTTTGAATATAAAAAGACACCTATCCACGTAGGTAGGTGCGCAGAGAGGGTCAGTTCTGGAGAATGGCACGGCGGTAGTCACTCATCAGGCATAACGGACAGCGAGAGCGAGAACACCATGGAACTTATGGAAAATCATCATTGGCAGGCGGGAACGCACGTGCAATCCCTTCCGTCAGGAGAGCTGTCGTCGGTAATCGACCGCGTCCTGATCATTGCGTATCGCAAGAAGAAGAAGGAAAGCCAGCGTCGTTTCTGGGCCCGTTTCGGCGTGACCCAGTCGCGCGGCAGCCGCTTCGAATCGGGCGCGGAGATTCCGCCGCCGGTGTCGATCCTGCTGGGTCTGTATTTCAACAAGACGATTTCGGACGGCGATCTCGGCCGTGCCGAGCGGGTGCTGCGCCGCGCCGACGGCCCGCTGATGCTCAGCCCGGGTCAATAAGACCCATCTGGGTCGCGATCACAGCCGCCGCGCGGCGTGAGTTGACGCCGAACTTCCCGCGAATGTTCTTCATGTGGAAGTTCACGACGGCTTCCGAGCAGTTCAGGATGTGCGAAATCTCCCAGGTGGACTTGCCAAGGGCAGTCCACTTGAGGCATTCCTTCTCTCGCGGCGTCAGCTTCGGGATCAGCGACTGGACGTGATCGTTCAGGTGGCGTTGGCTCGTGTCGAGCACGAGATCGCGCAGCAGCACGAGATTCGGCAGGGCACGGTTGACGTCGTGCCAGAAGTTGTCGGACGGATTGGCGTCGTTGACGAAGCACAGCATGCCGATTTCCTGGCGCGGACCATGGATCGGCAGCGTGATACCCGCCCGCAGCCCGTAGGAACGGGCTTCCTCATACATCGATTGCTGCTGCTCCGTGGCGAACAGCTCGGGCGACCAGATAAGCGGCGCCGAGCGTGTCGTGCAATGCGCGACGGTCGGATCGAAATACGCCATGTTGTGGTCGTTGTACGTCTGCCGCCAGGCGGCGGAGTAGTTCGTGCGAATGAACGCATCTTCGAGCCGCATTCCTGGACGCGGCAGGATCGCCATCATCAGCTGGCTGAATCCCCACGAACTGGCGAGCTCAGCCACCGCCTCGAACCACGCAGCCTCTCCCGGCGCGTCGAGAACGGGCGACATCTGCTCTATGAAATGTAGAGGCACGTCAACACTCTCCGTCGGCGATGGGCCAGTTCGCAGCCAGGCCCGGGCGAGTTTCCCCGCTTCTTGTGATGTAACAATTTATCACTAAATCTCGCCCTGATTGTTCTTCTCTACCATTCTACGGAGCACAAGAATGGGAGTTAACGCCGATTAGCCGCCAATTCGGGCGAATCGTATCGGGCATTCGACGAAAATACGGCCGACGTTTCCCGGCGGCGCCCGCTACGGGGCGCCGGGACTCGCGTTCAGCCGATACCGGGATTAACGGCGCGGCCGAAAAAAGCTTGTGACAATTCGCCGATTCCGGGCACTTTTGGGCCAATCCGCGTGCGCATCAATTCGCCCATGAATTGGCAATGGCGCCCGTGAATTTGTCGGCCTTTTGCCGAAAAATATCGGCGAATGGCACAGGTTCCTCAGCCCTTGCGCTGCAACTCGACAATGCGCGTGGGGCGCAGGTGGTTGAGCGAATAGTGCAGGCGCCCGGGGCTGCGCCGTGTGCTGGTGGAGCCCGAATCGACGAACTCCCAGTCGGAGGTGTAGGGCGCGAGCGGACTGGCCATGCCCTTGTCGAGCACCTCGTAGCCCGGCTGCAGCGCGAACAGCAGCCGGTGTCCGCCGGGGCGGCTGTCGAATCCCGCAATGCCGTCGCCGGCCTCGGGCACGCTGTTGTCGAGCGTGGCGTCGGTCGTCGTGACCTCGTCGGGGCTCATGTTGGCATTGGCCGCAAGGGCGGCTAGTTCGCGCCGCCTTTCCTCTGCTGGGTCGGTGCGTCTCATGATGCGTCCTCCTCGGAGGTTGAGGGAGCGCCGCAGGTGCGGCAGGGCCCGCCATCCTGTGCTTTGCCGGTTCCTCGCCAGCGTGCCGCCACCCTCAGAACGGCCCGGAAAGCAAGGCTTAGCGCCCAGGGAAACGGCTCCAGCGATTTAACCTTTTTTTCTTTGGAGCGCGGTTTTTCCTCGGAGTATGATCCTCTTTCGACGAGTTGGCGCGCTATGAATCAACGGCCCGAAGAAGCGGCCGCGCTGTGGCTTTGCCGCACGATCCTTGACGCGCCCACCGAAAAACGGACGAGGCAGTCAGGGGCGGATGACACACATGCACTTCGACGCTGCATTCACGCATCGCGGCTATTTGCTCAATTGCGCGCCGGCGCGCGCGGGCGATGGCAGCTGGCAACCTTATGTGGTGATTTCCCGTTCGAGCGACGGCGAGCTGGTTGCCAACCGGTTTTTTCCCGCAGACCTGCGTTTTCCCGACGAAGCAGCCGCCATCGCGCACGCGCGCGACTGGGCGGTGCGCTGGATCGACGCGAGCAGCGTGCCTCTCTAGCGGCCGCGGCCGCTTCCCTGTGCGATTTTCCTGATCCGGTTGTCCAAGATGCCGCCGCGCCGCCCGGCGGCCGTCGAGCCGCGCTCGCGCGTGGTGCGGCGTGCCGAGGGGCTTCGGCGAACTCGCCCAAAACGCGGTAATCTCCGGGGTCTGTACACCTTACCGGCGGCCCGCGCCGCTGCGCACGCTTTACCATGTCCAATGCCGCTTCCCCCGACTGGGGCCTCGAACAGATCGTTGCCGACCTGCGCGCGTCGCGCGAAGAACTGCATCGCACGCGCCATCCGCTCGGGATCCGCGAGTTGCCTTCGCGCGATGCCGTCGTCAACATCGTGACGGGCCTGCGCGCCGCGCTGTTCCCCACGCATTACGGCGCGCCCGATCTCACCGACGAGAGCGTCGACTATTACGTCGGCCATACGCTCGAAAGCACGCTGCGCCTGCTGGCGGAGCAGATACGCCGCGCGCTGCGCTTCTTGCCGGAGAACGCCGAAGCCAGCGACGAAACGTTGCGTGCGCGCGCATTCGAGGTGGCCCGCGAGTTCGGCCGCCAGTTGCCCGCCATCCGCGCGCTGCTCGTAAGCGACATTCAGGCCGCCTTCACGGGCGACCCGGCCGCCCAGCACATCACCGAGATCCTGCTGTGCTATCCCGGCGTCTGGGCTATGACGCATCACCGGCTCGCCCACGCACTGCACCGGCTGGGCGTGCCGCTGCTCGCGCGCTTCATCAACGAGATCGCCCATTCGCTGACCGGTATCGACATTCACCCCGGCGCGCAGATCGGCTCGAGTTTCTTCATCGACCACGGCACGGGCGTTGTGATCGGCGAGACGGCGATCATCGGCGAGCGCGTGCGCGTCTATCAGGCCGTGACGCTCGGCGCGAAGAGCTTCGCCGCCGATCTCGACGGTACGCTGGTGAAGGGCAATGCGCGCCACCCGGTCGTCGAGGACGACGTGGTGATCTATGCGGGCGCAACCATACTCGGGCGCGTGACGATCGGGCGCGGTTCGGTGATCGGCGGCAACGTGTGGCTCACGCATAGCGTGCCGCCGGGCAGCAGCGTGCGCCAGGGCAAGATCCGCGAGATCGAGCGTGGCGCCGAAGGGGCCTGAAGTCAGGGCAGCAACGCAGGATGCCGCAGAAGGCATCCTGCGGTAGCCGCGCTCAGGTGTTGGCGATGCTCATCGCCACCGGGTTGCCGACGATCGCGAGAAATTCGCGGCGCGTGGACGGGTCCGTGCGGAACGTGCCCAGCATGCGCGAGGTGACCATTTCCACGCCCGCCTTGTGCACCCCGCGCGTGGACATGCATTGGTGCGACGCTTCGAGGATCACGCCGACCCCCTTCGGTTGCAGCACCTCGTTGAGCGTATCGGCGATCTGCGCCGTCATCTTTTCCTGGATCTGCAGGCGCTTGGCGAAGGCATCCACGAGCCGCGCGAGCTTGGAGATGCCCACCACGCGATGCTCGGGCAGATACGCCACGTGCGCGCGGCCGATGATCGGCACCATGTGGTGCTCGCAGTAGCTCTCGAAGCGGATGTCCTTCAGCACGATCATTTCGTCGTAGCCGTCCACTTCCGAAAACGTGCGCGAGAGGATCTCGCGCGGATCCACGTCGTAGCCCGCGAAGAATTCCTCATAGGCGCGCACCACGCGCGCCGGCGTATCGATCAGGCCTTCGCGCGAAGGGTTGTCGCCGGCCCAGCGCAACAGTATGCGCACGGCGTCTTCGGCTTCGGCGCGCGAGGGGCGCGCCGGATGCGTCACACGCGCCGGCTCGCTCGCGGCCGCCCGTTCCGGTTGAGATTTGATCTTCTTCGCTTTTCCAGCGTGCTTCCCGTCGCTCATGCATCGGCTCCTGTCATGTGGCCGTGCGCCGCGCGCCACGTACCACGAATGCGCATTGTTCCATGATTCAGACGCGCCCGCGCGGCACGGGCACGGCGGGCTTCGGCCACTCGTCGAGGGCGTCGTTGAAAAGCTCGGCCACCACGCTGCGCAGCCAGGCGGCGCGCGCGCCGTTGTGATACTTGCGATGCCAGTGCTGCCTGAGATCGAAATGCGGCAAGGCGAGCGGCGGCTCGACGAGCGTGATCGAGGCGTGCTCGGCCACATACGCATAGCCGATGGCGTGCGGCACGGTCGCGATCAGGTCAGTGCGCGCGAGGATGAACGGCAAGCTCATGAAGTGGGGCGTTTCGAGCACGGCGCGCCGGCGCAGCCGCTTTTTCTCGAGGAACTGCTCCAGCACTTCCTGGCTGCGGCCCTCGGCGCGCACCACGGCATGCCCCATCGTCAGGAACTGCTCGAGCGTGATCGGCTTGCCGGCGAGCGGATGGCCGCTGCGCATCATGCAGATGAAGCGGTGCGTGAAGAGCCGCTGCTGGAAGAAGTTGTTGCCGCCGAGGTCGGGAAAGTAGCCCACGGCCAGATCGATATCGCCCGATTCGAGCCCGCGCTCGACCTGGCCCGGCGGCAGCGAGACCGAGCGCAGATTGGCGTTGGGCGCACGTTCGGCGAAGAGCTGCAGGAGGCGCGGCAGGAAGACGATTTCGCCGACGTCGGAAAGCGCGATCGAGAACGTGTGCGTGCTGGTGGCCGGATCGAATTCCTGGGCATCGAGCATGCCTTTCTCGATGCGGATCAGCGCGTCGCGCGCGGCGGGGATCAGTGCGAGCGCACGCGGCGTGGGTTCCATGCCGCGCGAGGTGCGCACGAAGAGCGGGTCGCCGAAATACTCGCGCAGCTTGCCGAGCGCGGTGCTCACGCGCGGCTGGCTGACGCCGAGCCGTTCGGCGGCGCGGCTCACGTTGCGCGCCTCTTCCATGGCGACGAGATAGGGAATCAGGTTGAGGTCGAGGTCCTGCATGGCGAAGGCGCGGCGGCTTGAGCGGCGAACTATATCGAATTCGGATAAAGAGTAATGCAGAACCCGGGTTCCACGATACCTTGCATTGCGCCGAGGGCTACGCACAAGCGCCTGCACGCCCCTGCGTACGGGAAAACGATGACCCGCCCGCCGCGCGGAACGGCGTCTGCGCCCGGCCTCACGCCTTGACAAGCGCCGGGAACGACTCCGATAATGCGCCATACGTTCGCTAAACGAATCAGTGTTCGTATAAAGAACTTTTCGCGATCGAGTGGCAGGCACAGGCTGCCGGACGCACCGTCTTCAGGAAGAGGCATGATCAACAAGATTTTCGACTCGCTTCAGGCCGCCGTAGCCGACGTGCACGACGGCGCCACGGTGATGATCGGCGGCTTCGGCACGGCAGGCATGCCGGCGGAACTGATCGACGCGCTCATCGAGCAGGGCGCGCGCGATCTCACCATCGTCAACAACAACGCCGGCAACGGCGACACGGGTCTGGCCGCGCTGCTCAAGGCAAAGCGCGTGCGCAAGATCATCTGCTCGTTCCCGCGCCAGACCGATTCGTACGTCTTCGATGCGCTCTACCGCGCTGGCGAGATCGAGCTCGAACTGGTGCCGCAGGGCAACCTCGCCGAGCGCATCCGCGCGGCCGGCGCCGGCATCGGCGGCTTCTTCACGCCCACGGGCTACGGCACGAAGCTCGCCGAAGGCAAGGAAACGCGCCTGATCGACGGCCGCCACTACGTGCTGGAGTCGCCGCTTCATGCCGACTTCGCGCTCATCAAGGCCTACAAGGGCGACCGCTGGGGCAACCTCGTCTATCGCAAGACCGCGCGCAACTTCGGCCCGATCATGGCGAGCGCCGCGAAGGTCGCCATCGCCCAGGTGTCGGACGTGGTGCCGCTCGGCGATCTCGATCCCGAAGTGATCGTCACGCCGGGCATCTTCGTGCAGCGTGTCGTCGAGGTGCCGCAAGCGGCGCACGTCGTGCAAAAGGCCCGACAGGCAGCCTGAGGAGACAAGCAATGAAACGGTTGAATCGCGATGAAATGGCCCAGCGCGTGGCCGCGGACATTCCCGAAGGCGCGTATGTGAATCTCGGCATCGGCGTGCCGACGCTGGTGGCCAACCACCTCGATCCGCAGAAGGAAATCTTCCTGCACAGCGAAAACGGCCTGCTCGGCATGGGTCCGGCACCGGCGCCCGGCGAGGAAGACGACGAACTCATCAACGCGGGCAAGCAGCACGTCACGCTGCTCACCGGCGGCGCCTACTTCCATCACGCGGATTCGTTCGCGATGATGCGCGGCGGCCATCTCGACTATTGCGTGCTCGGCGCGTTCCAGGTCTCGGCCAAGGGCGATCTCGCGAACTGGCATACCGGCGCGCCGGATGCGATCCCCGCCGTGGGCGGCGCGATGGATCTCGCCATCGGCGCGAAGCAGGTGTTCGTGATGATGGAACTCCTGACGAAGCAGGGCGAAAGCAAGCTCGTGGCCGAGTGCTCGTATCCCGTGACGGGCGTGCAGTGCGTGGACCGGATCTATACCGATCTCGCCACGTTCGACGTGACGCCCGAAGGACTCGCCGTGCGCGAGATCTATTCGGACATCGACTTCGACGCGCTGCAGAAGCTGGCCGGCGTGCCGCTGATCGACGCGACACAACAGCGCCGCGCGGCGTAAGCTTGCGAGGTGTGTCATCCGATGGCGCGACGCCGGGCGGCAACCGCTGCCGGCGCCGCGCCTGCGATGCTTTTCCCTCACCCACGCCCCATGACTGAACGCCTGACGAGCCTGATCTGCGGCACCGAGCCGATGAACGCCATCTGGTCGCCGCGCGCGACGCTGCAGCGGATGCTCGACGTGGAGGCCGCGCTCGCACGCGCATCGGCGGCGCACGGCGTGATTCCGGCAACGGCAGTGACTGCGATCGCCGCGGCGTGCCGGGCCGAGCAGCTCGACGCCGAGGCGCTCGCGCGCGACGCCGCGCTGGGCGGCAATCTGGCCATTCCGCTCGTCAAGCAGCTCACGGCGCGCGTGAAGGACCTCGATCCCGAAGCGTCGAAGTACGTGCATTGGGGCGCCACGAGCCAGGACATCATCGATACGGCGACCGTGCTGCAACTGCGCGACGCGCTGGATCTGATCGCCCACGAACTCGACGCGCTGTGCGCCACGCTGGCGGAGCTTGCGCGCACGCATCGCTCGACGCCCGCCGTGGGCCGCACGTGGCTCCAGCAGGCGCTGCCCATCACGCTTGGCCTGAAATTCGCGCAATGGCTCGACGCGATGCTGCGTCATCGCGAGCGGCTCGCGGCATTGCGCGCGCGAGCGCTGGTGCTGCAGTTCGGCGGCGCGGCCGGCACGCTCGCGAGCTTGCGCACGGCGGCAGCCGACGTGAGCGCCTCGCTCGCGAAGGAACTGGCGCTCGCGCAGCCCACCTTGCCGTGGCACACCCAGCGCGACCGCATTGCCGAAGCCGCGGCGTTCTTCGGCATGCTGATCGGCACGCTCGGCAAGATCGCCCGCGATATCTCGCTGCAGATGCAGACCGAGGTCGGCGAGCTGGCCGAACCGGCGGCGGCGGGCAAGGGCGGTTCCTCGACCATGCCGCACAAGCGCAACCCGGTAGGCTGCGCCGCCGTGCTGACCGCTGCGGCGCGGGCGCCGGGCCTCGTCGCGACGGTGTTCGGCGGCATGGTGCAGGAGCACGAGCGCGCGCTCGGCGGCTGGCAGGCCGAATGGGACGCGCTGCCCGATCTCGCGCGCCTCGCGGGCGGCGCGCTCGCGCACATCGGCCAGATCGCGGGGGGCCTCGAAGTCCGGCCCGAACGCCTCGCGGCCAACCTCGACGCCACTCACGGCCTGATTCTCGGCGAAGCGGTCATGCTCGCGCTCGGCGACGCCATCGGCCGGCTCGACGCTCATCATCTCGTCGAGGCCGCCTCGAAAACCGCGGTGCAGACCGGCCGCACGCTCCACGACGTGCTGGCGGAAAACCCCGCCGTGACGCGCCACCTGGATGCCGCGCGCCTCGCTGCGCTGCTCGATCCGGCCAACTACGCGGGCGAAGCGCACGCGTTCGTCGACGCGGTGCTCGCATCGTATGCGCGCGCCGCCGCCCCTTCTTCATTGCAGACTCACGAGGAGTAATCCGCATGCCCTACGCAGCCGTCAACGACACGCAGCTGTTCTACCGCATCGACGGAGCGCAGAACAGCACGGCGCCGTGGCTGATCCTGTCGAATTCGCTCGGCAGCGACGTGTCGATGTGGACGCCGCAACTGGCTGAATTCTCGAAGCATTTCCGCGTGCTGCGCTACGACACGCGCGGCCACGGCCATTCGGACGTGCCGCCGGGACCGTACACGATCGAGCAGCTCACGGGCGACGTGATCGGCCTGATGGACCATCTGGGCATCGCGCGCGCGCATTTCGCGGGTGTTTCGATGGGCGGCCTGACCGGCGTGGGTCTCGGCGCGCGCTACGCGAACCGTATCGATCGCCTCGTGCTCTGCAATACGGCCGCAAAGATCGGCTCCCCCGAGGTGTGGGTGCCGCGCGCGGCCAAGGCCCGCGGTGAAGGGATGCTCGCGCTCGCCGACGCCGTGCTGCCGCGCTGGTATACGGCGGACTTCATGGCGCGCAACCCGCTTGTGATCGCCCAGGCGCGCGACGTGTTCGTGCACACCGACAACGAAGGTTATGCCTCGAACTGCGACGCCATCAACGCAGCGGACCTGCGCGGCGAAGCGCGCTCAATCACGGCGCCGACGCTCGTGATCTCGGGCACGCACGACCTCGCCGCGACGCCCGCACAGGGCCGCGCGCTGGCGGAGTCGGTGCCGGGCGCACGCTACGTGGAACTGGACGCCTCGCATATCTCGAACGTCGAACTCGCGGATCGGTTCACGAAAACCGTGGCCGACTTTCTGCAGGAGGCGCGATGACCGAAGACGAGCGTTACGAAGCCGGTCTTTCCGTGCGGCGCACGGTGCTGGGCGATGCCCACGTCGATCGCTCGATTGCGAACCGCACGGAGCTCACCGAGGAATTCCAGGCGCTCATCACGCGCTACGCGTGGGGCGAGATCTGGACGCGCGAAGGCATGCCGCGCCATACGCGCAGCCTCCTCACCATTGCGATGATGGTGGCGCTCAATCGCAGCGAGGAACTCGCGCTGCACCTGCGCGCCGCGAAGAACAACGGCGTCACGCGCGAGGAAATCAAGGAAGTGCTGCTGCAGACCGCGATTTACTGCGGCGTGCCTGCGGCGAACTCGGCGTTCCATCTGGCCGAGCGCATCTTCCACGAAGAAGACGGCACGGCGCAAGGCTGAGCGCCGCCCGCGGCCGGCTTACTCTTCGGGCTCGCCTTCGGCGACGTAACGGCGCAGCGTGGCAAGGAGCGCGGCTTCTTCGGCGCGGTGTGCGGCGTCGCTGGCGGACCCCGCTTCGCGTTCCTCGCCGAACATCGAAGCGGGCGCATCGAATGTCTCGACTTCCTGGCCTTCGCGAAACACGCGGATTTCACGCGTGTTCTCGAAGTATTCGGCTACCCAGTGGACGCCTTCGATATGCGTCCCCACGCGGATCGGCGTTTTCATCGGACTCTCTCCACGAGCCGCGCGAGGGCGGCGTTTGGCGACATTGCATCCGTCGATAGACGAAAGATACCCCCTTGAGGCTCGTTGTGCTCATCTGTTGCGTTCATTCACGGGGCGTTTCGCGCGCCGAGGTTAGCGCTTTGCAGGCGCACAAAAAAGAAAATGGCCCGTTGCCGGGCCATGTGGGTCAAGCGCAACCGTGGCGCGCCGGAGCCGGCGCGCAGCGGCGTTATTGCACGGTGGCGAGCGCGTCGCGCACGGTGCCGAAGAGGCGCTCGATTTCCTCTTCCTTGACGATGAGCGGTGGCGAGAAGGCCAGGATGTCGCCCGTGAAGCGCACCAGCACGCCGGCCTCGAAGCACTTGAGGAACACCTCGTAGGCGCGCGCGCCCGGTGCGCCGTCGCGCGATTCGAGCTCGACGCCAGCCACGAGGCCGAGGTTGCGGATGTCCTTCACGTGCTTCGCGTCGCGCAGGCCGTGGGCTGCCGCTTCGAACTTCGGCGCGAGGCTGGCCGCCCGCTCGAACAGGCCTTCGCGGCGATAGAGGTCGAGCGTGGCCACGCAGGCCGCCGCGGCAAGCGGGTGAGCCGAATAGGTGTAGCCGTGGAACAGCTCGATGGCGCCCGGCACGCCGCTGTTCACGATCGTGTCGTGGATCGTGCGGCTCGCCGCCACGCCGCCCATCGGCACGGCGGCGTTGTTGATCGCCTTGGCCATGGTGATGAGGTCGGGCGTGACGCCGAAGTACTCGCTCGCCGTAGCCTTGCCGAGGCGGCCGAAGCCCGTGATGACTTCGTCGAAAATCAGCAGGATGCCGTGCTTCGTGCAGATTTCGCGCAGGCGCTGCAGGTAGCCCTGCGGCGGAACCAGCACGCCGGTCGAGCCGGCCACCGGCTCGACGATCACGGCGGCGATGGTCGAAGCGTCGTGCAGCGCGACGATACGCTCGAGTTCGTCGGCCAGATGGGCGCCCCAGGCGGGCTGGCCCTTCGTGAAGGCGTTGTGCTCGAGGTTGTGGGTGTGCGGGAGGTGGTCGATGGCCGGCAGCAGCTGGCCCGAGAACGCCTTGCGGTTGGATACGATGCCGCCCACCGAAATGCCGCCGAAGCCCACGCCGTGATAACCGCGCTCGCGGCCGATCAGTTTGGTGCGCTGGCCTTCGCCGCGCGCGCGGTGATACGCGAGGGCGATCTTGAGCGCAGTGTCGACCGACTCCGAGCCCGAATTCGTGAAGAAGATGCGATCGAGGCCGGCGGGCATCAGCTCGGCCACTTTGGCGGCCGCTTCGAAGGCGAGCGGATGGGCCATCTGGAAGGTGGGCGCGAAGTCGAGCGTGGCGGCTTGCTGGGTGATGGCGGCAACGATCTCGTCGCGTGCATGGCCCGCGTTCACGCACCAGAGCCCCGCGCTGCCGTCGAGCACTTCGCGGCCGTCGGAGGTGCGGTAATACATGCCCTTGGCCGATTCGAGCAGGCGCGGCGCCGCCTTGAACTGACGGTTGGCCGTGAACGGCATCCAGAACGACGACAGATCGTCGATGACGGGGCGCGAAGTCATACGGGTTCTCCTCCTCAAGTGGTTGAGTGGAACTGTAGCGCTCCGACTTGAACGGCGGCATAGACAGTCTCTATACTGCGCTGATAACTGTGCTGGACGATCTCCTCCAACTGTATTGGCCACCAGGCGCCCGGGGCGCCGCCGTTTCCCATGATCGAACTCGAACTGGAGCGCGACCGCCGCGCCGCGTCTACCCTCGTTGAACAGCTCGTGAACGCTTTCACGCGGGCTATCGAGGGGCAGTCGCTGCGCGGCGGCGCGCTGCTGCCCTCGGTGCGGCAGCTGGCGCAGAAGCACGGCCTTTCGACCTATACGGTCACGGAAGCCTATAACCGGCTGGTGTCGATGGGACTCGTGGTGGCGCGGCGCGGTTCGGGCTACCGGGTGGCGCCGCGCGCGGCCGCCCCGAATGCGAGCCCGGCGCACTGGCAACCGCCCACGCTCACGGCTACCTGGCTGCTCTCGGACGTGTTCGCCGATCACTCGGTGCCCATCAAGGCAGGCTGCGGCTGGATGCCGGCCGAGTGGGTGAACGAAACCGGGCTCCACCACGCGCTGCGGGCGACGAGCCGGGTGCCGGCCGTGCGCCTCGGCGACTATGGCCACCCCTATGGCTTCGCGCCGCTGCGCGAGCGCATTGCCGCGCAGCTCGACCGCCAGGGGCTGCCGGTGGAGATGTCGAACGTGCTGCTCACACAGGGCGCGACCCAGGCGCTCGACCTGATCGTGCGCACCCTGCTGCGGCCCGGCGACGCCGTGCTGGTGGAAGATCCCGGCTACTGCAACCTGCTGCAGATCCTCAAGCTCGCGGGCCTCACGGTGCACGGCGTGCCGCGCACGGCGGCGGGACTCGACATCGAGGCGCTGGAACAGCAGGCCGCCGCGCATCAGCCGAAAGCGATCTTCGTGAACACGACGCTGCAGAACCCCACGGGCGCCACCTTCACGATGGCGAACGCGTTTCGCCTCCTGCAGATCGCGGAGCGCCAGCGCATGTGGGTAGTGGAAGACGACGTGAGCCGCGAACTCGCCCCCGCCGGCGCGCCGCTTTTCGCGGCAATGGAGGGGCTTTCGCGCGTGCTGTACGTGGGCGGATTCTCGAAGACGGTAACGCCTTCGCTGCGCTGCGGCTACGTGGTCGCGGAGCGCGACGTGCTGCGCGAACTCGCGCGCGCGAAGATGGCCGTGGGGCTCACTTCGTCGGAGACGATCGAGCGCATCGTCGACAAGGTGCTGCTGGAGGGGCGCTACGCGCGCCACGTCGAACTCGTGAACGAACGCCTGAAGACGGCGCATGCGCTCGTCGAGGACCGGCTCGATACGCTCGGCCTCGAGGTCTTCCACCGGCCGCGGGCGGGCTTGTTCATCTGGGCGAGGCTACCGCTCGAGGCTGCCCGTGCGGGAGAAATCGCCACGGCGGCGCTCGCCGACGGCATCTGGCTTGCGCCGGGCTCCTACTTCCGGCCCGACGACGCGGCCAGCGCATGGTTCCGCTTCAACGCGCCGTACGCGACGGACGACGCGCTCTGGCGCTTCATCGCCCGCGTGCGATAGATGCGATAGAGACGCGACCGGCAGAGCAGGCCCGCGCCCGCGCCTCAGCGCGCGATCCGATGCGCGACCAGCGGATACATCGAGGCGACGAGCGCGAGCGCCATCGCAACGTTGAACGCGCGCAGCCGCTGCGGATTGGAGAGAAAGCGCCGCACGCCGGTGCCGAAAGCGGCCCACAGGCAGATGCAGGGCAGCCCGATCACATAGAACAGCACGGCCATGGCCAGGGTGTTGACGCCGAAATCGGCGGAAAGGCGAATGGTCGTGGCGGCCGTGAGCACCATCATCCAGGCTTTCGGATTGACCCACTGGAAGGCTATGGCCTCGTGAAAGCGCATGGGCCGGTGTTCGCCTTTCTTCATTTTCAGTTCGCCCGACGTGCCGATCTTCCAGGCGAGATAGAGCAGATATGCGACGCTCGCCGCTTCCAGCACGGTGAAGAGCACCGGAACCTGCCGGAAGGCTTCGCCAAGACCGAACCCTACGCAGAGCATGAGCGCGAACACCCCCGAGCTGATGCCGAGAATGTGCGGCACCGTGCGGCGAAAACCGAAGTTGACGCCGGAGGCGAGCAGCATGGTGTTGTTGGGGCCGGGCGTGATGGTCGTGACCACGACGAAAAGCATGCCGGCGGGCAGGGCGCTGAACAGTTCGGGCAGCATGGCGCGGAAACTCCGGTTAGACGTTGAATGCCGGGTCAGTGTAGCGGGGTGTGACTGTACAGTACCGGTACAGATATGGAGGTGTGTAGCGGTACGGATTGGGGGAAGGTTTGCGGGAAGTGTCTAGGCGGCCGTGGTGTATCGCCGCAGCGGCGCGACAGGCGTGAACCTCGGGGCCGCCCGCGGGGACTAACGACGATGCGCCCGGCGACCGGCTCGGCAACGAGCACGCGCAAAATCAAAAGGAGAAACCGCTATGACCGTCGAACGCGATAATCGCCTCACCTTGCGCCCGCTCGAGCGGCAAGACCTGAAATTCGTGCATGAACTGAACAACGACGCCAAGATCATGCGCTACTGGTTCGAGGAACCGTACGAAACCTTCACCGAGCTCTCGCAGCTCTACGACCGCCACGTGCACGACCAGCGCGAACGCCGCTTCGTTGCGGTGGACAGCGCGGATGAACTCGTCGGCCTCGTCGAACTGATCGAGCTCGACTACATCCATCGGCGCGGCGAATTCCAGATCATCATCGCGCCGCATGCGCAGGGCCGCGGCTATGCAACAAGCGCCACGCAGCTCGCGATCGACTACGCGTTTGCGGTGCTGAACCTGCGCAAGCTCTATCTGATCGTCGATACCACGAACGTGGCCGCGATCCACGTCTACGAGAAGTGCGGCTTCCAGCACGAGGCCGAGCTGATCGAGGAATTCTTCGGTAACGGCAAGTATCACAACGCGCTGCGCATGTGCCTGTTTCAGCGAGACTTCTTCGAGCGCCGCAAGGCAGGGTGACGACGGCGCGTTGCATTGCGGCGCGCGTGAGCTACAGTTGGGATGGATGCGCGCTCAACGCATCCAGCGCGCCGCGACGGCTGCCTGCCCGGCGCTGGCGTCTTGCGAAGGAGTTCCGCCATGACCGGACATCCGCAACACCCCTCATCCGTGCTGACGCTCGTGAGCGTCCACGATATGGACACGACCGTCGCCCGGCTCAAGACCGCGCTGGCCACGGCCGGCGCCATCGTGTTCGCGGACGTGGACCAGCGCGAGGCCGCCGCGCTCGCCGGGCTCGAACTGCGCCGCACGCGGCTCATCCTGTTCGGCAATCCGAAAGCGGGCACGCCGGTGATGGTCGCGAACCCCCATGCGGCACTCGAATTGCCGCTGCGTCTCGTGGTGTGGGAGGACGACGAGGGCGGCACGCACGTGGACTATCGCGACGTTGCGCAGACGCTCGGGCCGCTCTACGGCATCGAGGCCGATGTGCTTGCACCGCTCAGACTCGTGCCGCCGTTGCTGCAGGGGGCGCTGGAATAGCTCGCTATGGCCGGGTATAGCGAGGCTTAGTCCGCTCACTCGCCGCCATGGAAATGTCCGGCGGCCGCATGCCCTGATGCATGACAGCCGCCGGAAACGCCTGGAAACGGTCAGAAACGCTTAGACAGCACCGTCGACGACCTACACCTCCACCTCACTGCCCAGCGGGCGCTTCGCATTGCGAGCGCGGCCAGCACATCTTGCCCGTGTGCATGCGCCCGCCCGACATGCTGCCCGTATCGGGCACCCCGCCATACGACATATCGGTTTCGGCCTGGGCCGACGCATTCGCATCGTCGGTCATGCTCTGATGCCCGCGTTGCTGCACGGACGTGTCGTCCTTCGCCTGCGCCGTGCCGGGCATGCTGCCGGCCACGGCCGCGAGGCAGACGGCGGTCAACGCCAATCGGATCTTCATTTCAACACTCCTTCTTCCCAGCGCCGCCCGCATGGCGCGCGTCGTCCGCGGCATGGGCGGCCGCACGCGAGGCGCGCGCCACCGCGCCTCGCGCATTCGAAAGAAAAGTCGGGATGCCGGCTGCAGGGCCAGGCTGCCGAACGTGTTAGCAAACGGCTTCACGGGCTGCGCGCCCACGCAAATGGGGGCGGCACAGTGCGGCGCGTCGCAAGAGGGCAGGAGAGCGGAGCGCGCAGAGAACGACCGCACTGCAATTTTCGTTATAGCTCGCCCGTTCGCGGGCGCAACGGCCACTATCAGTTTTTTTCCTTTCTGCCACCGAAATATTAAGAAAGGAAATAGAAATTAAACGGTCGCCATGTAGTCATCTTGCGATGCTGTAATGCGCTCGCTCTGATGTCTGGCGCAATCCCTGATTGACGCGGCCACATGGATCACGCGTTTTCGTCGCGTCTTGCAGGACTCTAAAAACCAACTCGAAGAATCGATGGAGCCCACTTAACATGAATCGCCGTGTGTTACTCGCCGTGCCGTGCGCTGGCCTTGCCGCCGCGCTCTTCGCGTGCGGAAGCAGTTCGAACTCGGGGTCGAGCACCGCTCAGGTGTCCGCGCAGGACGCGCTGACCACCGCCACGCCGATCAAGCACCTCGTCGTGATCTACAACGAGAACGTCTCGTTCGACCACTACTTCGCGACCTACCCGAACGCCACGAATCCGTCGGGCGAGCCGGTCTTCACGGCCGCTGCGGGCACGGCAGCGCCGAATGGTCTCTCGGGCTCGCTCCTCACGTCCAACCCGAACTTCACCAACACGGCCAACGGCACGGGCGCAGCCAATCCGTTCCGTCTCGACCGCACCCAGGCCGCCACCGCCGACCAGAACCACGCGTACACGGCGGAGCAGCAGGCAGGCGACAACGGCGCGCTCGACCTCTTCCCGAAGTTCACGGGTAGCGGCACGTCGGGCGGCGCAGGCGCGTTCGGCACGAAGGGCCAGGTGATGGGCTACTTCGACGGCAACACCGTGACGGCGCTGTGGAACTACGCGCAGAAGTTCGCCATGAGCGACAACGCCTGGACGGCCACCTACGGCCCGTCCACGCCGGGCGCGCTCGAAGTGGTCTCGGGTCAGACCAACGGCTTCGAAATCGTCAACACGTCGAAGCAGATCTCGACGCTCGCCAATGCGTCGTACTTCATCGAAGACGGCGCCGGCGGTCTGGGCCTGATCGGCGACGTCGATCCGGGTTACGACCTGTGCTCGAGCACGACCGATACGGGCATGATCAATGCCAAGAACATCGGCGACCTGCTTAACGCGCAGAACGTCACGTGGGGCGGCTTCATGGGCGGCTTCAACCTGCAGACCGTGAACAGCAACGGCACGACGGGTTGCAAGCGCAGCACGATCGCCACGGCCGTGAACGCCGCGACGGCCGACTACGTGCCGCACCACAACTGGTTCCAGTACTTCAAGTCCACGGCGAACCCGCAGCACACGCGTCCGAGCTCGACGGCCGCGATCGGCTCGAGCCTCGAATCGGACGGCAAGACGGCAGAACCGGCGAACCACCAGTACGACACGGATGACTTCTTCGCAGCCGTGCAGGCCGGCAACTTCCCGTCGGTCAGCTTCCTGAAGGCCCCGGCCGCTCAGGACGCGCACGCCGGCTACTCGGATCCGCTCGACGAGCAGCAGTTCGTGACGAAGGTGGTGAACTTCCTGATGCAGCAGCCGGACTGGAAGAACACGGCCGTCGTCGTGACCTATGACGATTCGGACGGCTGGTACGACCACCAGTACATGGCACCGGTCACGTCGTCGTCGAACACGATCGACCAGCTCAACGGCAACGGCGTGTGCGGCAGCGGCACGCAGCCGACGGGTGTTGCCGGCGCGCCGGTCAACGGCCGTTGCGGCCCGGGTACGCGGATTCCGTTCATCGTGATCTCGCCGTGGGCGAAGCCGAACTACGTGGACCACACGTTCATCAACCAGGCTTCGGTCGTGCGCTTCATCGAAGACAACTGGCTCGGCAGCTCGCGTCTTGGCGGCGGTTCGTTCGACGCCACGGCAGGCGACATGCGCGCGCTCTTCAACTTCAGCGGCTCGGGCAACAACCCGGTGCTGTTCCTCGACCCGACCCAGGGTACGCAGGTCAGCTCGCCGCCGTCGACCTGATCTTGCTTGAAATGGCGAACCGGCTGGCCATGCCGCCGGCTGGCTCGCCGCGATGGTTCACGCCGTGCGTAGCTCGCACGGCTTTTTTGCATATATCGTTCCGCACAAGAAGATCGCATCATGACTGAGCTTTCCGCGTCGTCCTCTTCGTCTTCTCCGTCTTCCCCCGCGCCGCGCCGCACGCCTTCGGCTGCGCGCATCGCGGTGCGCGCCGTGCTCGTGGCCATCGTGGCCGCGCTCGGCTTCGGCGCCTTCGCGCTCGCGTATCCGGCCGACGTGCCCGATTCCGTCGGCCTCATCGTCGAAAATCTCACCGGCGCGAATCCGCACCCGGTCGTGCTCCAGCGTCCGCCCGTCGCGCCGCTTTCCGCCATGGCGCAGCTCGGCAAAGAGCTCTTTTACGACAAATCGCTCTCGGGTTCCGGCCAGCAGTCGTGCGCCTCGTGCCATAGCCCCGATCGTGCATACGGTCCGCCGAACGGCCTCGATGTGCAGTCGGGCGGCCTCGCGATGAGCCAGCAAGGCTATCGTCCGCCGCCCTCGCTCATGTACCTGTATCGCCAGCCCAACTTCAGCATCGGGCCGGACGCCGGCGAAAACGACGACGCGCCCACGGTCGCGCAGCTCGCCGCTTCGTCGGCCGACGTGGTCAAGTCGCAGAAGACGGCGGGCGGCCCCTCGACCTCGGTCGAAATGGTGCCGCAGGGCGGCCTTTTCTGGGACGGCCGCGTGGACACGCTCCAGCAGCAGGCCTATGGTCCGCTGCTGAACCCGGTGGAAATGGCGAACACGAGCATCGACAGCGTGGCTGCGAAGCTCGAAAAACTGCCGTACGCGAAGCGTTTCACCGAACTCTTCGGCCCGCGCATCTTCAGCGACAAGAAGCTCGCCGTTTCCGAAGCGATGTTCGCGATCTCGCGCTATCAGGTGGAAGATCCGTCGTTCCACCCGTACAACAGCAAGTACGACCGCTGGCTCGAAGGGCACGCGCGTCTGAGCCAGGCCGAACTGCACGGGCTGCGCCTCTTCAACGACCCGGACAAGGCGAACTGCGCGGGCTGCCACCTTTCGAAGCCGGGCAAGGACGGTCTGCCGCCGATGTTCACCGACTATCAGTACGAGGCGCTGGGCGTGCCGCGCAATCGCAAGCTCGCGCAGAACCAGGATCCGAAGTTCTTCGATCTGGGTGTGTGCGGGCCGTTCCGCCAGGACCTGAAGGACCAGACGCAATACTGCGCGATGTTCCTCACGCCGACGCTGCGTAACTCGGCCACGCGCACCGTGTTCTTCCACAACGGCATCTACCACGACCTCGACCACGTGATGGCGTTCTACAACGATCGCAACACGGATCCGGGAAAGTTCTACCCGCGCGGCCCGGACGGCAAGGTGCAAAAGTACGACGACATTCCGGTGTCGCTGCAGAAGAACGTCGATATCACCGATGCGCCGTTCGACCGCAAGTTCGGCGACCGTCCGGCGATGACGAACGACGATATCCGCGACATCATCGCGTTCCTCAAGACGCTCAACGACGATCCGGTGACGACGAAGTAAACGGCGCGCTTTTTCGTACTTTTCCCCAGCAGGCACGAAAAAGGCCGCATCGAATCC
>NZ_CAJMZC010000020.1:0-96736 GCF_905220215.1 Paraburkholderia sp. J12
CGACGCGCTGCTGGAGAAGCTCAAGTCGAACATGCAGGAAGTGCGGGCGCGCGGCGGGCAGCTGTATGTGTTTGCAGATTCGGACTCGCATATCGCGAGCGAAGAGGGCATTCACGTGATCCGCATGCCGGAGCACTATGGGCTGCTCTCGCCGATCCTGCACGTGGTGCCGCTGCAGTTGCTGGCGTATCACACGGCGTGTGCGCGTGGGACCGATGTGGACAAGCCGCGGAATCTGGCGAAGTCGGTGACGGTGGAGTGAGGTTTACCTCTCCCTGTTTATAAGGCGAAACGAAGAATAAGGGCGCTGAAACAGGTTTTCAGCGCCCTTGCTGCTTCTGAGTCTCGCCACTGGGCACTATCCCGCTTTCCAGCGGTGGGTGCCGATATTCGCAGGTAACTGCGGACGCGCGGGTGCGATCCTGGCACCGGCCCCGCCCCCCTCCTCCCCAGCAAAACCACCCAATCTCCCGTAAACTACCCCCCTGACCCAACGCACCACCCGTGCCCCCACCCTGCCACCACCATGTTCTCTCCCTCCGAAACCCTCCCCACCGACAAACCCGCCCTCTACGCCACGCTAGCCGCCCAGGCCCGCGCCCTGATAGAAGGTGAATCCAGCGTAATCGCCAACGCGGCGAACTTCTCCTCGCTCGTATTCAACTCACTGGAAGGCCTCAACTGGGCCGGCTTCTACTTCTTCGACGGCACCGAGCTCGTCGTCGGCCCGTTCCAGGGCAAGCCGGCCTGCGTGCGCATCGGTCTCGGCAAGGGCGTCTGCGGCACGGTGGCGCAAACGCGCGAAACCCAGGTGGTCCGCGACGTTCACGCGTTCCCCGGCCACATTGCCTGCGATTCGGCTTCGCAATCGGAGATCGTCGTGCCGCTCGTCGCCCCGGACGGTACGCTCATCGGCGTGTGGGACGTGGACAGCCCGCATCTCGCGCGCTTCGACGAAGAAGACGCGAAGGGCATGGAAGCGCTCTGCCGCACGTTCGTCGAATTCGGCTGGCAAGCCGCCGCGCGCACGGTCTAACGATAGAACGCAGACGGCGCGATCCCGAAGTGCCGCTTGAACATCGCCGCGAAGGCGCTCTGGCTTGTGTAGCCGTGATCGAGCGCCACGTTCACGATTTTCTCGCCGTGCGCGAGCCGCTCCAGCGCGAGAAAGAGCCGCGCGTGCTGGCGCCAGCGGCCGAACGTCATGCCCGTTTCGCGCTGGAACGCGCGGTGCAGCGTGCGCTCGGCCATGCCCAGCATCTGCGCCCACTGTGCGATTTCGTGACCCTGCTCAGGTGCCGCAAGAATGGCGTCGCACAGGCGGCGCAGCCGCTCGTCCTCGGGCCACGGCAAATAGAGCGGCAAGCGCGGAATCGCGGTTAGCTCCGCCAGCAGCAGGTGCATCAACAATTCGTCGCGGCTGCCCGCCGCGTAATCGAGCGGCACATCCACCGCCGCGAGTATCAGCTCGCGCAGCAACGGCGGCACATCGACCACACAACTGCCCTGCGGCAGCCCCACCGTTGCGCCGGGCTCGATGAACACGGTGCGCATGCACACGTTACCGCTCATGCGCACCGTGTGCTCGAGGCCCGCATCGAGCCAGACCGCCCGCGTGGGCGGCACGACCCAACGGCCCGTGTGCGCCTCGATCAGCATTACCCCTTCGCTCGCATAGAGCAGTTGCGCGCGGCGGTGCTGGTGCGGCTCGATAAATGCGCCGTGCGGATAGTCCGCGGCAAGCGCCGCAACGGGCATCGGCGTGTCTTCGAAGCGGACGTGAACATTGTGGGGCGGGCGCTCGATCATGGCTGGCATTTTTGCGATAGCTTTCGCCATTTTAGCGCGAGACCGTCCGGGCATCTGGCGGGCATCATCGGGACTCCCTTGGTTATCCGGAATGCGCCGATGCCCTCGCTCTACGCCCTCTTCCCCCTGGTCGCGATCCTTCTGTGGTCCGGCAACGTGATGGTTTCCCGCCTCTCGGCGCACACCATCGATCCGTATGCGATCACGTTCTGGCGGCTCGCGCTCGCCGTGGCCCTCATGAGCCTGTTCGTGCTGCGGCCCGCGTGGCGCAATCGCGCAGCCATCCGTCCGCAGTGGCCCAAGCTCGCATTCCTCGGCCTGCTGGCGATGGCGCTGTTCCAGTGTCTCTCTTACGAAGCAGCCAGGACCACCACGGCCACGAACATGGCGATCATGACCGCCCTCGTGCCCCTCCTGACGATGCTGCTCTCCGTCGCACTGCTCGGCGAGACACCCACCGCCGGCATGCTGTGCGGCGGCGCGCTCTCGTTCGCGGGCCTCGTCTATCTGATCACGGGCGGCGCACCGTCCGTTCTGCTCGCGGGCGGTGTGCATCTGGGCGATCTGCTGATGCTGGGCGCCGCACTCGCCTATGCGCTCTACAGCGTCTTGCTGCGGCGCTGGCACGTGGGTCTGCCCTCGTGGCAATCGACCTATATTCAGGCCATCGCTGCGCTGCTGGTCATGTCGGTGCTGATGCTGCGACTGCCGTTGCACGACGCGCTGCCGAACCGCGCCAGCTTGCCGCTGATCGCCTATGCAGGTGCGCTCGCTTCCGTCGTCCTGCCTTTCTTCTGGATGCAGGGTGTGAAGCACCTCGGGCCCAACCGTTGCAGCATGTTCATGAATCTGTTGCCCGTCGCCACGGCGGCGCTCGCGGCGGGTGCGTTCGGCGAGCAGCTCCACGTCTGGCACCTGACGGGAGGCGGCACGGCCCTCGCCGGCGTGCTGCTCGCGCAAACCTGGCGCCAACCACTCACCTGGCGCGCTTCGCGTGAAACTGCGGGCGAGACCACAAGCTCCTGAGCAAAGCGCGATAATGTACGTACCATTCTCAGCGTGCAGAATCTTATTTCATCAGGATTACCAATCTTTTTCCACCGGATGCTCGCGTAGAAATTCCACGAACGCGCGCAACGGCGCCGGTAAATGCCTGCGCCCCGGATAGTAGAGAAAAGGCCCGGAAAAATTCTGCCACCAGGGCTCCAGTATCGGCTCCAGCGCCCCGCTGTCCAGGTGCGGGCGCAACATGCCCTCGAACAGATGCACGACGCCCACACCCGCGAGCGCCAGGCTGATCGCCAGATCGACGGCCGCGCCGGGTCTGACCACCAGCGGCCCGCGCGGGTCCAGCCGCACGAGCTCACCCGCGTGCTCGAACTGCCAGACAGCCATCGCGCCGCCCGAAAATTGGCCACGCAGGCACGCATGCGCCAGCAGTTCGCGCGGATGCGAGGGGCGTCCGTGCAAATCGAGGTAAGACGGTGCCGCCGCCGTCGCGAAGCGTTGCACGCGCGGTCCGATCGGCACCGCGATCATGTCCTGTTCGAGACGTTCGTCGTAGCGGATGCCGGCGTCGCAGCCAATCTCCAGCACGTCGACGAATCCATCCTCCACCACCACTTCCACGCGTATCTCGGGATACGCGCGGTAGAACGCCGCAAGGATAGGTGGCAGGATGATCCGCGCGGCGCTCGACGGCACGTTCAGGCGCAGTGTGCCCACCGGCCGTTCGCGAAAACCGTTCAGCACGTCAAGCGCCGCTTCCATTTCGGTGAAAAGCGGCGCGAGCCGTTCGAGCAGGCGCTGCCCTGCCTCGGTGGGCGCCACGCTGCGCGTGGTGCGGTTCAGGAGCCGCAGGCCGAGTTTCGTCTCCAGCCGGCGCACGGCAGTGCTGAGGCTCGATGCCGAAACCCCGGCCACGCGCGCTGCGTCGCGAAAGCCGCCCGCGCGCGCAACCGAAACGAAAGCGGCCAGATCATTCATCTCCGAGGACATTGTTCACCTTTTTGAACGGCCCGTGCACATCTGCGCGGATTATCCAACAAGGCGAAGCTTGCCATACTGCGGGCATCCCTTTCCAAGGAGAAACATCATGACGAATCCCGCACCCGTCAACACTTACCCGCTCGCCGGCCGCACCGTCAACCGCATGGGTTACGGCGCCATGCAGCTCGCCGGCCCCGGCGTGTTCGGGGCGCCCCGGGACCGCGCGACGGCTGTGGCCGTGTTGCGCGAAGCGCTGGCGCTGGGTGTCGATCACATCGACACGAGCGACTTCTACGGGCCGCACGTCACCAACCAGATCATCCGCGAGGCACTGCATCCGTATCCGGACCCTCTCGTGATCGTCACCAAGGTCGGCGCCGTGCGAGGCAGCGACGCTTCATGGCTTGCCGCGCAGGAGCCCGCCGATCTCGAACGCGCGGTGCACGACAACCTGCGCAATCTGGGGCTCGACGTGCTCGATGTCGTGAACCTGCGCGTCATGGGCAACATTCACACACCGAGCGAAGGCTCGATCGCGCGCCAGGTCACGGCGCTCGCGGAACTCAGGGAGAAGGGGTTCGTGCGCCACGTGGGCCTGAGCAACGTGACGGCAACGCAGGTCGCCGAGGCCCGGCGCATCGTGCCCATCGTCTGCGTGCAGAATCACTACAACCTCGTCGAGCGAGCCGACGATGCGCTCATCGACGAACTCGGCCGCGAACAGATTGCCTACGTGCCGTTCTTCCCGCTGGGCGGCTTCACGCCGATCCAGTCGGATGCGCTCTCACGCATTGCACGAGGATTGGATGCCACGCCGATGGCTGTTGCGCTCGCATGGCTCCTGCATCGCGCGCCCAATATCCTGCTGATTCCCGGTACATCGTCGCTTTCGCATTTGCGCGAGAACGTTCGGGCGGCTCAATTGCGGCTCGCCGATGCAACGCTCGCCGAACTCGATGCCATCGGTAAGCATTCCGAAGCACACTGAGCGACGACGCAGCGACGCCACAACGGGCGATTGGGCCCACCGGCGCCCAATCGCCGTCTCTTCAGGCAGATGCGATCAGAACGCCTGACCGAAGAAGCCGCCCGGCGCGAGCGACACGCCGCGCAGCACTTCGCCGAAGCCGGCGTTGCGCAGCGTGACGAAGCGCTCCTGCGCCGTGCCCGCCGCCGACGTATTGCGCAGCACGTCGCGAATCGCGACGAGGCGGTTCGGATCGGCGCCGGTATCGCCGTTGCCGCTCACCGTGGAGGTGATCGCCCAGATCGTGACCGTGCCGTCGCCATCGACGTGGCCGGTCAGGTTACGCAAGCCGTCGGTGGCCGGTGCCCACGGCAGGCCCGTCGCGCTGTTCGAGCCGGTGGGGTAACCCGCAACCGTGTACGGCGTGCCCAGGTTCAGGCCGTTCTGCAGCGTGTAGACCTGCGTCCACGACTTCGTGCTGGCGTTGTACACCCACTTTTGCAGGCCCGCCTTGCTCTCGGCGGCAGCATGCGTGTACAGATCCGCACCACCCACGTAGCCGTCGCCTTCGTCCGCAACGTAGAGCGTGGTTGCATTTGCGAACCAGATTCCGAACGGATAGGCCAGCGTGGTCGCCGACTTGTTCGGCGTGGACGGGAAGCCCGCGAGGATACAGACGTTGTTCGGCAGGCCGTTGGACTGCACCGTTCCCGGCGTATAGGCAAGCGGCGTGGCGGGCAGTTTCGCGCCCGCTGCCGGCACACCCACGCCCGAGGGACAGGCCGTGCCCGTCGTATCGACGAAGTACACCGTGTTCACGCCATTGCTGCCGCTGCCCTTCGTGAAATACACAACGTTGTTGTACACGGTCAGGCCGCGGAAGTTATCGTCCTTGCCGACCTTGTCCGGCTTCGCGCCCAGCTCCGTCACCGAAAAGCTCGCGAGCGGTGCGGGCGTGGCGGGTGTTTGCTGCGACTCGTGTTCCGTCGTCGCGTCAATGAACTGCGCGCCCGCGCCGAGTATCACGTTGACCGGCTGCGGATTCGAGCCGTTGCCCGCGTTGCCCACGGTGTAGTAGAAGCCGGGTTTGCCCGCGCTGTTGTTCAGGATCGCGCTGCGGCCGTTGTTGCCGCTATAGGCGTTCGTTTCGGTGAAGCTGAAGTGGCCTTCGGGGTCGAGGCGCGCAACGGCGCGATAGAACGCCTGGCCATCCGGATTCGTCGGATCGCTCGCGCCCGGCGTGTTCGAGTTCGAGACGTCGATGACATTGACCGGCGCGACGTAACCCATGAACGTCAGATAACGTCCGTCGCTGGAGAGGTTGAGCGCGAGTTCCGACTTCGAGCTAAAGCTCGTCACGAGCTGATCGTGGCCTTCGCCCGGATGCAGACTGTTCGGCACTTCGAGCGTGTGCACCACCTGGCCGCCAGGCGTGATGGTGTCGAGGAACACGCGCGCCGTCACGCCGAAGCTCGGATCGTAGAGCACGTTGTTCCAGACGTAAGGATACGTCCCGTCGCTGGTCGCGCCATTGCCTGCGGGGCAACCCGCCTGGGTACTCGCGCAATTGGGCGGCAGCGTCTGGCCGGCCTGCACGTTGCTCGAAACGTTGTCGTACACGCTGCGGCTTACGACCAGCAGGCCCGGACCGCCGAAAAACAGGCCGGGAACCTGGGCGATTGCGGTGGTGCTGGCAGCAGCGAGAGCGAGGGTAAGGAGAGAAGCACGAACTGCGATACGCGGGGAATCGATGGCCATCTGTAGCGTCTCCGTAAGGAATTGAAAACTTCTTGTGCGGACGAGCGGGAAGGACAATCGACGCTACCGTAACGGCAATTTATGACGTATTTGTTGCAGCCGTGCGGGTCTCCCTGGAAAAAAATATTTAAATAATATTCAGGATAATTAATCAATCTCCGATACAAATCCTCAAGAGCGCACCGCCGCACCGCTCACCGATTCGGCCGGCTGCGTGCGGCAATACCGACCGAGCCCGACGATGCCCACCAGCGAGATTGCCGAAAGCAGGGTGAAAAAGAGCGCGAGCGGCAGCCACTCTCCCTGATACTTCTGCGCGAGCACGGTACCGATGAGCGGCGTGGTGCCGCCGGCCAGCGTCGCGCACAACTGATACGCGATGGAGATGCCCGAATAGCGCACGCGCGTGGGGAAAGCCGGGGTCATGAAACCCGCAATCACCGCATAGATCGCCGAGAGCGTCACGACGGCAATCGCGATCCCCGCGACAATCGCGAGCGGCTGCTGCGTCTTGACCAGCAGGAACATCGGATACGGCGTGAGCATCGAAGCGATCGCGGCCCATGTGAGAAAGCGCGCTTCGCCGAAACGCTGCGCGAGCCACGCGGAAACCGGCTGCGACAGCAGCTGGATCAACGTCACGACGAAGAGGCAGTCGAGGATAAACGACTTCGACATGCCGAGATAAGTCGTCGTGTACGAGATCATGAACGTGTTGGTGAAGAAGAAGCCTGCGGAACCGATGGTCGTGGCGGCAGCGGCCATCACGATGGGATACCAGGCAGTGCGCAGCACTTCGGCCACCGGATACTTCGCCACGGCGTTGGTGCTGCGCACGCGTTCGAACTCGGGCGATTCTTTCACGCTGAGCCGGACGGCGAGCCCGATCAGCAGCAACAGGAAGCTGCCGAGGAACGGCAGGCGCCAGCCCCACGAAACGAAGCTCGCATGATCGAGCGACGTGACGAGCCGAAACGTGAGCAGGGAAAGAATGAGGCCCGCGGGACTGCCCATCTGCGGGAACGAAGCAAAGAAGGTCTTGCGGCCCTGCGGGGCATGCTCGCTCGCCATCAGCACGGCGCCGCCCCACTCTCCGCCCACCGCAATGCCCTGCAGAATGCGCAGCAGCACGAGCAGCACGGGGGCCCAGATACCGATGGTTGCGTAGCCCGGCAAAAGACCGATGCCTGTCGTCGCGATCCCCATCAGGAACATGGTGAGCACAAGCATCTTCTTGCGCCCGATCCGGTCGCCCAGGTGGCCGAACACGGCGCCGCTCAGCGGACGTGCAACGAAGCCCACGAGAAACGTGCCGTACGACGCCATGGTGCTGAGAAAGTGATTGCTGCCCGGAAAAAACACGTCGCCCAGCACGAGGGCCGCCGCAGTCGCGTAGGTGTAGTAGTCGTAAAACTCCACCGCCGTGCCGACGAAGGCCGCAATCGCCGCACGCACGGGCTGGTGGGTCTGGGTAGGGTTAGACATGAGCGTCCTGTAGCGGAGAGTTTCGTTGATTTATCCGTCGCCGAAATACGTTCGTACAATTCCGTTTTTTTATCTGGAGCATTAGTGGGGCTTATTCTTGCGTTCGAGCCCTGCGCGGAGTATTTCGCAGGCCCATGCGCAAGGGCATGCGTATAATTTCCGCGGATTTCGCCTTCAGCAAGAGGCCCGCGATGAGCAAAGACACGCCCGACACCTATCTGAACGACCGCCTCGACTGGAATCTGCTGCGCACCTTTCTCGCGATTGCACGCGAAAAAAGCGTGAGCCGCGCGGCCACGCGACTGCATCTCACACAGCCCGCCGTGAGCCAGGCGCTGCGCCGTCTGGAGGAGCAACTGGGCCTGCGCCTCGTCGACCGGCATGGTCCGCGCATCGAAGTGACCCAGGCCGGCATCGAAGTCCAGAAGATCGCCGAAGACATCTACGGCACCATCTCGCGCCTCTCGCTCACCGAAGTCGATCGCGAGCACGACATCTCGGGCATGGTGCGCATCGGCATCGTGAGCGGTATCGACTTTCCTGCCTACGACGATTTCCTCGCCGGGTTTCATCGCACGTATCCGCGCATCGAGTTCGAAAGCCAGGTGATGCGCAGCGCCGATGTCGTCAACAGCCTCCAGCGCAAGGCCACCACGCTCGGGCTCACGCCGCGCCGCGCGCTGCCCAAAGGGGTGGAAAGCCGCGTGTTCCTGCGCCAGCGCTATGGCCTGTTCTGCGGGCGGCATCATCCGCTCTTCGGGCGCGAAGACGTGCGCGTTGCCGACCTCGCGAGTCAGGCGTTCGTGTCGTTCACCGGCGACAAGGTGGGGGACCACATGTCGCCGCTCACCATCTTTCGCGACGAAATGGGCTTCACGGGCCGCGTGATCGCGTCGTCGTCGAGCATGGCCGAAGTGCGGCGCTACATCTTCGCGGGGCTCGGCATAGGCTGCCTGCCCGAGCACATCGTGAGCGACGACATCGCGCGCGGACGCTTCCAGCGTCTGCCGCCCGATGAAGGCGTCGCCGACGTCGATCTGTATTTCCTCTGGTCGCAGGACCGCAAGTTCAACGCCGCCGAAGCGGCGTTCATGAGCGCGCTGCATGCCTTCCTCGATGCGCAGGAAGCGGAAGGCACGGAATAGCGGATCAGCCGGTCAGGGGTCAGTAACCGCGCTTCACGTCCACGACGTTGCTGAGCGGCTCGCCCGCAGCGAGGCGCCTTGCGTTGTGTGCCACCTGTTCGCCTATCGTTCTCGCACTGGCTACCGATGCCATGTGCGGCGTCACGATCAGATTCGGCGCACGCCAGAGCGGATCGTCGGCAGGCAGCGGCTCGACAGGAAACACGTCGACCACCGCGCCGCCCAGCTGGCCGCTTTCGAGCGCCGCGAGCAGATCGGACACGGCCAGATGCTCGCCGCGCCCCACGTGGATCAGTTTCGCGCCCGGCTTGAGCTGGCCGAACGTCGTTGCATCGAGAATGCCGCGCGTTTCGCCGGTGAGCGGCAGAAGACAGACGAGCACATCGGTACCGGCGAGAAACGGCGCGAAGCCATCGGCCCCCTCGAAAACTGTCACGCCCGGCAGTTCGCGTGCACTACGTGCCCAGCCCCGCACCGAAAAGCCGTGGTGCAGCAGATCAAGCGCCACGCGGCTGCCGATTTCGCCGAGTCCCATGACCCCGACCGTGTATCGCGCGGGATGCACCTGCTCGGGCCGAAACCAGTGCCCACGCGCCTGATTGCGCAGCACCAGATCGAGTTGCCGATGGAAATGCAGCACACCCCACGTGACGAACTCGCTCATGCCGCGCGCATGCTGCGGGTCCACCACACGGCACACCGGCAACGCGGGCAGCGTCGGGTCGCAGAGAATGTTGTCCACGCCCGCAGCGATGCTCTGGATAAGCCGCAGGTTAGGCATCTTCGCGAGCGCGCCGGGCGGCGGGTCCCAGCATGCCGCAACCTCGGCAGAGGCAGCACCGGGCTCGCCGTGCATCACAACCGTGAATTCCGGCGCGGCGCGCTGGATCGGCGCGACGAGATGAGACATGTCGTAGCTTTTGCTCAAAAGCGCAATGGTGGTCATGTTCGGCCTATGCTCAACTACGGTAGTCGCCCAGCTTCGCGCCACTCGGGTCGTCGATGAGCCGCAGCGCGGCGCGCCATGCCGTTTCGGTGATCCCGGCCGAATCGTCGCGGTTGAATTGTGCCGCCGTGCGTTCACAGACTTCTTTCGGCGGAAAGATCAACTTCGCGCTGCCCGCCAGTGCCTGAACCTGCGCCTGGCACGCGCGCTCCAGAAAATAGATCTCGTGGAAAGCCTCGGCCGCCGTTGCGCCGCCCGCCAGCAGGCCATGATTGCGCAGGATCATCGCCTTGTGGTTTCCGAGGTCGCGCACGAGCCGCTCGCGCTCAGCGAGATCGAGTGCAATACCCTCGTAGTCGTGATACGCCACCTTGTTGTAGAACTTGAGCGCATGCTGGCTGATCGGCAACAGCCCTTGCTCCTGCGCCGAAACCGCAATGCCCGCCGCAGTGTGCGTATGCACGACGAAATGCAGATCGTGACGCGCCATGTGGATGGCCGAGTGAATCGTGAAGCCCGCGGCGTTCACGCGAAAGCGCGCCGGGTCGGTTTTCGCGCGTTCGTCGATCACGTTGCCCAGGTGATCGATCTTCACGAGGTCGGAGGCGCGCATCTCATGAAAGAGGAGTCCGTAACGATTGATGAGGAACGTAGGCGGCTCGCCCGGCTGGCCGGGCAGGCGCGCCGAGATATGCGTGTCGATCATGTCCGTCATGCGAAAGTGCGCGACGAGGCGGTAGAGCGCCGCGAGATCGGTACGCACAGCCCATTCGTCGGCCGCAAAGGTGTGAGGGCCGCTCTGGCTGGTGGATTCGTCGCTGGCGTGCATGGTGTCTCCGGTTGCCTGGCAAGAATGCCTTTATCGGAGATCAAAATGCCGATGTAAAAGTCTCTTTTTTGATCGTATGTATAAGCGGCATTAATGATGGACAACGGCGGGCGCACGAGCGCCCCAAGAAAAAAGCCGCGGTCGTCATGACCGCGGCTTTCAATCGCTTTGCTTACCTGGACCAATCAGCGTGAACTGCCGCCCCGGCCGTCGCCCCCCGGCGCACGAGCCAGGCGCACAGGCTCACGCCTGCGGATCGGAATTGTCGGCCTGCTGGGCGCTGTCGTCCGCCGGCTTGTCTTCCTCTTTCTTTTCGACCATCGATTCCAGCGCGCCCGCGCCTTCGAAGCCCGCGACCGCGGCGGCAGCCTTGGTCAGAAAGCCCGCGTCCGGATCGACCTTCTCCGCCGCTTCCACAGCAGCCACGGCGCCGGCCACTTCACCCACTTTATCCAGAATGCCCATATGATTCTCCACTTGAATGAATTACTGCCTCGCCTCAGAGACCGGCCGGCATTCCCGCCACGCCGGCCGCCAGTCAACTGTCGCGCGCCCCGCAAGACGCGCATGACAACTCATTCTGGGCGACCGAAACGCGCGCATCAATCACATTCCGCATGAATTGACAATCTTTAACCATTGAAATGTTGCGCCGCGTCAAGCATCGGACTACAGTGAAGTCTGTCTCCTCCATGTCTCCACTGATATGGTTCAAGCCCGCCTCGTTGCGGGCTTTTTTCTGTCCGGGTTCTGGCCTTGCTTTTGCGTCGATATCGGCTGCTGGCATAATCGGCATCCCACGCAACCTCACGCCCGACCGTCCCATGAGCCTGCACACCTGGTGGCTGTACCTTGCCACCGTCTTCGTCGTTTCCGCCATTCCCGGCCCGAACATGCTGCTCATCATGACGCACGGCGCCCAGTACGGGCTGCGGCGCAGCAGCGCCACCATGGCCGGATGCCTGTCCGCCCTCGTGCTGATGCTCTCGGTTTCCGCCGCCGGTCTTGGCGTGTTCCTGCAGGCGTGGCCCGCCATGTTCAATGCCCTGCGCCTGATCGGCGCCGCCTACCTCGTCTATCTCGGCGTCAAGGCCTGGATCGCGCGGGTGCCCGAGGAGGCTGAAGCGACAGCCGGGCAGCCGGCATTGGCTGCGGCGTCCGCGCGGCGGGCGGGTGCGCTCTATCGCAACGGCTTTCTCGTTGCGAGCAGCAATCCGAAGGCCATCCTTTTTGCCGCGGCGCTGCTGCCCCAGTTTATCGACGCAAGCCGCCCCACGCTGCCGCAATTCGGCGTGCTCGTCGCGACCTTCGCCGTCGTGGAGGTCAGCTGGTATCTGGTCTACGCGTGCTGCGGCACGCGCATTGGCGCAACGCTCAAGCGCCGTCGCGTGGCGAAGGCGTTCAATCGTCTAACCGGCGGGGTGTTCGTTGGTTTCGGCGCCATGATGGCGCTCGTGCGGCAGTAGATTCTCGCCACTCAAAAACAAGGCAGCCGGCCGAGACACCCTGCCCGGTCCGGCTGCGACGGTGCTTGCAACAAGCCCGCCTCAATAGGCGCCCGACCGCAGAATCGGCGTCATCTGCGCATTGAAGCCGTTCACCAGGTCGTGCTCGCCCACGCCGGGGTTCGCACGCAACGCCTTCGCATTTTCCACCAGCACTTCATCGGTGTCCGTGCCGAGCACGGCCATCGTTTCTTCGATGAACGCGTCGAGCGGCATGGCCGCCTCGGCTTCGCGGCTGTTCATGAGATCCGTGCGCACCCAGGGCGGCGCGATCTCGAGCACGCGCACGCCGGATTCCTTCAGCAAGAACCGTTGCGAAAGCACGTACGAGTGCAGCGCTGCCTTCGTTGCCGAATACACGGCGGTAGGCGCGAGCGGCACGAACGCGAGCACCGAGGTCGTGTATGCAATCACGGCGTCCTGCTTCGTCTTGAGATGCTCCACGAGCGCTGCGGTAAGCCGCAGCGGACCCACGAAGTTCGTGGTGACCGTGTTCTCGAGCAGGGTGTCGTCGAGTGCGCCGTCGGCTTCGTCGGGCAGCATGATGCCCGCGTTGTTGATGAGCACGTTGAGTTCGGGATAGTCGGCGATCAGTTGCGCCGCCACGCGCTTCACGCTCGCCGCATCGGCCACGTCGAGCACGACCGAAGCCATGCCGGGGTTCGCCGCAACCACCTCGTCGAGTTGCGCGCGGCGACGGCCTGCGATGATGACGCGATTGCCGCGGCGATGCAGCGCTTCGGCCAGGGCGCGGCCAATGCCCGATCCGCCGCCGGTGATGAAGATCGTGTTGCCGGAAAGTTTCATGATGGACTCCGAAATAAAAGATATAGAAGCTGTCAAACCAGAGAATGTCGAACCGGTTCAGGCGGGAAAGCGGTCGCCGAACATGGGCAGGCCGCTCACCGATTGCTCGCGCGTTGCTTCGTCCTGCAACACGTCCCAGTGCTCCGCCAGCTTGCCGTTTTCCATGCGCACGACGTCCGCTGCAATCCATGCGGCGGGACGGCCATTGCCCGAAAAGCGGCCGTGCGCGATCACGTAATCGCCTTCGGCCACGATCAGCTGGTTTTCGTAGCGCAGCCCGTCGGGCAGCGTGCGCACGAGGTCAAAGAGGCCCTCGCGGCCCGGTGCGATATGCGCGCTGTGCTGGATATAGCGATCGGACCAGAAGGTTGCCGCGGCGGCGTAGTCGCGGCGATTGAATAACGTTTCAAAGGCCTCCAGCACGAGGGCCTTGTTCTGCTCGGGGGTGGTCTTGCTCATGGCGGTCTCTACCTCGATGAAGTTGCACGGATCAAAGATCGGGCGGCAGCGCGGGAGCGCGGCGGGGAACCCGCCGTCACGCCCTTGCCAGGCTTCGATGAGACAAAGGTAGTGGCACGGCGGCCCGTGCGGTAGTCATCGCATCCGGCTAACACTTATGTGCCGGACGCATGAGTCGCGCAATCAGCCGCCGGCGGGGCTGCGCCCGAAGTCGGCAAGGAGGTGTTCGACCACGGCGCGGGCCGCCGCACGCGTCGCGCGGCCCATCGGAAACCACGCGTGCATGGGGATGCCCGGCAGGGTCCAGTCCGCCAGCAGGCGCACGAGGGAACCGTCGTCCAGTTCGCGGCGGCAGGCCCACTCGCTCGTCGAGGTGATGCCGAGCCCCGCCACCGCGGCCGCCACGGCCCCCTCGTTTTCGTTGACCCAGAAGTGCGGTTCGAGGTCGAGCGAGACCTCCTCCTCGCCGCGGCTGAAAATCCATGCGCTGGAGACGTCGGCGGCCGGGCCGCCCACGATGCGATGCGCGTTCAGCGCTTCGGGCGTGGCCGGCGCGCCGTGCTGCGCGACATAGCGGGGCGAGGCGATCACGAAACGCGGAATGGTGGTGATGAGCCGGGCCGTGGCCGACGAATCGCCCAGCCGCCCAAGGCGGAACGCCACATCCACGGCTTCCTTCACGAAGTCGCGCGGGCGGTCGCCCACCAGCATCTGGATGCGCAGATCGGGGTGCTGCACAGCAAAGGGCGCGAGGCGCGGGATCACCTCGCGCACGGCGATGCTCGCCGGCATGCTCATGCGCAGCGTGCCGCGCAGGTCCGCGCCTTCGCGGATGCTCTGCTGCGCGTCGTCGAGCGCGGCGAGAATGGCATCGAGCCGCGCGAGGAACTCGGCGCCCGCCTCGGTAGGCACGACCGCGCGGGTCGTGCGCGAGAGCAGCCGCACGCCCAGCTCGGTCTCGAGGTCGGCGACGATGCGCGAAACCTGCGATTGCGACATGCCCCATTCGCGCGCGGCGGCCGAAAAACTGCCGAGGCGGGCCACGCGGGTGTACAGGCGAAGCGAAAGGATGTCCTTCACGGCGGCGGTCTTATCGGGAGCCGAAACCGCCACAGGCTAGCCGATTGATGCGTCGCGCGCAAACCCGGACAGGTGCCGGCATGCCGCACAATCCAGCGCGCGGCCATGCGGCGCGAGCGCGTAAAATGCGCACATTCTCCTTTGCCTCGCCGCCATGAAGCATCACCAGAACGCCATTTTTCAGGCCCTCGCCGCAGCTGCGCTATTCGGCGCCGCCACGCCGCTCGCAAAAGCGCTGCTCGGCACGCTGCCGCCGTTCATGGTCGCAGGGTTGTTCTATCTGGGCAGCGGCGTTGGACTCGCACTCCTGATCGCCCTGCGCCGCAGCCGCCGCAAGGCAGGCGCGCACGAAGCCGAAAGCACGTTGAAGGTTAGCGAACTCCCCTGGCTCGCCGGTGCGATCGCCGCCGGCGGCGTGGCGGGGCCTGCACTGCTGATGCTGGGCCTGAGCAGCACGGCCGCCGCGGCGAGTTCGCTGCTGCTCAATCTCGAAGGCGTGTTCACGGCGCTGATCGCGTGGCTCTGCTTTCGCGAGAATGTCGATACGCAGATCTTTCTCGGCATGCTCGCCATTGTTGCGGGCGGCGTCCTGCTGTCGTGGCCGGCTTCGCATGCGGGCTTTGCGCCCGGCGCGCTGCTCGTCGCCGCCGCGTGCCTGTGCTGGGCCATCGACAACAACCTCACCCGCAAGGTGTCCACCAACGACGCCATGGTGATCGCCTGCCTGAAGGGCATGGTCGCGGGGCCGGTCAATCTGGGCATTGCGCTGCTTCTGGGCGCGCACTGGCCCGCCGCCGGCACGCTGGCCGGCGCGATGACCGTGGGCTTCGCGGGCTATGGCGTGAGCCTCGTGCTCTTCGTGGTGGCCCTACGCGATCTCGGCACGGCGCGCACCGGCGCCTATTTCTCCGTTGCGCCGCTCTTTGGCGTGGCGATTTCACTGCTCCTGTGGCCGGAGCGCCCTGCCGCCACGTTCTGGCTTGCGGGCGCGCTCATGGCGATCGGCGTGTGGCTGCACGTTCGCGAGCGGCACGAGCACGACCACACGCACGAAGCGCTCGATCACACGCACCGGCACCATCACGACGCGCATCACCAGCACGAACACGACTTCGACTGGGACGGCACCGAACCCCATACCCACGCCCATCATCACGCGCCCATCACCCACCGTCACGCGCATTACCCGGACGTGCATCACCGCCACTCGCACTGAGCGGCCATGCGCGGACGGACATGCGAGGAGAGACTGCCATGACGTCCGTTGTCCGTGAGCTCACGCTCAATCTCGATGCCGCTCGCGCGTGGGACGCGCTGCGCGATCCCGGCAATGTCGGCAACGTGTTTGCGGGCGTGCTGGTCGACGCCGTTATCGACGGCGACCTGCGCACCGTGACGTTTGCGAACGCAAGCGTGGTGCAGGAGCGTGTGATCGCCATCGACGAATCGCGAATGCGGATTGCCTATACCGTTTGCGGCGATCGCTTCGAACACCATCATGCGTCGATTCAGGTGTTTCCGGATACGGCCGGGCGGTGCCGGGTCGTCTGGATCAGCGATTTCCTGCCGGACGCGCGGCGCGAAGTGGTCGAGCCGCTCATGGACGCCGGTTGCGCGGCGCTTGTGCGTAATGTGCGTTGAGCGACGTTGGGGGCGCTTTTGATCGCGCAGTCCCCCGCCGTGGACGCATTCGCGCACGCTCCAGTCTGCCCCCTTCCCTGCAGGACAAAATAGAACGACGGTAATTCGGATCGCCGTGGCAGAACGGCGGATCGTTCGGAGCGGCAGGTTTTGCCTGACCGTTAGTTGCATTAAATAGATCCCCTTATCTCTTCTTGTCGCACCGACGCCACGTGCCTCCCGCGAATCACTTCTGCGGGCATGGCCAATGCGCGCCGCCACACGTGTGCAAAGCGTTCCGGGGAACGCACGGTCGTCCGATGACGCAGCGCGCCAGGTACAGGCAATGCGCAACCGCGTTCAACCACACACTCACGCTGCACGATCGACATCAACCTGACCGAGGGAGGAGTCCATGTCCGCAAAGCCATCCATGACCGACGTCGCGACCATCCGCAAGCGCGCCCGCGAACACGTTAACGAAGGGGCCGTCACCGCGGGTTATCACGCCGATCGCGAGACCGTTCTGAAGCTGCTCAACGACGCACTCGCGACCGAGCTGGTATGCGTGCTGCGCTATCGCCGTCACCATTTCATGGCGCGCGGCATTTCGTCGAAGAGCATTGCCGACGAGTTTCTCCAGCACTCGAACGAAGAGCAGCAGCACGCGGATCAACTCGCCGAGCGCATCGTGCAACTGGGCGGGGAGCCCAACTTCGCGCCGGACACCCTGAGCAGGCGCGCCCACGCGGAATACGTGGAAGCGGACACGCTGGTTGGCATGATCCGCGAGGACCTGGTCGCGGAGCGCATTGCCATCGACAGTTACCGCGAGATCGTCCAGTACCTGGGCGACAAGGATCCCACGTCGCGCCGCGTGGTGGAGAGCATCCTGGCGGTGGAGGAAGAGCACGCCGAAGAATTGTCGGACCTGCTCGCGGGCCTGCCTGGCGACAAGAATCACTGAGAGTGATGCTTGCAATCTCTAACCCATTTACAACGGAGTACGAAATGTCCAGCAAACTCGCAGGCTGCAAGGTAGCGGTACTCGCCGTAGACGGTTTCGAACAGGCCGAGCTGTTCGAGCCAAGACGCGCGCTGCAGGAAGCCGGCGCCGAAGCGCACGTGGTTTCCGCGAAGCCGGGCAGAATCCAGGGTTTCCGGCACACAGAAAAGGGCCACACGGTCGAGGTCGACGTCACCTTCGACAAGGCGCGGCCCGAGGAGTACGACGCGGTCGTGCTGCCCGGCGGCGTAGTCAACGGCGATGCGATCCGGCTGCTGCCCGAGGCCCAGGAGTTCGTGCGCGCCGTGAACAAGGCGGGCAAGCCCATAGGCGTGATCTGCCACGGCGGGTGGTTGCCCATCTCGGCGGGTCTCGTGAAAGGACACAAGATGACGAGCTGGCCGAGCCTTCAGGACGATATCCGGAATGCGGGCGGTACCTGGGTCGATGCCCAGGTGGTGGAAGACGGCAACTTCATCACGAGCCGCAAGCCCAACGATCTGCCGGCGTTCAACAAGAAGCTGATCGAGCAGATCGCCAAACACAGTCACCATCGCCCTTGATTCAGAGGCTTGTTCGATTAGCCGGAGCGTCCAGCATGAATGTCCAGTTCATCGATGACGAAGCCCGTTACGACGGCGCCAATCTCGTGGTCCGGTTCGGCGCACGCGTCGATGGCAAGCCCGTGGCGTGCGCCATCACTGCGGAGGCGCTCGAAGACCACTTCGGCGCGCACTCGTCGCTGGAGGGCGCGTTGCTGGACGCCTTTCGCGCCCATCGCCGGCGCATCGAATCCCTCTGCGTGCAGGCGCTCGGACGCAGCGGCGCGACAGCCGTCACGCTGCATAGCGGATTCGTGAGAATGATCGAGCAGCAGGAACAACACCCATAACAGGCATGACAGGCCGCCGCGGCTGGCGCACGCTCACGTGCATCGTTGCGCCGCTGAGGATGGTCTCGATAGCGAAAGTCAGGGACCGCACGAACACGCAAGGAGATTTTCATGGCACCGATTCCTCCCACCCCAGCGCCCGGCGGCACCGGCGCCCGTATCGTCGGCAAGGGCGATTCGACCGCCGCGGGCCCCGGCCCCGACATCATGGCCGCCAGCACGCTCGACAGCGACCGCGTCCTCAGTTCGGACGGCGAAGAAGTCGGCAAGATCAAGGACATCATGCTCGATGTCCAGAGCGGCCGCGTCGCCTATGCCGTGCTTGCGAGCGGCGGCTTTCTCGGCATCGGCAACAAGCTGCTGGCCATTCCGTGGAGCGCGCTCACGCTCGACACGTCACGCAAGTGCTTTTTGCTCGACGTATCGGCCGAGCGCGTGAAGGCCGCCCCGGGCTTCGACAAGGACCAGTGGCCCACCATGGCCGACCCGGACTGGGCCGCCACGCTGCACGAGTACTACGGCGCCGATCCCTACTGGGACGACCCCGACACCTTGAGCCCGCGCGACACGCGCCCCGGTACGGACCGCTCGCAAATGTAGTCGTACGTGGGCGTCGTCGCGCCACACGGCGGGTGTGCGTGCTCGACGCCGCCCGCCCTCAAGCAACGGAGGCAGACATGCCACTCAGCAAAGGCAAATCGCGCGAAGCGATCTCGAAGAACATCAAGACCGAGATGAAGGAAGGGAAATCGCAGAAGCAGGCCGTGGCGATTGCATTGAACCAGGCGCGCAAGGCGGGCGCGAAGATTCCGAAGAAGCACCGCAAGTAGGGCCACCACGAGTGCCACCACGCATCACGCGAGACACACGAATGAACACGTTCGATTTCGATCAGCGCGTCGAGGAAATCCAGCTTGCGCTCGCCGAGGTGTTCCGCTCGCCGAAGGCACCTTCGGTGAGCTCTCTCGACGAAGGGGACACGTTTTACATGCAGTTGTCGTGGGTCGTCGAATCGCATCGCGACACGACGCTCGACGCGCGCTGCTCCGTGACACTACGCTTCGCCCGCGCGCAGATCGACCGCTATGCGCGCCTCGACACGCGTGCCCGCCACGAAATCCAGCAGCGCATCTGCGCACAGGTGCGCGAACGATTCGAGGCCTTGCAGGCGCCGCCCTCGGTGGAAGGCGAATGCGCGATCGAATTGACCTTCGCCGATACCGATTTCGATCCCGCCAATCGCAGGGATTGATTCCGCAGTCTCACTTTCCCTCAGCCCTCCCGCCGTCGCACGACGGCGGCGACATCCTGCGCATGCCCGCTTCGATTGTCGGGTAACATCCGCCCACGTCCCGACCGATCCCGACCAACAAGGAGAACGTGCATGCCTCGCCGCCTCGTCAGCTTGTGCGCGGCGCTGATGCTCGCCGGATGCTCGGCCAGTCAGCTCCCCGCCACCCGCGATGCCGCCGCTTTCGGGCAAGCACCCGGCGCCCGGCCGGTGAAGGTCATGATCGTCACGATGTTCGGCCCCGAGGCGAAGACCTGGCTCGACCGGCTCGGCCCCTGGGACACCATTCCCGTTGCGGGCCTCTCGCCCGATTACCCGGTAGTCCACTGCAATCGCGACGCTGTCTGCGTCATGACGACGGGCATGGGCCACGCCAACGCGGCCGCTTCCACGATGGCGCTCGCATTCGCTCCGCAGTTCGACCTGCGCCAGACCTGGTTCCTCGTCGCCGGGATTGCCGGTGTGAATCCCGAGCAGGGGACGCTGGGCTCGGCGGCGTGGTCGGACTACCTGGTGGACTTCGGGCTGCAATGGGAGATCGACAGCGACGGGCGGCCGGCCGGCTGGCCCACCGGCTACCTGGGCATCAACACGAAGCGCCCGGCCGAAACGCCCACGCTCGACTACCGCACCGAGGTCTTCCGGCTGAATCCGCGCCTCACCGACGCGGCCTATGCGCTCACCCGCCACGTCGCGCTTGTCGACAGCCCCGAGATGCAGGCCGCGCGCGCGAAGTACGGCTATGCCCCGGCGAACCGCCCACCCACGGTGATTCGCTGCGATTCCGTGGCCGACGACACCTGGTGGTCTGGCGCCGCGCTCGGCGCGCGAGCCAGCGAATGGACCCGCCAGCTCACGGCCAACCACGGCGTGTATTGCATGACGCAGCAGGAAGACAACGCGACTCTCGAGGCGCTCAAGCGCGCGGCCGCCGCGCATCGTGCGGATCTCGACCGCGTGGCGGTGCTGCGCGCCGGCTCCGATTTCGACCGCCCGTACGCAGGCGAAACGGCTGCACACAACCTGCTCGACTACGCCGCTCAAGGCGGCTTCGCGCCCGCGCTGGAAAACCTCTATCGCACCGGCAATCCGCTCGTGCAAGCCATCGTTGCGCACTGGAGCGACTGGCGTGACGGCGTTCCTTCGCAGTAACATCCAGTTCCAAAGCAGTCCTGACAAATTCACCTAGATCGCCGCTCGCGAATAAGCACATACGAGCCATTCAACGCGAGCAAGCCTGTAACGCCTCCGTGAATTCCACCTGCCATACCGGATCCTGCGAAAAGGCGGCAAGATCCGCGTGCAGATCGCTGGCGTGCGCTTCCATGCAGTTGTGCCGGTTCGCCTCGGCGGCGCGCGGCAACATCACGATCGCCGCCGTCAAACCACCCACCGCCAGCGCACAGATCGCGCAGCCAATCGCCCAGCGCCATCCTTCTCCCGACGCCCCCTTTGCTTCTGCTCTACAGGCCAAAGTCGAATCGTTCATCATCCCCCCTCAAATGATTAGCAAGACAATCGTTCAGCGAAAAAAAAGCCGCCACCCGTCACGCGAGTTCTTTGCGGATATTGCGCATGCCCGTCACCGTCGATTCGAACAGATCCGTGCCCACTTTCGTCCTCAGCCTGCGAGCGACATCGGCGCTCGCACCATTGATCGGACCGTCGATCGCGAGGCCCTCATCGGTCGGAAACAGGCCCCACTCGCGGCCGTCCGCCTCACCCTGGCGGCGCTCGAGCAGTTGCTTCTCGCACAGATTGTCGACGAGACGCGTGGCCGTAGGCCGCGCGATGCCGAGCGTCTGCGCGACGTCGCTCGCCAGGCAGCCGGGCTTCGCCAGCACGACGCGCAGCACGAAGCCCTGCGCCGGCGTCAGGCCGAACGGCGCATAGGCGGCGCTCCACTCGCGCTCCACGAGCCGCGCCAGCGCAGACGAGTTGAAGTAAAGGCAATGATCGAACATGGTGTCATCAAACCACGAATTGATTAGCAAGGCAATCATTATCGCGAACCTGTGAAAGCCGGCGGCGTGCATCCGCGAGATCGAATACCCCACTAATTGACCAGGAAAAGCGGCTGCCTGCCGACCGCCGCCAAGAAAAATTCTTATATAAGACTGCCTCATTCCCACGGCCTTTCACAAGGGTCTTTCCCAGCTTGACAGAGAATAGAGGGAACAATCAGGAAAACCCCGACGATGCGGTCAGTGCCCCCGTAACGCGCCGCCAGCCCTTGCCCGGCGGGGTTTCGCCGCGGCGACGTTTTCACGGCGCTGTCGCACGGACGGCCGAAAATAGCCCAACTTTCGCGCCTGTCAATATCGCGCAACCGCTTTCCACAATATGAAATTCATGCACAGTTCGGCCCCTGCCCGCCTGAAATTCAGGCAAAATCCAGGTGTTTCGCCGACTGCGCGCAGCCGGTGGTGTCGCCACCCCGTTTTTGAACCCCGCCAAGAAGCCGATCGATGAGTACCCAGCAACCCACCATCATCTATACCCTGACCGATGAAGCGCCGCTGCTTGCCACCAGCGCGTTTCTGCCGATCATCCGCACCTTCGCTGCGCCGGCCGGCGTGAACGTCGAGACCAGCGATATTTCCGTGGCGGGCCGCATCCTCGGTGAATTCCCCGAGTTCCTGACCGAGGAACAACGCGTGCCGGACAACCTGGCTGAACTGGGTCGTCTCACGCAGCTGCCGGAAACCAACATCATCAAGCTGCCGAACATCAGCGCATCGGTGCCGCAGCTCGTCGCCGCGATCAAGGAGCTGCAGGGCAAGGGCTACAAGATCCCCGACTATCCGGAAGATCCGAAGACCGAGGAAGAGAAGGCCATCCAGAAGCGCTACTCCCGGTGCCTCGGCAGCGCGGTGAACCCGGTGCTGCGCGAAGGCAACTCGGACCGCCGCGCGCCGCTCGCCGTGAAGAACTACGCGAAGAAGCACCCGCACAGCATGGGCGAGTGGAGCATGGCGTCGCGCACTCACGTCGCGCACATGAAGCACGGCGACTTCTATCACGGCGAAAAGTCGATCACGAACGACCGCGACCGCGAAGTCCGCATGGAGCTCGTCACGAAGGGCGGCGAGACGATCGTGCTGAAGCCGAAGGTCAAGCTGCAGGCCGGCGAGATCGTGGACAGCATGTTCATGAGCAAGAAGCACCTGCTGGCGTTCTACGAAGAGCAGATGGAAGACGCGCGCAAGACCGGCGTCATGCTCTCACTGCACGTGAAGGCCACCATGATGAAGGTTTCGCACCCCATCGTGTTCGGCCACGCGGTCAAGGTGTTCTACAAAGAAGCGTTCGAAAAGCACGCGAAGCTCTTCGAAGAGCTGGGCGTGAACGTCAACAACGGCATGGTCGATCTGTACACGAAGATCGAAGCGCTGCCGGAGTCGAAGCGCGAAGAAGTGATCCGCGACCTGCACGCGTGCCACGAGCACCGTCCGGCGCTCGCCATGGTCGATTCGGCCAAGGGCATCTCGAACCTGCACGCGCCGAACGACGTGATCGTCGACGCCTCGATGCCCGCCATGATCCGCGCCGGCGGCAAGATGTGGGGCGCCGACGGCCGCCCGGCCGACACGAAGTGCCTGATCCCGGAAAGCACGTTCGCGCGCATCTACCAGGAAATCATCAACTTCTGCAAGACCAACGGCGCATTCGACCCGAAGACGATGGGCACGGTGCCCAACGTCGGCCTGATGGCGCAGAAGGCCGAAGAGTACGGTTCGCACGACAAGACCTTCGAAATCCCGCAGGACGGCACGGCACGCATCGTCGACAACGCCACGGGCGAAGTGCTCGAAGCGCTCACGCAGGAAGTCGAGCAAGGCGACATCTGGCGCATGTGTCTCGTGAAGGACGCGCCGATCCGCGACTGGGTCAAGCTCGCCGTCACGCGCGCGAAGAACTCGGGTATGCCGGTGGTGTTCTGGCTTGACCCGTATCGTCCGCACGAGAACGAGCTGATCAAGAAGGTCGAAACGTACCTCAAGGACTACGACACGACCGGCCTCGACATCCACATCATGTCGCAGGTTCGCGCAATGCGTTACTCGCTCGAGCGCGTGATCCGCGGTCTGGACACGATCTCGGCCACGGGCAACATCCTGCGCGACTACCTGACCGACCTGTTCCCGATCATGGAACTGGGCACGAGCGCGAAGATGCTTTCGATCGTTCCGCTGATGGCGGGCGGCGGCATGTACGAAACGGGCGCGGGCGGTTCGGCACCGAAGCACGTGCAGCAGCTGGTTCAGGAAGACCACCTGCGCTGGGACTCGCTCGGCGAATTCCTTGCGCTGGCCGTCTCGCTGGAAGACCTCGGCATCAAGACGAACAACGCGCGCGCCAAGCTGCTCGCGAAGACGCTCGACGCCGCCACCGGCAAGCTGCTCGACAACAACAAGGGCCCGTCGCCGAAGACCGGCGAGCTGGACAACCGCGGCAGCCAGTTCTACCTCGCGATGTACTGGGCGCAGGAACTGGCCGCGCAGAAGGAAGACGCGGAACTCGCCGCTCACTTCGCGCCGCTCGCGAAGACGCTGGCCGAAAACGAGCAGACTATCGTTGCGGAACTGAGCGCGGTGCAGGGCAAGCCGGTCGATATCGGCGGCTATTACAAGCCGGATTTCGCGAAGCTCGCCGAAATCATGCGCCCGAGCAAGACGTTCAACGCTGCGCTCGAAGCGGCCGCGAAGTAAAGCCGCGAAATAAGCGGGTTCGCGTCGTCACGCCCCGCAGGCTCCGGGGGCGTGCGGGGCCGAAGGATCGAAGCAGTACGAAAGCCCTTGCGGTCAGAAACCGCAAGGGCTTTTCATTTTGAATCAGCTTCCCCGCGAGTACCGAACGAACGCACCTACGCCACCAGAACGGCCTTCGCCCCCGGCCGCGATTCATAGGCCATGGCCTGCCCGATTTGATCGAAGCGGAATTCCTGGCCGATTCGCGTGGTGAACATCGGATCGTCGATCACGCCTTCCAGTGCCTGCAACGCCCGCACGAGCCTGTCCTTGTCCACGACGGTCTTGCTGGCGTAGTTGCTGAATCGCTTCATGGTCAGGTCTTTCATCATGAAGAGCGTGGACTGCATCGAAAACGGCACGGCGCCGCCCAGAAAGCCGTAAAAAGAGATCGTCGACTGCACGGGTAGAGCAGGCGCCAGGCGGCTCAACAGGTCGCCGCCCACGCCGTCGAATACGGCCGTGGCTCCGAGTTCGGCGGATAGCGCTTCGAGCGTCTCGACGAAACCCTCGCGGGTCACGACGACATGCTCCGCACCGCATCCGGCCAGCGCCTCACGCGCGGCCTCCGTGCGCACGAGGAAAATCGCCGGCAGCTTTCTACGACGTGCGAGCGCGGCCAGCGCACAGCCGGTTGCGGAACTCCCGGCCGTCACGATCACCCCCTTGTGGCCCGCTTCGGCAACTTCCTCGAGAAACGCGTAGGCCGTGATGACATTGACGAGCGACCCGCAATAGTCCTTCGCACGGACCCGCTCAGGCAGAATCAGGCAACAGGTATGAGGCACGTGGGCTCGTTCGGACCACAATCCCACGCCCAACGGGCTGCGCTCGAGCGCGCGGTAGATCGCCACCTGCCTGCCCGCATATTCCGGCGGAACGCCGGCCCCCACCGCGACCACCCTGCCCGCTCCCGAAGCGCCCCACACGTCATGCCGCCCGGTAATGGGCGGGGTGCCCGCTACCGCCGGCATCTTCAGGAAGGTCTTGTCGCCGTGATTGATCGCCGAAGCCTCCATATCGACCAGCACGTGGCCAGGCGCCGGTTCGTCGGGAGCCGGGATGTCGCGCACTTCCAGTTCCCGGCTGGCTGTCACACAGATCGCTTTCATGAATCGCCTCCTTTGCTCTCGCTTCAGTCGTTTCAGTGATGGCACAGCCCGTACCATAAGCAAGATCGCCATTTGCCGGAACGCGGTCTCCCGACATACCATCGATTCCATTCTGGAATTGATGGAGTCAGCGCCTATGGACCGCCTGGACGCGATTCGCCTGTTTGTTCGCCTTGTCGAGCGAGGCAGTTTTTCCGCCGTGGGGCGGGAGGAAGGCATTGGACAGCCTGCGGTGAGCAAGCAGATCGCCGCGCTGGAACGGCATCTCGGCGCGCAGCTCGTTCTGCGCACTTCGCGCAAGGTGGTCATCACGAAAGCGGGCCAGGCGTTCTACGAATCGGCGAGGCCGCTGATCGAAGACTTCGACGCGCTCGAGTCTTCCGTGGGCGCGCGGCAGTTGTCGCCGCGCGGGCTCGTGCGGGTCAGCACCGCGCCCGCACATGGACGGCTCTGCATTACGCCCCTGCTTCCGGAGTTCTTCCGCCGGTATCCCGACGTCGCGGTGGAGCTGTCGGTCTCGGAGCGGCAGGTCGATCTGGTGGGGGAAGGCATCGATCTGGCCGTGCGCCACGGCACTCTGGCGGATTCCTCGCTCACCGCCAGAAAGCTCGCCGAAACCACGTTCGTTCTCGTAGCGAGCCCCGGTTATATCGCGGCGAACGGCGTGCCCGCCCGGCTCGCGGACCTCGATTCGCACGCCTGCATTGTTTTTGCACGGGGCCGTGAACGCTATCCCTGGTCGCTCAGGACCGGGCAGGACACCGTGTCTTATGTTCCGCACGGCTCGCTCCTCACCGGCGACGCCGAGCACATACGCGCCGCCGTGCTGTCTGGCCTCGGCATTTCTCAAGCACCTTACTGGCTCTTTGCCGAGGAGATCCGCTCCGGGGCGGTGCGGGTGCTGCTTCCGGACCTGCAGCCCGAACCGCTGGCCATCAATCTCGTTTATCCCGCCGGTCGACGGGTACCGATGCGGGTGAGAGTATTCATCGACTATCTCGTCGCGGCCTTCTCGCGCCCGTAATGTTGATTGCGCAACGAATGCCGCCTGCACCGAACGCCACCGCTCAGCGCCCGCGCGGCGGCCCCAGCCGGTCCAGCAGCTCAGTCAGCAGATCGACCGGCAGCGGAAAAACGATGGTCGAGTTCTTGTCCGCGGCGATGGTGGTGAGCGTCTGCAGGTAGCGCAGCTGCATCGCCTGAGGCTGCTGGGCGAGCCGCTGCGCGGCCTGCAACAGCTTCTCCGAAGCCTGCAATTCGCCTTCCGCGTGGATCACCTTCGCGCGGCGTTCGCGTTCGGCCTCGGCCTGGCGCGCAATCGCGCGGATCATCGTCTCGTTCAGATCGACGTGCTTGATCTCCACCGTCGATACCTTGATGCCCCACGCGTCGGTCTGGGCGTCGAGCGTCTTCTGGATATCGGCATTCAGTTGCTCGCGCTCCGCCAGCAGCGCATCCAGATCGTGCTTGCCCAGCACCGCGCGCAGCGTGGTTTGCGCAAGCTGGCTGGTCGCTTCGAAATAGCGGGCGACCTGAATCACCGCCCGCTCCGGATCGACGACGCGGAAATAAACCACGGCGTTGACCTTCACCGAAACGTTGTCGCGCGTGATCACGTCCTGGGACGGTACGTCGAATACGACGGTGCGCAGATCGATCCGCACGACCTGCTGAACGACGGGAATGATCAGCACGAGCCCCGGCCCCTTGACCTTCCAGAAGCGGCCCAGCATGAACACCACGCCGCGCTCGTACTCGCGGAAAATGCGGATCGCCGAAACGATGAGGAACACCGCGAGCACCACCAACAGGCCCGTAAAACCGAACGTGAAGCCGATCATGAGGGTTCTCCTTGTGGGTGTGCTTCGTCGAGCGGCGTGACCGTGAGCGTGAGTCCGCTGCGTCCGGTCACGCGAACGTGCCGACCCGCCGCAAGCGGCGCATCGCAGGCCACGCGCCAGCGCTCCCCGTGCACGCGCGCCCACCCCGTAGCCGTGCGCGCACGATCCGTGCCGCCTTGCCGCCCATCGGCCTGCAAGCCTTCGTCGATCACTTCGCCCACGCTGCCGAGCATGGCTTCGGCCCCGCTCACGACCGGACGCCGCCGCGCGCGCAGCGCCACGCTCGACACCAGCGCGACGAAGAGCGCGCCGCCCAGCGCGAGCCCCGCGACGAGCGGCAAGGGAATGCCATAGCCCGGCACGTCGGTATCGATCAGCATGAGCGCGCCGATCGCAAACGCCACGATGCCGCCGAAGCCGAGCACGCCGAAGGTGGGCAGAAACGCCTCGGCGATCAGGCACGCGAGCCCGAACACCACGAGGCCGAGCCCCGCATAGTTGACCGGCAGGAGCTGCATGGCGAAGAGCCCGACGAGCAGGCAGATCGCGCCGGCCACGCCGGACAGCACGAATCCCGGATTGGCAAACTCGAAGAAAAGCGCATACATGCCCACGGTGAGCAGGATCAGCGCGACGTTCGGGTCGGCGATGATCGAGAGCAGACGATTGCGCCAGTCGGGCTCCACGTAGGCGAGCGGCGCATGCGCGGTCGCAAGCGTGACTGGGCCGGCCGCGGTCGTCACGACGCGGCCATCGAGCTGACGCGCGAGATCGGCAGGGCTTGCCGCGATCAGGTCGATCACGTGCTGGTCGCGCGCCTCGCTGGCCGAAAGGCTCACCGCTTCGCGCACCGCGCGCTCCGCCCACCCGGCGTTACGGCCGCGCAGTTGCGCGAGGCCGCGGATATAGGCCGCGGAATCGTGCATGACCTTGCGCGCCTCGGTCGAGGCGGAATCGGTGGGTTGCGCGGCCGGCTGCGCGCCGGAGGCGGGTCCGGCGGATCCCGCTGGCCCGGTTGGCCCGGTTGGCCCCGCACCGCCCGGGACCGCTCCCCCGCCGACCCCGAGTTGCACCGGCGACGCCGCGCCCAGGTTGGTGCCGGGCGCCATCGCCGCAATATGGCTCGCGTAGACGATATAGGTGCCCGCACTCGCGGCGCGCGCGCCGCCCGGCGCCACGAAAGCGGCCACCGGCACCGGCGAGGCGAGGATGGCCTTGATGATCTGCCGCATCGACGTATCGAGTCCGCCCGGCGTATCGAGCTGGATGATCGCGAGCGGCGCGCGCTGGTTCGCCGCGCGCGCGAGCGTGCGGATGATGAAATCCGCGCTCGCGGGACCAATCGCACCGTTGACGGTCATGACGATCACGGGGGAAGACGTGGCGCCGGAAGGCATGCCCACGGCGAGCCGTGGCGCGGCCGCAGCCACGCAAACGACCAGCAACACCGCGAACAGCGCGGCGCGGGCGACCCGCGCCGGCAGCGGATGATGCGGATGAGCCGGCGGCAGCGCCGGCTCGTGCGAAGGACGATGAACGCGCATCGAAACGTCCAGACGGCGCGTAAAAGGGCATAGGGCATAGCCCCGATATTCAAAGATTAGGCGCTTTCTGAACAAAGCGCGAACCGGCGCCCCGCAGCGCTGCGCCGCAGCATGGCGCGGCGCAGGTGCAGGGTGGTCAGGTATGGCGAGGGTGGGCGCCGCAGTCGGCGGCGTGGACGGCCCGCTTCAGGCCACGTTCGTCAGGCCGCCTTTTCATAAGCGACGTAGATCTTGCGGCAGGACTCCACCACTTCCCACGTGCCCTTGAAGCCCGACGGAATCACGAAGCGGTCGCCCGTCCGCAGCTCCTTCGCGGCACCGGCTTCGTCGCGGATCACGGAAACACCTTCGAGGATCTCGCAGTATTCCATTTCGGTATAGTTCACGCGCCAGTGCCCCGGCGTGCTCGCCCAGATGCCCGTGCTGAACTGTCCGCACGGGCTCGTGTAGCACTGCGTGAGCGTCTGGAGCGGGTCGCCGGCAATCAACTTTTCCGGCGCGACGCGATATTCGAAGTGCTCGCCCTCGAAGTGCTCGCTCTGTTTCGTGCCGATATCGACGATATCCGAAATGCCTGCCATGTCCTGCTCTCCTCGTTGTCTCGTTTGAAGTGGTGCGAGGCTGCAAGTATCGCAGCGTTTCAGGAGGCGCCAATATTCCCCCTCAGCGCAACGCCTTCACATCCTGCGCAGTCACATTCGCCGCTTGCCCACCCCACGTCGCGCGCAGGTAATTCGCAAGTTGCGCGAGCTCCTCGTCGCTGAGCGTGGACGAAAACGCCGGCATCGCCTGCATGTCCTCGAGCCCCGCGAACTTCTGCGTCTCGATGCCGTCCAGCATCGCCACCAGCAGGTTGTGCGGATCGGCCTGCCGCAGCGTCGAGTTGCCGTTCATCGCCACGGCAACGTGCGGCTTGCCCTCGCCCGAGAGCCCGTGGCAACCCGCGCACACGGCGAGGTACACCGAGCGCCCGGCCGCGAGCATGGCGGCATCGGCGGCAACCGGCGTCACCGGCCGGGGCGCCGGCGGCGTGTCGCCCAGCAAATAGACGGACAGCGCGCGCACATCGTCCTTCGTGAGGTACTGGGTGCTCAGATGCACCACCGGATACATCTCGCCAAACGCAGAGCCCTGCGGCGCAATCCCAACGCTGAAGAACGTCTGCAGGTCGTGCCCCGTCCAGCCGCGCGAAGCGAGGCCCGCAGGCGTGATGTCCGGCGCGATCGTGCGCCCGAGCGCGGCACCCGAAAGCGGCTTCGCATCTTCGAGCTGGCCGAACACGTTACGCGGCGTGTGGCATTCGGCGCAATGGCCCAGCGCATTGGCGAGGTAACGCCCGCGCTGCCAGTCGGCGGATTGCCCCGTCGACGCATCGGGCAGCGTGTCCTTCAGGAACACCGTGTCCCACAACGCCATGCCGAAGCGCAGGTTGTACGGGAACTTGAGGTCATGCGGATGGTTCGCCACCGCAACCGGCTGCACGCTCATCAGATACGCGTAGATCGCATCGGTATCGGCACGCGTCAGCTGCCGGTACGACGTGTACGGCATCGAGGGATACAGGTGCTTGCCGCGCGCGTTGCCGTCGTGCAGCGCCTTGTAGAAGTCCTCAGCACTCCAGTTGCCGATGCCGTGGTCCTTGTCGGGCGTGATGTTCGAGCCATAGAACGTGCCATACGGCGAGTCGAGCTTCACGCCGCCCGCAAACGGTGCGCCGTCCTTTGCCGTGTGGCACGCGGCGCAATCGGCGGCCCTGGCGAGGTAGCGGCCGTGTGCGACCTGCTCCGGAGTCGGCGTGAAGGCCGCCGATGCATCCGACGAAGATTCGTCGCGCCCGCAGGCAGCAAGTGTCAGCGCACAGGCGGCGAGCAGCATGCCCTGTGCAACGCGTTGGGCGAAGGCGTATTTCATGCCGCGTCCTTCACGAGACCGGGCGTGTTCATCACCACGTCCTTCACGGCCTCGTAGTAGCGCACATAACCCGTGCAGCGGCAGATATGGCTGTCGAGCGCTTCCATGATGGTGCTTTCCACATCGGCCTTCGCGACGGGCTGGCGCTTGAGCCGCTCGATCAGCACCGTGGCGGCGTTCACGAAGCCCGGCGTACAGTAGCCGCACTGGAAGCTGAAATGGTCGAGAAACTTCTGCTGGATCGGCGAGAGTTCGACCACTTCGCCCGCTTCGTTGCGTTTCGCGTGACCTTCGATCGTGCGGATCGAGCGGCCGTTGAAGAAGTGCGCGCCCGTGATGCAGGAGCGCATCTCTTCGCTCGTGCCATCGGGCTTGTCGAGAATGACCACGCACGCGTGGCAGATGCCCTGCCCGCAGCCGAGGCGCGAGCCCGTCAAGCCCGCATACTCGTGCAGGAACTCGATCATCATGAGGCCCTCGGGCACCTGCATGGGACCGACGGCCTTGCCGTTGATGGTGAGCGCCAGCGCCTTCGGGCGATATTGCACGAGCGGGCGTTCGACGGGCGCAGCGGCAGACGAAGCCGGGGCCGAAGCAGCGCTGGCGCTGGCCGCGGAAGCAGCGGATTGGGCGAGCGTCATGCGAGCACCTCCAGGATTTTTTGCGGGGTCACCGGCAGGTCGGTGAAGCGATGGCCGATGGCGTGCGCGACACCGTTCACCACCGCGCCCACCACGGGAATCATCACCACTTCGGCAATGCCCTTGGGCGGATCGGTTTCGGAAAGCGGCGGCAGCACTTCGCCGGTTTGCGTCCACACGGCCACGTCCGAGGCGCGCGGCAACTGATAACGATTGAAGTTCCAGGTGCCGTTGCCGGGCCCGTCTTCGTACAGCGGCAGATATTCGTGCAGTGCGTGGCCGATGCCCATGGCGAGGCCCCCCTGCAACTGGCCCGAGACCAGTTGCGGCGAAATCTGGTTGCCGCACTCCATGATCGAGTGGTGCGTGAGCAGCTCCACCTTGCCGGTCGCTTCGTGAACGGCGAGTTCGACGAGCGTGCCCACCGCGCTGTAGTAGGTCACGGCGGCATTGTTTCGGCTCACCGGCGGGATGAACACGCGCTTGCGGTCCAGCACGCGGTAGCCGTTGGCCGTGGGCGGCAGTGTGGCGGGCGCCATCGCGACTGGGGCCGTCGCGTTCGGCTTCGCACCGGACGCCGCAGTACCCGCATCGGCTGCCTTGCCGCTGCCGTAACGCAGCGAAAGACCGTCGATCGGCAACCGCTCCACCGTGCCGCCGCCCACGTCGAACTCCGCTTCGGCCCATTGCCAGCGGTTGAACACGTGTACGACCGCACCGGTAGGCAAGCCCATGGCGTGTGCCTCTTTCGCGAGCTGCTCGAGCGGCAGCGGCTCGAGCCCGGTCGCGGTGAGCTTGCCGTCGACCCAGCGCGCGTCTTCGATGCGCACGACGTACGGCGCGGCCTGGCCTCCGCCGATGCCTTGCCCCCAGATCGAGAGCGCGGCAGGCCACAGGCCGTAGCGGAATACCGCACGTGCGGCCTCACGCGTGCTGTGCGTGAAGTAGTAGGCGGAGTTCGTCGCGCTGGAGGGCGAAGCGATGTTGGGGGTCCAGCGCGGGTTCGCGCTCAGGTGGTCCTGGTCGGCCTGGCTCATGATGTACGGATCGCCGCTCGTCACCACAGGCAGGTCCGGCCAGTCGGTCACGGCCACGCGGATCCCGGCGGCAGGCTTGCCCAGCCACTTCGCCACGGCCACGGCCTGCGAGGTGGACATGCCCGTGCCGATCTCGGCGCCCGTGTGATGGAGCGTGATCGTGCCGTTCTCGTCGAACTCCACCTTCGCGAGCGAGCCCTCGGCGCCCGTGCCGAAATCCTTTTGCACGCACGCGAAACCCACGCCGTAGCGCTTGCCCGGATTAGCGGCTTCGTATTCGGCCTTGCGCTTCGCTCGTTGCGTCCACAACGGATGCGCCTTCGCGCGTTCGAGCACGTCGTCCACGCGGATCGCCCCTGCCGGAATCGCGCCCTGGGTGTTCTTCATGCCCGAGCGCAGCGCGTTCTTCAGGCGGAAGTCGATCGGATCGACGCCGAGTTGCGCCGCGATTTCATCGACGGCCATCTCGGTTGCGGCCATGCTCTGCAAGGTGCCGTAGCCGCGCGCCGAGCCCGCGTCGATCGCGCGCGAGGCAATCGCCACCGTGGCGAAGTCGTTCTTCGGGAAGTAATAGACCGACTGTGCCGCCGTGGCGCCCACCATCGCGACCGAAGGCGAGAAGTTGCAGCGGCCGCCGCCGTTCGCCTCGAAGTCGCCCTTGAACGATTGCAGGAGTCCTGTCTTGCGATCGACCGCGATGCGGTAGCGCATCTTGAACGCATGGCGCTTGAGTGCGGTCTGGAACTGCTCGTAGCGGTCGTTCGCGAAGCGCACCGGCCGGCCGTCGCCGTAGAGCGTGGCCACGAGGCTGTAGAACGGCACGTTGCAGTGGTCTTTCGAGCCGTAGCCCACGGTGTAGCACGGGTGCAGAAAGATCTGCCTGACCGGGAAGCGGCACTTCGCGACCATGCCCGCGGCCGCGTCCGCCACTTCGAGCGGCGATTGTGTGGGCACCACCATGTGCAACGACTGCGTGGCGGCGTCGTACCAGCCGTTCGCGTTGTCGGGTTCGAGCGCGGACGTGTCGATGGACTGCGTGTTGTACTCGCGCTCGAATACCAGCCAGTCCGCGCCGGCGTGATCGAGTTCGTCGGCGATCTGGCCGGCGTAGTCCATGCCCTGCTCGTCCAGCTTGCCGTGCTCGTTGCCGTCGGGCCACACCGGCTCGTGCTTGCGCATCATGCTCGGGAAGATGGGCGCGTCCTTGAGGCTCGAATAGACGTCGTCGTCGTAGGGTGTCTTGCCGCCCACGCGCACGAAGCGGAACGTGCCCCACGGATCGCGTTCGAGCGGCCCCGTCACGGCGCCGTAACGGATCACGTCGTCGCGGAATTTGAGCGTGCTCTTCGCAAAGCGAAAGCGCGCGAAGTCGTGATAGATGAGAATCGCCACGGCATGGCCCAGATACGCGGGCGTCTTGCCGGCGGGCAGCAGCATGTCGTCGCCGTAGAACGACGGAAACGCGAGGCCGTCGCGGGCGAGGTCGTCGGCCGTGACGATGCGGTCGGGCTTCAGGTCGTCGCCCAGCACCGTGAGGTCGAAGCCATCATAGAGGCGGTCGGCCTGGGTGGCGCGCAGGATCAGCGCGTGAGCCTGCTGTTGCGGCCAGTGGGGCATGTCGCTCGCGCGGATGTCGCGCGCGAAGATTTTCGAGCCCGTGACCTTGGCAATGCCGTCGATACGGAATTGGGGAGCGCCCGTGGCGGTATCCCATTTGACTGGCGTGAGGAGTTTTTCTTCGAAGAGCGCAGCGAATGCGCGGCTGCCGATCGGCGCCACATATACGGCTACGCCCGCCAGCATGCTGGCTTTGAGAAAACCCCGCCGCGACAGGCCGTGGTTCTTCATGAGGGGACCTCCAGGTGCGTGCGCGACTCACGAAGGCGATGGTGTCGCATCGCCCGGAGCGGCGCGCATTGTGCCATCCCTGCCGGGTTAAACCCAATAGCGGATTTCGCATGCGCTTCTTATGGCAGCGCTTATAACCGCGATATGACGGCAATGCACGCGAGGCGCCGCGCCGGAAAGCGGCCTGTGCGGCGCCTCAACGCACGTTCATCGGCAACAGCACCCTCTGCTTGCCCTGCAACTGTAGCCGCGTCTGGATTTCGACGAGTGTTTGATTGTGCAGCCATGCGGTGAGCGCGGTCGCCAGCGCGAGAAAGAACGACGCAATCTTCCGCACCGGTCAGCGACGGATTTCTGCCCGTCGCGCGTTGAAGTATCCGATGATCTCCCCACGCGCCCCAATCGACGACCCTCGCCGCCCATGCCGATCTCAGCCCACCGCCCGTCCCACACGCCGCCCCAAACCGACTGGTCCGCCATCCGCGACGACAGCGCCGCGGTATCGCACGCGAGCGCCGTTGACATGACCGGCTGGATGATTCCGCTCGACCCGCAGGCCGCGCACGCGGACTACTTCCTGCTCGCCGCAGAGGAGCCGTGTTGCGGCGGCTGCGTGCCGCGCGACCCGCTCTCCTGTGTGGAAGTCGAAACGCGGCACGCGGTACCTGTCACGGCAGGACCGGTGCGCGTGCGCGGCCGTCTGATGCGCCTCCGGGACGATCCCGCAGGCTGGCGCTACCGGCTCGAAGGCGCCGCGATAGCCGCCGCCACACAGGCGCCGATGAGCCGCCGCGCGTTCCTGGCCGCGGGCGCGGCGCTGGGCCTCGCCGCCTGCGCACCGGGACGCTTCGCGCATTACACGGAACCGGCCGACGCCACGGCGTCGGAGTCGGCGGCATCGGCACCCGCTGCCGCGAGCGCCTCCACGCCCACGTGGCAGCCGTCGGCCGACGCGCTGACGATCGACATGCACAGCCATGCGGGCCACGTGATCGTCTCGCGCAACCCGGAGATCGGTGCGAGCCGGCCGTTTACCCCCGTTAGCGCCTCCATGCGCGCGGGCGGCATGAACGTGCTGTGCCTCGCCATCGTGACCGATACGGTGGTCACGCGCGTTTCGGCCGACCGCAAGCGTTTCGAGGCCTGGCGCCAGCCCGACCCGGGCGAGCTCTACTATCTCGGCCAGCAGGAATTCGCGCGCGCGAAGGCACTTGCGGCGCGCGAACAACTGGAGATCATCACGAGCGCCGCCATGCTCGACGGCCCGTCATCGGGCGCCCCACGCGCCATCATCGCGGCGGAAGGCGCCGACTTTCTCGAAGGCCAGATCGACCGCGTGGACGAGGCCTACACGCTGCACCAGCTCCGCCATCTGCAACTCACGCACTATCGCGTGAACGAACTCGGCGATATCCAGACCGAAGCGCCCGTGCACGGCGGCCTGACCGACTTCGGCGCGGACGTGGTGCGGCGCTGCAACCGGCTCGGCATCGTGGTCGATGTCGCGCACGGCACTTACGATCTGGTGAAACGCGCCGCCGCCGTCACGACGAAGCCGCTCGTGCTTTCGCATACCGCGCTCTCGCAACATCCGCGCGAGCGCAGCCGGCTCATCAGTCCCGATCACGCGCGCGTCGTTGCGCAAACCGGCGGCGTGATCGGCGTGTGGCCCAGTTCGGGTTCGTTCCACAGCATCGCCGGCATGGCCGAAGGCTTCAAACATATGGCCGATGTCGTGGGCGTGGAGCACGTGGGCCTCGGCACCGATATGCTCGGTTTCATCTCGCCACCCGTCTTTCGCAGCTACGAGCAGTTGCCGGCGCTCGGCAGCGCGCTGCTCGCCGCGGGGTTCTCGGCCTCCGAAGTCGACCTGCTGCTAGGCGGCAACTATCGGCGCGTGTTCGAGTCGTCGCTCGCCTGACTGGCGCGCGGCTTGGGCCGCAGGGGCGCCGGTGCGGCCCCGCGCCCGATGAACCGGATCTTCAGCTTTTCTTCATCTTCGGCCGCTATGATCGCAGGAGCGTCCGGGAGCACCCCCCGGACGCAACTTAGTACGCAACTCAGGACGCGACTTCGGCCCGCGTCACTCAAACGTCACCTCCCCGCAGCGCGTTGGAGTCGATCTCATCATGAAGCCGCCGCTCATCGAACAGTTGCGCACGTATCTGCAACTCGCCGCGCTTTCAGCCATCCTGATTCAGGCTGTCGTTTTCATTGCAATCCTCGTGCTGCAAGTGCCGCAGGCGGTCTTCACGTCGGCGCCGTTCCGCGTGGGCGCGGCGGTAGCGGTTGCACTCAGCGTTTATGCGATGCGCGGCCTCGCCCGCGATGCGTTCCGCGACGCGCTTGCAAGCCGCCACGCACGGCTCGTGGGCTGGCAGCGCCGCACGGTGGCCCTGGGTCCCGAGTGCCCGCGGCGCCTGCTTGTCCTGCTGCACGTGCGGCTGAACCGGCATACGTTCGATCCGGCGCTGCCGTGACCGGTCCCATGACCGGTCCCCATCCGCGGCCGAAATACGCGGTAATACGACCGTTCGCAATGCGTCATACGAGCGTCAATACCGGCCCCTATACTGCCGGAAGCATTGCGACAAGCGTCGCGGGGGTATTCCTCTCATGAAATGGCTGCACCCGCAGGTTCGCCGTCGCAGTAGCGACGCATTCTCGCGCCGCGCTCCGCGCGCGTACCCGGCGTAATGGGCGTCTCGCGCGCCCAGCGGACCCGTGGGCACACCGGCGCTACGCTTGCCTTGCTCTTCACCGCGCTCACCCTCTGCTGCGCGGTCTTCGCGCTGACTGCGGTTTCGCCGTTCACCCTGTGGCAACTCGCGCACGGGCTGCTCATGCTGTTCGCCGCCCTCTGCGCCGCGGCCGCCGCGTTGGGCATTGTCTATACCTGCGTGGCGGGCGTGCTCGTGCGACGTTTCTTCGCTCAGCCGTGCGAAGCCCCCGCCAGTTACCCCGGCGTCACCGTCGTCAAGCCACTGCACGGCGACGAATGGCATCTCGAGCACAATCTCGCGAGTTTCTTCGAGCAGGACTACGCGGGGCCCGTGCATTACCTGTTCGGCGTGCACGACGCCAACGACGCCGCCCTGCAAACCGTGGAGACGCTGCGCGCGCGCTATCCGCACGCACACATCAGCGTGATCGCCGATTCGCGGCTCTACGGCCCCAACCGCAAGATCGCCAATCTGGTCAACATGCTCGGCCATGCGGAACACGACGTGCTGTGCTTCGCCGATAGCGACGTGAGCGTCGAGCGCGACTATCTGCGCCGTATCGTTGGCGCGCTGCAGCAACCCGAGGTGGGCCTCGTCACCTGCGTCTATCGCGGCCTGTGCGCCCCCGGTTTCTGGCCGCGCGCCGCCGCGGCATCGACGAACTATCACTTCCTGCCCGGCGTCGTGACGGGTCTCGCCATCGGCCGCGCCCGCCCCTGTTTCGGGCAGACCATCGCCCTCACGCGCACGATGCTCGAACGCATCGGCGGCCTCGCGCAGTTCGCTCACCATCTCGCCGAAGATCACGCGCTGGGCGTGGCCGTGCGCGCAACCGGCGCACGCGTGGCCGTGCCGGCGTTCACCGTGCGGCACGCGTGCGTGGAGACCACCTTCACGGCCCTCTTCACGCACGAGTTGCGCTGGAGCCGCACGATCCGCGCCGCCGATCGCAGCGGCCATCTGGGTTCCGCGCTGATGCACCCGTTCGCGCTCGCCCTCGTGGCCGTACTGGCCTCGGGCGGCGCGCCCGCCGCATGGGCGCTCGCCCTGGCCGCCCTCGCCGCGCGCGCAGCGCTCAAATGGCAGACCGACCGGGCCATCGGCGAGCCCTGCCGTGGATTGTGGCTGCTGCCGATGTGGGATATCGTGCAGTTCATGATCTTCGTTGCCAGCTTCGGCTCGTCGCGCGTCGTCTGGCGCGGCTTTCACTTCAGCGTCGACGGCGACGGCCTCCTTGCCCCCTTGCACGACGATTGAATGCATAACGCGCGGCACCAGAACGACACACACAGGGCGGTGGCTCATCGATGAAGCATCTCGGACGCGCGGCCGCCCTATGCGGCCTCGCCATCGCGATCTGGCTGGTCTGGCGCGATCATCCCGCCGCGATCTTTCGACTGTTGCAGGGCGCGGGCGCAGGCCTGCTGCTCGCCGCCGCGGCGCATATCCTGCCGATGCTCGCCAACGCCTGGGACTGGCGCACGCTGATCCGTGCGCGCGAGCGCCCGCGCTTCGCGACGATGCTGCGGCTCGTGTGGCTGCGCGAATCGATCAACGGCCTGTTGCCGGTCGCGCGCGTGGGTGGGGAGATCGTGTCGTTCCGGCTGCTCGGCCGCCAGGGCGTGCGCCCGGCCACGGCGGCGGCAAGCCTCGTCGTCGATATGCAGCTCACGCTCGTGAGCCAGTTGATCTACGCACTGGCGGCGGCCGGCTACCTGCTCGAACAGGCCTCGTCCGACACGGCACGCCTTGCCGGCCAGCTTGCCTGGGGCATCGCGGCGCTTGCCCCCATCCTGCTGATGTTCGCGCTTGTGCAGCACGCGCGCCCGTTCGAGCGCGCGGCGCAGGTGCTCAACCACGTCACGAGCGGCAAGGTGTACGACCTCGTGGGCAAGTCGGCGCGCATCGACCAGTCCGTCAAGCTGGTCTGGCGGAAAACGGGCGTGGTGCTGCGCTATCTGTTCATCTGGCAGACGCTGCAATGCGCAGGCTATGCGCTCGAGATCTGGCTCGCGCTGCACGTGCTCGGCGCGTCGCCCACCTTCCTCCAGGCCTTCGTGATCGAAGCGCTCATCCAGCTCGTTAGCAGTGCTGCGTTTCTCGTGCCGGGCGGGCTGGGCGTGCAGGAAGGCGGCTTCGTGCTGATCGGCGGCCTGCTGGGTTTCGACGCGCCCACCTGTCTGGCGCTTGCCGGCGCGCGCCGGGTCCGCGACCTGTTGTTCTACGTGCCCGGCCTCATTGCCTGGCAATTCGCCGAAGCGCGCCCGCGCGGCGCGAATGCCGGCGGGCGCGAGGCACCGAATGCACGGGGTACACCCAATGCGCTCAATGCGCGAAGCGGATATCCAGAGCGCGCAGGTAAGTCTGCAGTCCCGCATCCTGAAGCGGGATCACGTGCGCCACGTCGTCCGATTCGTTGAAGTGCGCGTGCCAGTAGCCGGGCGGCGTGACGAACGCCATGCCCGGCGTCCAGTCCACGCGCTGCGGATTGGCGATATTGCCCTCGGCGTCCAGCTCCGTACCCACGAGCGTATACACACCCGGCTTGCAGTTCGGAATGAAGTCGAGCGCAATCGACTGATGACGATGCGGCTTTTGCACCGTGCCCGGCGTGATCACGCCGAACATCGCCCACATCGAATGCGTGACCGTGCGCGTTTGCGGGAAGTGCGTATTGCCGAGCAGGATGCTCACGCGGTTGCGCTGCGCAGCGCCTGGCGCGCGCGCCACCTGGTCGAGTTCGGCCTGCGCGCGTGCCGCGGGGTACAGCGTGGGCGTGAAGCGCGCATGGCCGAAATCGACGCCCAGGTATGCGAGCAGCGGACCGTCGTTGACGTAGTAGAGGCGCGTGGTGGAATCGGCGGCGATGTGTACCGGCGCGCCGCCGGGCAACGCGAAAAAGTCGCCCGCGCCGAAGCGGAATGCCGTGTCCTGCTGCGTGACCACGCCCGAGCCTTCGAGCACGTAGCCCACCTGTGAGGTCGCATTCGGATTCAGGTTCACGGATTCGCCGGCGAGAACACGGACGAAGTGCGCAAGCAGGCCCGGCCCCGTGGCCGGATAGTCGCAGCCCAGTTCGGTGGAAAGATCGAGCGGCACGATGCGCGTCGGGCCACTATCGTAAAGCGCGCTCGCAAACGAACGGTAGGGCACGCGCGAAATCAGCCTGGCACCAATCGGATTGGCCGAGGACGTGTATTCGAAGTACTGCGCATCGCGGGTCACGGTTTCGTCGTCGAGCGCGAGCGTGGCGGGGGAAGTGGTGTTCAGCATGACGGTATTCCTTGCGGGTTGCGGGAACCGCGCAAGCGATGCGCGGCGGCCTGGAAACCAATATAGGTTTGCGCCGCACCGGCCGGAACCGCCCGCCGCCGAAATCAGCTTTGCAAAAAGGGGATAACTGCGCTCCTGCCAGGCAGGAGCGGCTCACTGTCCCGTACAATCGGGGAAATCCCCCCGGAATGCCACGCATGGATTACTTCTCGGCCATTCGCGCCTTTCTGCACGCCGCCGAACTCGGCAGTTTCAGCCAGGCTGCGGAGCGCACGGGCGTCAAAACCTCCACCGTCTCGCGCCATATCGGTGAGCTCGAAGCCGATCTGGGCATTGCACTCTTCAATCGGTCCACACGCGGGCTCGTACTCACGGAGGGCGGCCGGGTGTTTCGCGAGCATGCGCGGCTCGTGGAAAAGAGCCTCGAAGAAGCCCGCGAAGCCGCCGCTTCGCTCAACCGCTCGCCGCGCGGCCTCCTGCGCGTGACGATGCCGGGCGCGTTCGGGCGCCGCCATATCGTGCGCCATCTGCCCGAATTCATGGAACGCTATCCGAAGATCGACGTGGACTGCGTCATCACGGAAAGCGTGCTCAACGTGATCGACGCGGGTATCGACGTCGCGATCCGCATCGGCGCACTGCCCGACTCGCAGTTGATGGCGCGGCAGCTCGCGCCGCATCGGCGGATCGTGTGCGCAAGTCCCGGCTATGTGACGCAGCACGGCACGCCGCTTACCCCGGCCGATCTCGCGCAGCATACGGCGCTGCGCTTCGCCCTGGCCCCCGACGACCGCTGGTTCCTTGCGAACCGCGCCCGCGCGGGCACGCCCGAGGAAGCGGCCGTGCAACTGCAAGGCCGCCTGCGCGTGGACGATACCGAAGCGCTGCTCGATCTCGCCGTCGCCGGGCGCGGCGTGGCCCTGCTGCCCGCCTGGGCGACGGGCGCCGCGATCCGCGAGGGCCGGCTCATCCGCGTACTGCCCGACTGGGAAGCGCGGCCCACGCGCGCCGAGCCCGCCATCTGGGCCGTGTATCCACCGAAGAAAACCGTTTCTTCGAAGGTGCGCGCCTTCATCGACTTCTACGCCGCGCTGTATCGCCGCGAAAGTTATTGGGAAAGCTAAGCGATGCCTATCTCCCGGAAAGCTGCATCGCTTCGCGCTCCCTGTCACGCCACGTGAGCGGCAAAGCCCACGCGGCCCGGTGCGATCTCTTCGCGTAGCGTAAGCGCCGGAATCTCGTAGTCGCCTGCGTTTTGCGGACGAAACGCGATGGGCTGCGTCTGCTGCAACGTATCGAGCCGCTCACCCAGTTCGTTGCGGATCGTTTCGAAGCGCGTCTCGTCCATGCGGCCCGTGCGGTGCACGACATAGGGCGGCAGCACTTCGAAACCCGGGTAATAGAGAATGCCGTGATGGATGGGAAAGAGGATGTCCTCCATCGGGCCGTTGATCCCGCGCGGTCCATAGTGCGAAGCCCACCCGCCCGTAGTGACCACGAGCATCGCACGCTTGCCGGCCAGAGTGCCTTCGCCGTAGCGTTCGCCCCAGCGCACATCGGAGTGCTCGCCCACGCCATAGGCGAAGCCGTAGGCATAGACCCGCTCCACCCAGCCCTTCAGGATGGCAGGCATCGAAAACCACCACAGCGGAAACTGCAGGATCACGGTATCGGCGCGCATCAGCTTTTGCTGCTCGCGCACGATGTCGGCGCTTTGCAGACCATTCCTGTAGGCGTGTTTCGAATCGAGCGACGCGTCGAAGCGCCCGGCGTCGAGACGCCCGGTAGTGTCCTCGGCGTCGAGCACCGCCTTCCAGTTCATCGCATAGAGATCCGAGACCTCTACCGTGTGCCCGGCTGCGGCAAGCCGCTCGATCGCGAAGTCCCTGAGCGTGCCGTTCAGCGAGCGAGGTTCGGGATGGGCATAGACAAGCAGAACATTCATTGCGCGGCTCCTGTATCCGTGTGGGATCAGCATAGGCCGCGCTCTGGTATATTGAAAATGAATATCTGAAATACGAGCTATTATGATCGGCAATCTCAGGAAGCTGGATCTGAACCTGCTGGTGACGCTGGACGCATTGCTCGCCGAGCACAATGTCACGCGCGCTGCCGAGCGCCTGCACTTTTCGCAGCCCACGGTGAGCGTGCAACTGGCGAGACTACGCGAGATCTTTGGCGATCCGCTGCTGCTGCCGGGTCCGCGCGGCATGCGACCCACCGCACGCGCCGAATCGCTGCGCGAGCCGCTGCGTCAGGCACTGGAAGCGCTCGCGGGCGCCGTCGCACCCGAAAATCCGTTCGATCCGGCCAGCGCACGCCATACGTGGACCCTCGCGGCAACCGACTACGCCGAATCCACGCTCGTGCAACCCATGCTGCCCACGTTGCGCGCGAGCGCGCCCCACACGCGGCTCGCCGTGGTCGAACTCGTGCCGCCGCGCATCGAAAAACAGGCGGAACACGGCCAGATCGATCTCGCGTTTCACACCACCGAGGGCTCGCCGCCCAACCTGCGGCGCCGTGCGCTGTTCACGGAGCGCTACGTGCTCGCGGGCCGCGCCGGGCACCCGCGCCTGAAGCGGCGACCGACCGCCGCGCAGTTCTGCGCCCTCGAACACGTGATCGTCTCGCCGGACGGCGGCGGCTTTCACGGCGTCACCGACACCGCCCTCGCCGCCGTGGGGCTCGCGCGGCGCGTCGTGCTCTCCGTGCCGCATTTTCTGTTCGTGCTGTCGGTGGTGGCGAACACCGATCTCGTGGCGATGGTGCCCGAGCGGCTTGCCCGCCAGCACGCGGCACTGCGCGTGGTCGAAGCGCCGGTTGAGGTGCCGGGCTATGAAATGTCGATGCTCTGGCACGAACGCTCGCATCGCGATCCCGCGCATCGCTGGCTGCGCGAGTTGATCGTCGCGTCCCTCTGAGCCGCGCCCGACCGCTCAAACCAGATTTAACCGGGCCCGGGCGGTCTGCGGGTATCGCTGGAGGCATCGGCCACAGCGGGCGGCTCCGCACGCACCGGGAAAACGAACACCGCCATCGCGAGACCCAGCGCCCCGCCCAGCACGGTCTCCCAGGCGCGAGCCACGAGAACCGCAACGGAATGCTCGCCCGTTGCCGCGAGCGTGACCACCAGCGCAAAGGCAAATGCTCCGCAGGCCACGTCGTAGCGCTCGGGAAGCGCCATGGCGTAGACGATCATCGCGAGCGACGCCGCCACCCAGACGAGAAGCGGCGCATGCTCCGCCGCGGGCAGGCAGGCGAGCCCGAGCGGCACGCCCACCAGCGTGCCGACGATACGCCGCCGCACACGCTCCATCGTGCCGGCGGCCGTCGCGGTGACGACATAAACGCAGGCGGTGATTGCCCACGCCGATTCCACGAGCCCCCACACGCTATGCAGGACCACGACGATGGCCGCCGCAACGGCGGCCTGAACGCCCATCGCCAGTTCGGCGGAGCGCAGGAACGCTTTGCTGCGGGAGGTCGCCGCGCCCGGCGCAACGGCGGGAACCGCGGGTAGTTCGGCGGGACCGCTCAGGAGGCGCGGCACGGCGGCGGCCAGTATCGCGATGAGGCAGGAAAGGGCGATCGCCCCAAGATCCCCGGGGCCGAGATGCGCGCCATACGCAAGCAACTGCCCGATATAGACCTGCGAGCCCACGCCCGCGCCGATGCTCCCATAACGCTTGAGCAAACCCGCGAAAAACGCCCCGGTCACGAGGATCCATTCGCCGCCGCCCAGTCCATGCGACATCAGGAACGGTGTGCCGCTCAGCGGCACGAGGAGCGCGAAGAGCACGGCCCCCAGGGCCGCCGCAACACACAGAATGGCGAGGTCGCGCGTGGATGCGTAGCGGGCGGTCTGCGCTTCGGACACGCTCGCCCACAGCGCGAAGCCGCCCGCCAGCGTGCCGGCCGAAACGTTCGCGGGCAACCCGGCCGTCACGCCTTGCAGCGTGCCCAGCCCCATGGCGATGCCATACGCGGTGACGAGCCGCAGCCCCTTCACGCGTCGATGCGCCCCCGGGTCAACCCGTTCGAGCCAGGCGTTGAAGTACTGGGGATCGAATCGCATCGGCTCCGTCCTGTCGATCGGGCTTCAGACCGCGAAAGCCAGTATAGGCTGCACGTCGCCGTATTGCCCTGCCCCGGCAAATCGACCCGCACGACGGGATCAGTGCGCGGGCAGCAACTGCCCCCAGCTCACGAGAATCGCCTGAATGCTGCGCGCGTAGGCATCGCGCTCGTGCGGCGACTCCGAGTGATAGGCGCCGATGGCACGCCAGGTGTTGCCGTAGCGCACCATCTTCTGCTTGAGAAGCCACGCGGCCACATAGATGTTCACGCAGGGATCGATCAGCGCGCGGTGCGGAATGCCCTGGCGGGCGAGGTCCGGGAAATGGATCGAGTTGATCTGCAACTGCCCCACGTCGATCGAGCCATTGGCGTTGCGGTTGACGGCCGCCGCATCGCCCTTCGACTCGCGCCATGCCACGGCGCGCAGCACCAGCGGATTGACGCCCTGATAGGCGCCGGCCTTCTCGAAGCATTCGTCGGCGGGCGCATCGGCACGCGCCGGCGCCGAACCGAGTGCAACGGCGGCGGCCAGCGCGGCACTGGCACAAGCAACGAGGCGCCGCGAACGGCGCGCGAACAAACGGCGCACGAACAGGCAGCGAAGCGCAGACATGGGTCGTCCCTCCGTGGCGCGCGTCATCGCGCCAGTGCGACGTCGAGCTGATGCTCGATGTCCTGCAGATAGGCGCGCGATTCGTCCGACACCACGAGATGCGGCGAAGGCGCGCTGCAATGGCAATCCGGACGGCGCAGCTTCTTCTTGCGCGCATTGCTGCTGTGCGGCGCGGCCGGCGTGAGGTCGTCGTCGTCGCTTGCAGCAGGCGGCAGCATGGCGAGCGTCGGCAACGGCGGATACACCTTGTCCGCGGCGGCGCCCGGCGGCGCAACCGAGGCCACCTGCTGTGCCGGAGCGGCCGCAGCCGGCTGTCCCGCCCAGGCAGCGGAAACACACGAAGTCAGAACCACAGTCAGGGCGATGGTCGGGGCCGGGGCGCGGCCAGGGCGGTAACGTCGCATCGCATCAGCTCCCCGATTGCAGCGGCTTGATCGACACGCTGTATGGCTGGTTCGCGCCCGCCGTCAGGTTTTCGAGCGTGAGCTTGCCGGCCTGCTGGGGCGGCACGCCCTTCCAGATGGCCTGGTTGAGGTACGGCAGGTCCTGACCCAGCGCCGTCACGCGGATCACCGTCGGCTGCTTCTGCGCCGCCGCCAGCGCGCCCGCCTTCGCGAGCACGGCCGTGAGCTGCGGATCGCGCGCGCCGAGTGCGTCGGCCGGAATGTCGAGGTGCAGGATTTCGCCCGGCACTGCCGGCTTGGCGGCTTGCGCCGTGTTGCCCTGCGGCAGTTGTGCGCAGCCCGTCACGGCAAGTAGCGCGAGTAATGCGAGTAGTAGCGCGGCCCGCTTCACGTCCAACCCCTCCAAGGTCTCATGGCTATGAGCGCGTTTTCGGCCTGATCCGGGCGCAACTTGATACCCGGGCAGCAAACGTTTGCCAAATAGAAAGACTTCGCTCGCCAGGACGCCCTGGCGCGCAAGCCGCTGCGCGGCACACGGACAATCGCGCAGAGAACTGCTTCGTCAATATGCGTAATAACGGTGCCGTAGCGCGGACGCGACGCGCCTGTGCCGCGTGCCTTGCGCACGTCATATCGGCCTGCCTGGCAGGCGCTTTTCATCTGACGAATGATGTGTATGCACCGAAATGGCGCGGGACTTCTTCACCACCGATGCTGGCGACTACGCGTTGCGCAAATCATCTGGATTGCTAATCGATTAACCGAACATCGGAACCGGACCCGGCCCGGACCCCGATGAGTGCGTCCGCTCAGCCCGCGAGGATCGGCTGCGCGCCCGCTGCGCCCAGCGAAAGCTGGCCGCTCGCGATGATCTGGCTGAGCGGCGCGGGCCGGCCCAGCAGGAAGCCCTGCACTTCGTCGCAGCCCTCGCCCGCCAGCAGCGCGAGCTGGTCCTGGGTTTCGATGCCTTCGGCCAGCACCGGAATCCCCAGACTCTTGCCGAGTGCGAGCACGGCGCGCACGATCGCCGTGGCCTGGCGGCTCGATTCGGTTTCCCGCACGAACGACTGGTCGAGCTTGATCTTGTCGAACGGAAACGAGCGCAGCGTATCGAGCGACGAATATCCGGTGCCGAAGTCGTCGAGCGCGAGACTCACGCCCAGCGCCTTGATCTGCTGGAGCACTGTGAGCGAACGCTCGCGGTCGGCGAAGATCGTCGATTCGGTGAGCTCGAGTTCGAGCCGCGAAGGGGCGAGGCCGGTCTCTTTCAGCACGTCTTCCACGAGCTTCGGCAGGTCTGCATGCGCGAACTGCACGGGCGAGAGATTCACCGCGACCTTGTAAGGCGGCACCCACGACACTGCGCGCGAGCAGGCTTCGCGCAGCACCCACGCGCCAATGGTCAGGATGAGGCCGTTTTCCTCCGCCAGCGGAATGAATTCGGAAGGCGGCACGAAGCCGCGACGCGGATGCTCCCAGCGCAGCAGCGCCTCGTAGCCGCGAATCTCGCGGCTCGACACGGAAGTCTGCACCTGGTAATACACGCTCAGCTGGTTGCGCGCCAGCGCATCGCGCAGATCGGCGGCGAGCGTGCGGCGCGCCCGCGCGATCTCGTCCATGGCGGGCTCGTAGAAGCACACCGCGTGGGCGATATCGGCCTTCGCGCGATACATCGCGAGATCGGCGTTGTTGATGAGCACGGCTTTCGTGGTGGCGTCGTCGGGATAGATCGCCACGCCGAGGCTCGCGCCCGAGACGATTTCCCAGTCGTCGTAGCGAATCGGCCTGAACAGCGCGATCTCGAGACGCTCGAGGAAATCCATCAGTTCCTCGCGCGCGCCGAAGCGCTTGATCGCCACGAATTCGTCGCCGCCCACGCGCGCGACGAACTCCTCGTTCCCCAGCAGGCTCGCGAGACGCCGCGCGAGGATGCGCAGGACTTCGTCGCCGGCATGATGGCCGCGCAAATCGTTGACGTCCTTGAAGCGGTTCAGGTCGATGCCGACCAGCGCGAGCTTGCCTTGCCGCGCGTCCGTGCGCGCGATCTCCAGATCGAGCCGTTCATTGAAACCCGCGCGATTGGGCAGGCCCGTGAGGACGTCGCTCAGCGCCATGGCGCGCAGGTGTTCGACGGATTCCGCGCGCACGCTGTCGTCGAGCAGATAGCTCACGAACCCCGCGCCCGCGATGATGAACGCCATGCCGGCCACGGCGAGCGCGAGCGCATGGAGCGCCGAGGGATTCGAGAACGCGCCGGCGATGGGCATGGGCACGACCTGGAAGGCCGCCATGCCCGTAAAGTGCAGCGCGGCGATGCCCGTCGCGAGCAGCGCCGCCACCGAAGGCGCGCAGTCCGGCCCGCGCGAAGCGGCGCGCTGCAGCGCAGCGGCGCCGAAGGCGACCGAAAGGACGATCGACGCCACAAGATAGAGGTGATTCCAGCTCACGGCACCTTCCACGCGGTAAGCCAGCATCCCCGCGTAGTGCATGAGCGCGACAGCGAGGCCGAGCACAGCGCCGCCCACGGCGGGCGCGAAACGCGTCACGCGGCTCGTGGCGATGGCCACCCCGCCAAGGCTGCCCGCAAGCGCGATGAAGAGCGAGACGATGGTCTGCACGGGATCGAAGCCGACCGGCACGCCCGGATCGAAACCGAGCATCGCGACGAAGTGCGTGCACCAGATGGCCACGGCCGCGGAAATGCCTGTGAGGAAGATCCATCCGGCGCGCTGCAGGCCGGCGGCCCCGAACGCGCGCAGCACGAGCCTCGCGCTCACCCATGAGCCCGCCCCGCAGATCAGCGCGGCGACCATGACAAGCCAGGGATTGTGCCTGAAGACGATGCAACCCAGCACGGTCATCACAGTTTGATCTCCTTCTTGTCGGCCATGAAATTACCCCGCGGCGGCAGCACGATAGCACGACCCGCGCGGGCGCCGGTAGCGCATTCGCGGGGCGTCGCGGGCCGTTGCGCCGGCGCATCGGCGGGACTGCGGGTGGGCACGCGCAAGGCTGCTCATCCAGCGCAACCGCAAACGGCAGAATCAATAGAATCGAACTCCGGAGCGCTTAGGTAACAGTTCAGGCAACGCTTCGCACAACAGCGCGGGCACGCTTCAAACACACGTCGCAAACAATCGGGGGACACCTAATGGCTGGCTCAGGCAAGGCAACCACCTCGCACCACAAGATCTGGCATTACGCACGGGCCACGGTCGTGGCGCTCCTGTTCGCAACGCCTCTCCTGGCTTCCTCTCCCGCCCGCGCAGAAGAACCCGCTACCGATGCGAGCTACCACGTCGGCGAAGCGCAGCGTTCGATCGTCCCTCCCGTCGAGCGCAACTGGCGCGGCGCCAAAACGCAGCGCCTGCTCACGACGATCTGGTATCCCGTCGATGCGAGCGTGCCCGAAGTGCCCAACAACCTGGGCGCCCCCGACGACCCGCTCTTTCGCGGCCACCCGGTAGCCCGCGCCGGCGAACCCTCCGCGGCGCAAGCGCGCTATCCGTTGATCCTGCTCTCGCACGGCACCGGCGGCAGCGCGAGCGACGAAGACTGGCTTGCCGCCGATCTCGCCGCGCACGGCTATATCGTGGCGGGCGTCAATCACCCCGGCAACAACGCGCTCGAACCGCTCACGCGCGAGGGCTTCCTGCTCTGGTGGGAACGCGCGACCGACGTTAGCGAAGCGCTCGACGCCCTGCTCGCCGATCCGGTGTTCGGCCCGCGTATCGACGCATCGAGAATCGGCGCGATGGGCTTTTCGCTCGGCGGCTACACCGTGCTGGAACTGGCCGGCGCGCGCACGCGCCTCGCGGCATTCGAAGCGTTCTGCCGCTCGCGCGAGGCCGACGCGATCTGCACGCCGCCCGAAGCAAACCGGCGCGCGGACAGCACAAGCCTGATGGCGCCGCCCACGCCGGCCATGGCCGAGTCGATGGCGCACTCCGGGGATTCGTACCGCGACCCGCGCATCAAGGCCGTCTTCGCGATTGCCCCCGCGCTCGGCGAAGCCTTCGACGCGGCCTCGTTCGCGAGCGTCGATATCCCGGTGGCCTTCGCCGCCGGCACCGCCGACGTCACCGCGCCGCCCGCCACCAACGTCGAGCGGATCGCGGGCTTCCTGCCGCAGTCGAGCCTGCTGATGGTGCCGGGCGCCTCCCACTACACCTTCGTCGACGTGTGCCTGCCGGCGGCGGCGGCGCGCCGGCCGACGGTCTGCAAGGACGGCCCGGACGTCGATCGCGAGGCGGTGCACGACGCGACGGCCGCGCGCGTGCTGACCTTCTTCGATGCCGCGCTCGCGCCCCAACCCGCGGGTCAGGTAGCCAGGTAGCCAGGTAATCGACGCTTCGCTCAGGCTTTCCTGCCGCCCAGCGTCTGCGCGATCCGGTTGCGCAGACGCGGCGCGGCGAAGTCGAGAAATGCCCGCAGCTTGAGCGGCAGCGGCGTCTGGCCGCCGTGCACGAGACTCACGGGCCAGGGTTCGGGCTCGAAGGCATCGAGCACGATATCGAGCTTGCCCTGCTCCACCGCATCGGCAATCTGATACGACAGCACGCGCGCGAGACCCACGCCCAGTATCGCCGCCTCGATCGACGCCTCCGCCGTATTGACGACGAGCCGCGAATGCACCGGCAGCGTGACCGGCGTCTTGCCATTCCAGAACACCCAGTTGTGCGCGGAGGCGATGCCCTCGAAAGTGATGCAGCGATGGTGCGCGAGATCGCGCGGCTGGAGAGGCACGCCATGCTCGGCCAGATAGCCCGGACTCGCGCAGACCACACGCCGGATCGCGCCGAGGCCGAGCGCCACGAGCGCGCTATCCGGCAATTCGCCGATGCGCACGGCCGCATCCAGATGATCCTCCAGCAGGTTGACCACCCGGTCCGCCAGCGTGAGCCGAACGTCGATCTCAGGATAGAGCGCGAGGAATTCGGCCACCACGGGCACCACGTGCAGGCGCCCGAACACCACGGGCGCCGTGATCGTGAGGTCGCCTCTGGGCGAGGTGTACTCGCCCGTCGCCGCGCGCTCGGCCTCGCCCACCTCTTCGAGAATGCGCCGGCACGCGGCCAGGTACGACGCACCCGCTTCGGTCAGCGCGAGCTGGCGCGTCGTCCGCGTGAGCAGGCGCGTCTTGAGGTGCGCTTCCAGTTCGCCCACCTTGCGGCTCACCGTGGCGAGCGGCATGCCGAGGCGCCGCGCGGCGGCGGAAAGGCTGCCCGCGTCCACCACGGCGACCAGCACGGACATGGCATCCAGACGGTCCATCGTACTCTCGCATTTTGGGAGGATGATTCCCAATACTGCAGGATTCTCTCCGATATTGAAAGTGCGTAACGTGGCACCTGTCGCTCCCGACACCCTTTCTCCAGGAGAAGTCACCATGTCACGCATCCCCACTCCCCCCACGGTCGAGGCCGCCCCGGCCGCCGCGCAACCGCTGCTCGAAGCCGTCGGCAAGCAACTGGGCACCGTGCCCAACATGTTTCGTGTCATCGCCAACAGTGCGGCGGCGCTCGAAGGCCACCTCGGCCTCTTCGGCGCGCTCGGCAAAGGCACGCTGGGCGCGCAGACCGGCACGCGCATTGCGCTGGCCGTCGCGGAAATCAACGGCTGCGACTACTGCCTCTCCGCCCACACGTACCTCGGCAAGCAGCTTGCGAAACTCGACGACGCCGAAATGACCGCGAACCGCAACGGCCGCTCGAACGACCCGAAAGCCGACGCCGCGGTGCGCTTCGCTGCGAAGGTCGCGCGCGAGCGCGGCCGCGTGAGCAACGACGACGTGAACGCCGTGCGGGCCGCGGGCTACACGGATGCGCAGATCGTCGAAATTCTGGAGCACGTCGCGCTGAATGTGTGGACCAACTATCTGAACATCGCGGCGGACACCGAAATCGATTTTCCCGTCGTGCGCGCCCGGGTACACGGGTGAACCCACGCGGGGTCGCTCTGCGCCAGGCCCCGTCCCGGCAAAGAGCGACCGCAGCCGCGTGAAATTTTCAATAGCACGATCGTGCTATTTTGTGTACGCTCACGGGAATCGAACTTCTTTTCCTGCGAGCGTGCGCCATGTCGCTGATTCTTTCCCGCCGTGACCTGAACTTCCTGCTCTACGAATGGCTCGACGTGGAAGGCCTCACGCGCATTCCGCGCTACGCGGACCACTCGCGCGAAACCTTCGATGCGGCACTCGACACCTGCGAAAAGATCGCGACCGACCTGTTCGCCCCGCACAACAAGAAGAACGACCAGAACGAACCGCACTTCGACGGCGAAACCGTCACGATCATCCCCGAGGTCAAAGCCGCGCTCGACGCCTTCAGCGAAGCCGGCCTCACCGCCGCCGGGCAGGACTACGAGTACGGCGGCATGCAGTTGCCGCTCGTCGTCGAAAAGGCCGGCTTCGCGTGGTTCCTCGGCGCGAACGTCGGCACCAGCGCGTATCCGTTCCTCACGATCGGCAATGCGAACCTGCTGCTCGCGCACGGCAGCCCGAAGCAGATCGACACCTTCGTGCGTCCCGAATTCGAGGGCCGCTACTTCGGCACGATGTGTCTTTCCGAACCCCAGGCGGGCTCGTCGCTTTCGGATATCGCCACGCGCGCCGACTACGAGGGCGAAGCGCCGTTCGGCGCGCAGTACCGCCTGCGCGGCAACAAGATGTGGATCTCCGGCGGCGAGCACGAACTCTCCGAGAACATCGTGCACCTCGTGCTGGCGAAGATCCCCGGCCCCGACGGCAAGCTGATTCCGGGCGTGAAGGGCATCTCGCTCTTCGTCGTGCCGAAGTACCTGGTGAACGAAGACGGCACGCGCGGCGAGCACAACGACGTCGTGCTGGCCGGCCTCAATCACAAGATGGGCTATCGCGGCACGACGAACTGCCTGCTCAATTTCGGCGAGGGCACGAAACATACGCCGGGCGGCCGCGCGGGTGCGATCGGCTATCTGGTGGGCAAACCGCATCAGGGCCTGGCCTGCATGTTCCACATGATGAACGAGGCGCGCGTGGGCGTGGGGCTCGGCGCGACGATGCTCGGCTACACCGGCTATCTGCACGCACTCGACTACGCGCGCAACCGGCCGCAAGGCCGGCCCGTGGGAGCGGGCGGCAAGGATGCCGCCTCGCCGCAGGTGAAGCTCGTGGAGCACGCAGACGTGCGCCGCATGCTGCTCGCGCAAAAAAGCTACGTGGAAGGGGCGCTCGCGCTCAACCTCTACTGCGCGAAGCTCATCGACGAATCCAGTGCGATCGGCGACGACACCGAACGCGCGCCGCATACGCTGCTGCTCGATCTGCTCACGCCGATTGCGAAGAGCTGGCCTTCGCAATGGTGTCTGGCGGCGAACGATCTCGCCATCCAGGTCCACGGCGGCTATGGCTACACGCGCGAGTACAACGTCGAACAGTTCTACCGCGACAACCGCCTCAATCCCATCCACGAAGGCACGCACGGCATCCAGGGGCTCGACCTGCTGGGCCGCAAGGTGGTGATCGAGAACGGCGCGGCGCTCAAGTTGTTCTCGCAACGCGTCCAGGCCACGCTCGAGAGCGCGCGCTCGAATGGCAACGCCGCCGACGCCGCACATGCCCATGCGCTCGATACGGCACTGCGCCGTCTCGTGGAAGTCACGCAAACGCTCTGGTCGGCGGGTGATCCCAACGTCACGCTCGCCAACGCTTCGGTGTACCTGGAAGCGTTCGGCCATGTGGTGCTCGCATGGATCTGGCTCGAACAGGTACTCGCGGCACGCGCCGCGCTCGCGCAAGGCCAAGCACAGGACGAGGACTTCTATCGCGGCAAGCTCGCTGCCGCGCAATACTTCTTCGCGTGGGAGCTGCCCAAGACGATGCCGCAATTCGATCTGCTCGCGTCACTGGATCGCACGACGCTCGACGCGCAGGACGCGTGGTTCTGATGCGATAGTGCAGTGCCGGGACACAAAAAACGGCGCGAGAGATTCTCTCGCGCCGTTTTGCTTTCGGACTTCGAACGGCTGCCCGGCGTTATAACGGGCTTTAAGGCTCAGTTGCTCTGCTGTTCGAAGCGGCGCAGCAGGTCGTTGCCGCGTGCGTTAGCCGAATCGAGCGCCTGTTGCGGCGTCTTCGTGCCGATCCACACCTGCTCCAGTTCCTCGTCCATCACCGTGCGGATCTGCGGCATGTTGCCAAGACGCAGGCCCTTCGTGTACGGCAGCGGCGGTTTGTTGAGCATCTGGCGCGTCGCGGTGTCGGCACCCGGATGCTGCTCGTAGAAGCCCTGCTGGCGCGTGAGGTCGTAAGCGGCCTTCGTGACCGGCAGATAGCCGGTGTCCTGGTGCCACTTCGCGGCCACGGCCGGCGAGGTCAGATAAGCGAGAAACTTCGCCACGCCCTTGTAGACCTCGGGGTTCTTGCCTGCCAGCACCCACAGGCTCGCGCCGCCGATGATCGCATTCTGCGGTGCACCCTTCACGGTCGGATCGTAGGGCATCATGCCCGTGCCGTACTGGAACTTCGCGTACTTCTGCACGTTCGCAAGCGCACCCGACGAACCCATCATGATGCCGCAGTCGCCGCTATAGAACTTCGCCGTGGCTTCGTCCTTGCGGCCCACGTACGTGAACGTGCCCTGCTTCACCATGTTCTGCAGGAAAGCGATATGCGCGACCTGCAGCGGCTTGTTGATTTCCAGTTGCGCACCGGTGCCGTCAAAGCCGTTGTTGAGCGTCGCAATCGGCGCCGCATGCCATGCGCTGTAATTCTCGATCTGGATCCAGCCCTGCCAGCCCGTCGTGAAACCGCAGTTCATGCCCGAAGCCTTCAGCTTCGCCGCATCGGCGGCGACTTCGGGCCAGGTCTTCGGCGGTTCGTCGGGGTTGAGGCCGGCCTTCTTGAACGCGTCGCGGTTGTAGTAGAGCACCGGCGTCGAGCTGTTGAACGGCATCGAAACGAGGTGGCCCGTCTTCGCGTCGCTGTAGTAGCTGGCGATGGTCGGCACGAAGCCCTTTTCGTCGAGCGGCACGCCCGCGTTCTTCATCACGTCGTACACCGGAATGACGGCCTTCTTCGCCTGCATCATCGTCGCGGTGCCGACTTCATAGACCTGCAGGATCGCCGGCGCGTCGCCGCTGCGGTAGGCGGCGATGCCCGCCGCCAGCGTCTGGTCGTAAGTGCCCTTGAACACCGGCACGATCTTGTACTCGCTTTGCGAAGCGTTGAACTGATCTGCGATTGCATTCACGCGCTCGCCCAGTTCGGACTCCATAGCATGCCAGAACTGGATTTCGGTGGCGGCGTGTGCGGCCTGAATGCTGCCGGCAAGCAGCATGCCCGTCGCCAGAGCCCGCCATGCCCTGCGCCCACTCTTGCGCCCATTGTCGTGCCTGTTCATCTGTGTTTATTCCTGTTGTTAATTTCGGTAGGGAAAACCTGAACACAAAGCTGCCGGTAAAAGCGTTCGCAGCGCTTCGGCGCCGCGCATCGCCTCGCCGGAGGCGGTGCAAGGGTAGCATGGGCATGCGGCAGACAGATGACCGGATGGGACAGCCAGCAGCCTGGCGGCGGCGCTCAGGTTGCCGCCGCGCCCCGGCGCGCCGATGCACCGTTGCGGTGCTTTGAGCCGAGCGGTGCCGATAGGCCATGTCGCACGCCCAGGGCATAGGCGCACAGGGTGACGCAGACAAAAGCGATCTGCCACATGAGCAGGTTCGCGCCCAGGCGGGCCATGGCCTGCGCGGCAAGGAGCGGCCCGGACATCGAGCCGAGCGTGAAGACGACGGAAACCGCCCGCATACGGCGGTCGATCTGGGCGCGCGGCGCCGCGGCAACGGTGATGCAGGCGAGCGTGAGAAACGCGTTGCTGGCGACGCCCAGCACGAGCATGGCCGGCACGGCAAACGCGAAGCGGCCGCCCGCCAGGGCGAGCGCCACGGCCGCCGCCGCACCCGCCACGCCACACGCGGTGGTGGCCGCGAGCACGCCGCAGCGGTCGGCGGCCCAGCCGACCGGATACTGGCCGAGCGCGCCACCCAGGCCCAGACACACGAGCAGCAGCGCGCATTGGGCCGAGCCGAAACCGTTGCCTTCGCAGAACTTGGCCATGAGGCCATATAAAGCGCCATCGCCGAGGCCCGCCACCGCTGCGGCAAGGAGTCCGAGCCGCAATGCGATATCGGCAGCGCCAGGCAACGCGGACGAAGCCGATTCGGCATCCCGCAGCGGCAGCGGTGCGACGGCTAGCGGCGCGCGCAGCGAGGCCACGAAAAGCGGCAGCCCGGCCAGCGCGGTCACAAACGCGCCGATCCAGAGCGCGGCTGCACCGCGTGCTCCGTCGAGCAGGGCCACGGCCGGCCCGAGCAAGCCCGCAATCGCAATGAGCGTCTCGTGCGCGCCGACGAAGCGGCCGCTCATCTCCTCGGGCACGAGGCGAAACAGCCAGGTCTCGTTCGCGATCCATCGCACGCCCACACCAAAGCCCAGCAGAAAACCCGGCGCGAGCACAAGCGGCCAGCGCCATGCCGCGAGCGCGGCGAAGGCGGCCACGCTTGCGGCCAGACCGCCGAACACCGCGAGGCGCGCGCCGAGCCCGCGCGCGAGTACCGGCGCGGCCAGAATGCCCGCGAGCATGCCGGCCCACTGCACCGAAGCGAAGCTGCCGAGCTGCGTGATACCGAGGCCGCGCTGCGCAAGCCATTGCGGCACCACGGCAAACCCCACGCCGAACTGACCAAGCTGCGCCAGGAGCGACACGGCATTGAGCGCGACGATGGAGCGCCAGGGCAGGCGCGCGGGCGCGTTCATTTCGCGCGTCCCGCCGGCATGGGCAAACCTTCCGAGCGGCATTCGACCGGGCAACCGGCAGCCAGGCACGGCGCTTCGTCGCAGAGCCGGCACAACTGCATGGCGTGCGCGGGGTCCCGCGTTTCGCTCCAGAGCATCTTGAGCAGCAGCGCATCCAGCTGCTGGCGCTCGCGCGCGTTCAGATGGCGCGTTAGCCGTTCGAGAATGGCATTGCGGTTCGCCAGCGTGCGGTCCACGACGCGCCGCCCGGCGGCAGTGAGCGTGAGCGACACGGCGCGCCGGTCGGCACCGGGCACTTTCTTCACGAGATCCGCCTCGACGAGTCCCGCGACGGCGCGCACCGTCGCGGGATGCGAGAGACCGACGGCCGTGCGCAGCTCTTCGATCGTGCAGCCCGGGTACATGTGAACGGCGTTGAGAATCGAGCGGGCCGTGAGGCCGGCGGCATCGGTTTCTTCCTCGCCGGCGGCCTGCAGATCGTCCACGATCAGGAGCGCGAGCACGCCCAGCAGGTTTTCCAGACGCTCCGTCATGTCGAGTCCTATATGTGCACGATGCACATATGCAGATTGCACATATTTACGTACGATGTCAAGCGGCCGTTCTTTGCCGCCGCCTCGCAATGCAAGCCCATGCGGACGTCGCCATCTCCCTGCCTTCGATTACCCTCCAGATTCTTTCATTTTCCTTCGAATCCCATCCTTCGAAGCCCGTTGCGTCGACAGTTTGATGCGCTAACGGACGAAACAGTTGACGTCGCAAAGCACGGCCCCTTACGCTTGCGCGCTGATGGTTCCCGGCGACGGGATCAAAAGGGAACGCAGTACAGGCGCCAGCGCCTCGAGTCTGCGGCTGCCCCCGCAACTGTGAGCGGCGAGTCCATGCCAGAAGGGCCACTGGGAAACCGGGAAGGCCGGCAATGGGCGTCGACCCGCGAGCCAGGAGACCTGCCATCGAACGGCGTCGACGCATACGCATCGGGCGGGGTGTCCCGGTGAAGGTTCAGGTTCTGCTGCCTGAGCCGGTTTGCTGAGACGAACGCCACTGGAGGCAGAACCATGCTCAGCGCTTTAAAACACGTTTTCAACGACAGTTCCTCCGATGTCCGCGGCAAGGTCATCGGCATTTACGTTTTTCTCATCGCCATCAACCTGGGCGCCTGGGCCTGGGCGCTCGTTGCCTTCCACAATCGTCCGGTTCTGCTCGGCACCGCGTTGCTGGCCTACGGCTTCGGTCTGCGCCATGCGGTGGATGCCGACCATATCGCCGCGATCGACAACGTCACGCGCAAGCTGATGCAAGAGGGCAAGCACCCCGTGGGGGTCGGCTTCTTCTTTTCCATCGGCCATTCGCTGGTGCTGCTCATCGGTACCGTCGTCATCGCCGCTACGGTGATGAGCCTGCAAAGCGGCTTCGACTCGTTCAACAATGTCGCGGGCATCATCGGCACGCTGGTGTCGGGCGCCTTCCTGCTGGTGATGGCGATTCTGAACCTGGTGGTGGCGCGGGATGTGTACCGGACCTATCGCCACGTGCGTCGCGGCGGCGACTACGATGACGACAGCCTCAACATCCTGCTCAACAACCGCGGCCTGATTGCCCGTTTGCTGAGGCCGCTCTTCCGGCTCGTCAGCCAGAGCTGGCACATGCTGCCGGTGGGGTTCCTGTTCGGACTGGGATTCGACACGGTGACCGAGGTCAGCCTGCTCACCGTCGCCGCGACGGAAGCCAGCAAGGGATTGCCGATCTGGTCGATTCTCGCGTTTCCGGCACTGTTCTCCGCGGGCATGTCGCTGATCGACACGACCGACGGCATTCTCATGCTCGGCGCCTATGGCTGGGCCTTCGTGAAGCCGATCCGCAAGCTCTATTACAACCTCACCATCACGATCGTCTCGGCCGCCGTGGCGATCCTGATCGGCGGGATCGAAACGCTGGGACTGATCGCAGGAGAACTGAACCTGCAAGGCTGGTTCTGGGACCGCATGAACGATCTCAACAACAATTTCGGTCTGCTTGGCTACGGCATCATCGGGATTTTTGCGGCGGCCTGGATCGTCTCGTTCATCATCTACCGCGTCAAGAAGCTCGACGAGGTGGAGCTCGGCTAGGCAGGCATCGTCACGCGTTGCCCGGCTCGCGCAACGCGCGCAAAACGAGGCCGCTCGCCTCGATGAATCAGCCCGTCCACACTGTCCTTTCCGATCAGGGAGAAGTTGCAGACCGCCATGTCGGCGCGGCAGTCCAGCTTGCCGCGTGCGACATCCTCACAGGCGGGCAGACGGCAGTCGTCGAGCCCGGCTCTGCGCGTCGACACCCGTCACCGCGATGCCGTACCGCGCGAGCGCCAGAGAACCAGGGGCACACCCGGGACAACGCTCAGGAGCCGAAGAACGGCACGCAGAAGTCAGGCGGGCCGACACAGTCGCCGGGGCCATTGGGCTGCGGATGCAGGCTCGCGCAGCCGGACACCGCGGCCACCGCGACGGCGCATACGGCCGCGCGCAAGATATAGGAAACGATACGTGATTTCATGAGATTGAAACTCGGGTAAATCGGCCGCCTGGCGGATTCCGTCGCGGCTCGCGGCCGCATTTTTCCGCAACGGATGCAAAAAAACTTGGCCGCTCAGTGGTGGGCGTACACGGTCTGGTTGAGCGTCTGCAACTGGCCGTCGCGTTCGGCCTGCACGAGCTGGTGGTAGACCTGCGCGCGCGTGAGCGAGCCATTGGTGGAATCTGCCTGCGCGGAGGACGTATCCGCCGCCTGCTGTGCCACGTAGGCCTGCGCGTTCGTCTGCGCATTGACGGGCGGATTGGCGACGCCCTGCGCGTGAGCCAGTGCCGATACCGACAACAAGAGCGCGACACCCGCGCCATTCCAGAGTGATTTCATGTGCCTCTCCTTTGCGGCCAGCCGGCCGAGCCTTGGTCCATCCGGCCGCCTCGCGGCACCGGTTCGAATTGCGTTGCAACTCGTGAGGCAAGGATAGAGGGGCGTGTTTCGCGTGAAATCCGCAGGAAAATGAAGAAACGTTTAAGGTGCGCTCGTCCGATGAGGGGAAACGAGCCGCGGCGTAGCCGGCGGGGAGAGATCAGGTGGGATGCGGCGCGCAAATGGCGCCGCCGGAGTGGCAAAAAATGACGACAGCGGATGGCGGCGTAATGATGCTCGCCCGATACGCACTACTTCGCAGCCCTCACGATATCGCGAGGCGCCACACCGAGCACGCGGTTCATCCAGTGCGCCATGTGGCTTTGATGCGCGAATCCGGCTTCGAGCGCAATCTGGCTCATGCTCAACCGCCCTTCGATCAGCAGATCCCGCGCACGCTCCACCCGTCGGCGCACGACGTACTGATGCACGGGCAGACCCAGTGTTTCGCGAAAAAGCACCTTGAAATGCGGCACGCTCAAATCGACGAGCGCGGCCAGCTCGCCTAACGAGAGCCGTTCGTCGAGGCGCGCTTCGATGTAATCGGTCACCCGCGCCGCCGCGCGCGGCGCGAGCGTGACACGTCGCCGGCCGGCAGGCGGCACGCCGTCGAGCAATCGCACCACGATGGCCGTGCCGATGCTTTCGGCGAAGAGCGGATCCGACGCTTCGCCGGCTTCGAGTTCGGCCTGAAGCGTAGCGGCGAGATATTGCAGGCGGGCATCGCGTACCTGCAAACGCGGCGCGATGTCTGCGCGCGCCTGCCGGTTCTCCAGCCGTTCGGCAACCGCGCGGACGAAGGGGTCTTCGAACCATACGCGCAGGATCGTGCAATCGGCATCGTCGGTCCACTCGCCGTCGAGTCCGGCCGGCACGACATCGGCATCGCCGGGCGCCTGCAGGCGCGCTACGCGCCGGCCATCGCACGTGCAGTTGGCCCGCACCGGCGCGCCGATGTGCACGCCGATCCGGTGATGATCCGCCGCAGGAATACGATGCCGCCCCGCTGAAATCGCCAGCAGTTCCGCGCCGAAGCCTTGCCAGCCCAGGCCGGCACTCGACTGGAGGCTCGTGCGCGCTCCGGCTTGCCGGTTCGAATTCCCGCTCGCTGCGTTCATTGCCGTTCCTCTGCTACGTCGCGCCACGCCTGCGGCCAGTCTAGTGAGCCGCCGTGCCGGTCGCAACGGCGTTCGGGGCCGAAGATCCAGGTAGAACCCTCCACCCGCCCCATCCTTTCCCGCGCATTTTCATCCTTTTCTGCGCGCCCTGCCGATCCCGCGTTTTTATGATGATCCTCACTCCACTCACGAGGATCGACTCATGTTTGTCATATTCGGAGCAGCAGGCAACGCCGGGTGCGCCAGCGCCACGGCGCTACGCAAGGCAGGACACCCCGTGCGCGCCGTCGTGCGCCGCGCCGAGCAGGGCACCGACCTCGCGAAACTGGGATGCGAGATCGCACTCGCCGACTTGACCGACCCCGCGTCGGTGGCCGCGGCAATCGAAGGCGCCCATGCGGTGCAGATGCTATGCCCCGTGCCCGTGGGCGACGCCCGTCCCAGCGTCACGATGCGCAGGATGATCGACGTGGCCGCCGCCGCACTGCGCGCCAATCCCCCTTCGATCCTGCTCGCCATCTCGGACTATGGCGCCGAACTGCCGATCAACACCGGCATCACGAGCCTCTTTCACTACCTCGAACGACGGCTCGCCGACGTCGCCCGGCACGTGATATTCCTTCGTTCGGCCGAGCACATGCACAACTGGGCGCGCGTCCTGCCGGTCGCGCTGGCAAGCGGCGTGCTGCCGAGTTTCCACGACCCGCTCACCCGCCGCATTCCTGCCGTGGCGGCGCAGGACGTGGGCGAAGCGGCCGCCGCACTGCTGCTCGATGCCCCGGGCGCCGAAGCGGTGCGGGTGGTCAGCATCGAAGGTCCGCGGCGCATCAGCGTGAACGACATCGCCGCCACGCTGCGCGAGGTCAGCGGGACTGAAGTCGCCGCACGTGTCCTGCCGCGCGAATCCTGGACGCCCACGCTGCTGCGCGCGGGACTCGGCGAAAATCACGCGCATCTCATCACCGATCTTTACGACGTGTACAACACCGGCAAGATCGATGTCGAAAGCGGCCGCAGCGAACGACGCTTCGGCAAGACGGAGTTAAGCGAAGTGTTCGCCGCGCTGCTCTCGAAGTTCGAACGCGCACCCCGATAAACTCAATGGCCCCTTTTTCAAGGGGCCGCAACATCACCGCCTGGCCCCGCAGTTATCTTCCCGATCCCTCTCCCCTCCCGATCCCGCCCCACGTTTTTGCCGCTATTTGCACGCGATAGACGTTGCACGCGACTATCGGCAAGCTCGCACGCTTGTTATAATTCGTTCAATCGTACGAAACAAATCTAACTTTCGCGGTGCCATGCCAGTTGCATCGGCGAGGCACGGCGCTCCACATCGACATGGCCAAATCCGACCGGCTGCAGGCGCTTGCCGACGCGCTCGCCAAACACAACGTCATGCATCTGCGGGATGCGGCCACGCTGCTTGGCGTTTCCGAAATGACCGTGCGGCGCGATATCGGCGCCAATCCCGAGCGCTTCACCTATCTCGGCGGCTATATCGTCAGCGCGTCGGATGTCCCCAATGCCGTGGGCTACTCGCTGGAGTCCGAAAAGGACCATTTCGCCCAGGCGAAGGCGCAGGCGTCCGCCCATGCGGCACGGCACGTTGCGGAAAACGACACCATCTTCATCGATTGCGGCACAACGCTTGCCGCGCTCGCGCGCCTCATCCCCTCGCATCTGCAGATCACGGCCGTGTGCTATTCGCTGAACGTGGCGGAAGTGCTGCGGCGTATGCCCAACGTGCGCATGATCCTGCTGGGTGGGGTCTATGTGCCCTCGTCGGATTCGTTCTCGGGCGAAGAAAGCCTCGAGATGCTGCGGCGCATGGGCATCAACAAGGCCTTCATTTCGGCGGGCGGCATCGACGCCGCGCGCGGCGTGACCTGCTGGAATTTTCACGAGGTGGCGATCAAGCAGGCGGCCATGGCGAGCGCCGTGGAGCGCCACCTGGTCGTGGATGCAAGCAAGTTCGGCGTGGTGAAGGCGTGGCGCTTCTCGCAGACGAACGACTTCGATTCGATCATCACCGAGAAAGGCGAAGAGCCGCGCAAGCGCAGCGCCTGAGCGGTCTCCCTAACACCCTTCGTTCAGGACGAACGGCCGGCGTTCCTCCCCGCCGGCCGCGCGAACCGCCGCATGTTCAACCGCCGCGGCGGCGCAGCGCGAACAGCGTCCCGGCCACGAGAATGAACGCGCCGATGATCACCTTCTGCCAGGTGCTCGGCACGCCCACGAGAATCAGCACGTTGTTGATGAGCGTGACGAGCGCAACGCCCAGCAGCGTACCGACCACAGTGCCGCTGCCGCCCGTGATGCGCGCGCCGCCCAGGATGACGGCTGCGATCACGTCGAGTTCGGAGCCGACCAGGTCGAACGGATTGGCGAGCCGGCTGTTCGACACGTGCAGGATGCCCGCCACGCCCGCAAGAAAGCCCGTATAACCGAACACGAAGAGCCGGATCGCGCGCAGGTTGAAGCCCAGCCGCTCCGCAATCGCCGTGCTGCCGCCCATGGCGTAGACGCCGCGCCCCATCATCGTGCGATTCAATAGCCACCAGGTCAGCACGGCGCCCGCCACGAGCGCGAGCACCGACATCGGCAGCACCGCGTCGAGTCCGTCCGCCGTGCGATAGGCCAGAAGCGAAATGCGGCCGAAATGATCCATGCTGTGCGGGATGTTCATGAAGAACGTGGTGCCCACGAAGGTCAGCAGGATGCCGCGAAACAGGTACTGCGTGCCGATCGTCACGATGAGCGACGGCGCCTGCAGCCGGTGCACGAGCAAGCCGTTGACCATGCCGAGCAGAATGCCGCCCACGGCACCGGTAAGCAGGATCAGCGCGAACGGCGCATCGGGCCACCACGCGAACACGGCTTTGGTGATCGCGTACATGGTAAGCGCGCCGATGGCCGTGAACGACACGTCGATGCCGCCCGAGGCCAGCACGACGAGCGTGCCGAGCGCGAAGAGCGACGTGGTCGTGGCCGAGTGCAACAGGTCGAACAGCGTGGCCCACTGCAAGAAGCGCGGGTTGATCGAAGCGACGATCACACACGTGATCACGATCAGCGCGGCGGTGAACCACTCGGGGTTGCGCGCGAGCTTCGCGCGCCAGTTGAGCAGCGGTGCCTCGCGTGCCACTTCGGCGGTGTTGGAAGAGCTCATGGTCTGATTCATGCTCATGCTGGTTCCTGCCTGGATAACGCGGATTTCAGGCGGCTTCGGCGAGAAGCGCGCGATAGAGCTCGGCTTCGGTCAAGCCTTCGGCGCGGTGTTCTTCCGCCACGCGCCCCTTGCGCATCATCAGTACGCGGTCGCAGTTCTGCAGCAGCTCGGGCAGGTCGTCGCTCACGAGCAGGATGCCGATGCCGCGCTGCGAGAGACTCTGCATGATGCGATAGATGATGTCCTTCGACCCCACGTCCACACCCACGGTCGGCCCGTGGAGAATCAGCACGTGCGGGTCGATGGCGAGCCAGCGGCCGATCAGCACGCGCTGCTGGTTGCCGCCCGAAAGCGACTGCACGGCCTTGTCCACGTTCGGCGTGGCGATCTGCAGCTCTTTCACCGTGTCTTCGGCCATCGCGCGGGCGCGCGAGCGGTCGATCTGGCCGAAGCGGTCGCGCAGGCTCGCGATCATCGCCGTAATCACGTTGTCGCGTATCGACTTGTCGAGAAAAAGCCCTTCGTTCAGGCGGTCTTCGGGTACATAGCCGATGCGCTCGCGCTTTGCGTCGCCGGGCGTGGCAAGCGTGACCGGCCGGCCTTCCAGCACGACGCTGCCGGTATCCGCCGGCGCGACGCCGGCCAGCGCCCGCGCGAGTTCGTTGCGGCCCGAGTCGAGCAGGCCCGTGATGCCGAGGATCTCGCCGCGGCGCAGCGAGAACGATACGTCGCGAAACTGGCCCGTACGCCCGAGGCCGCGCACGTCGAGCAGCACGTCGCCCGAGGGCGCGTCCACGCGATAGCGTTCGACCGACAAATGGCGCCCCGTCATCAATTCGCTCAACTGCGCCTTGGTGTAGTCGGTGATCGGCCCTTGCGTGACCTTCTGGCCATCGCGCAGCACGATCACTTCGCCGCCGATGGCGTAACACTCGTCGAGCTTGTGGCTCACGAACAGCACCGTCACGCCGTGCGAGCGCAGTTGCCCGAGCACCGCAATCAGGTTCGTCACTTCCTTTTGCGTGAGCGACGTGGTGGGTTCGTCCATGATCACGAACTTCGCCTCGCTCGCAATGGCGCGCGCAATGGCCACGAGCTGACGCGTGGCGAGCGGCAGCTGCTCGATCAGCGTGGCCTGAAAGTCCGCGTCGCCGGGCAGCCCCACGGCCCCCAGCGCGCGTGCCGCCGTGCGCGCCAGTTCCTGCCGGTCGAACGTGCGCGCGAGGCGTCCGCCGTGCTCGGCAAGCTCCGTGGTAAGACCCACGTTCTCGGCCACGCTCAGGTTGGGCAACAGCGAAAGGTCCTGATACACGGTCTCGATGCCGGCCGCGAGCGATTCGAGCGGCGAGAGCCGCGCATGCCGCACGCCGTCGATCACGAGTTCGCCTTCGTCCGGCGGTTGCGCACCGGAGATGATCTTGATGAGCGTGCTCTTGCCGCAGCCATTCTCGCCGAGCAGGTGATAGATCTGCCCGCGCTCGAACGTGAGCGTCACGCCGCGCAGCGCGTGCACGCCGGTAAAGCGCTTGTGCACGCCGAGCACCTGCAATAGCGGTTCCGAAGCCATATTCCGACTCACTATCCTGACTTGCTACTGTGAGATGACCGCAGGGCGCGCGCGGGCGTTGCCGCGCGCGCCCTGCCCTCTCCGATCAGAAGTTGTACTGCTTGTAGTTCGACTTGTCGACGCTCACCCAGCCCTGGCCGCGCACGATGATGCCCTTGCCCGGACCCTTCGTGACCGTGACCTTCTCGTAGCCCGGCAAGCCGAGATTCGCGCCGTTCTCGACGGTCTTGCCCTGGATCAGCATGAGCGCGATCTTGTTCATCGCCATGCCCGCGAGCTTGGGATCCCAGAACGCAATGCCGTTGATCGCGCCGCTTTCGAGGTACTTGCCCGCTTCCGTCGGCAGGCCCGTGCCATAGACGCAGATCTTGCCCTGCAGGCCGGCTTCTTCGACGGCGCGGCCAATGCCGATCACGTCGAGCGACGAAGAGCCCTGGAAGCCCTTGAGGTCCGGATGCTTGCGCAGCACTTCCTTGGCGACTTCGTAGGCGCGCTCGCCGTCGTTGTTGGTTTCCAGATTGGTCTCGACCAGCTGCATCTTCGGATACTTCGCTTTCGCGTTGTCGATGCCGCCGTCGGCCCACTGCACCTGCGAGCGGCTGCCGAGCGAGCCCACCAGCGTCGCCCACTTGCCCTCGTTGTGCATGCAACCGGCCAGACGGTCGTTGAGCGCCGCGCCATAGGCGCTGTTGTCGAACGCCTCGACGTCGACCATCGTGTTCTTCTCGTTGTCGGCCTCGTGCGTGACCACCTTGATGCCGCGATCCATCGCCTTCTTCAGCGCCGGCTCCAGCGTGGGCGGGTCATAGGGCACGACGGCAATCGCGTTCACCTTCTTCGCGATCAGGTCGTCGATGATCTTCAGTTGCTGCGCGGCGTCCGCGCGGCCCGGACCGGTCTGGTAGACCGTCACGCCGGGGTTGTCCTTGCCGAATTCCTTGACGCCTTCTTCCATCCGGTTGAACCAGCTGATGCCGGTCACTTTCACCACGGTGACGATGGTGACGTTGTCCGCCGCGTGCGCCGCCACGGCGAGGCCTGCTGCAAGCGCGCAGGCGGTGAGCGCTACGCTGAGTCGTTTGAACTTCATTTCGCATGTCTCCTTTGTTGTTCGCTGTCGCCCCGGAAATAAAGGCGGCGGACCTCCGAGGCTCGAGGCCCACCGGCTGACTGGCCCCGCCCGCTCAGCCGGGCGGGCGCGGATTGCCGGCAGGCTGCGCCGCCGCAAGACCGAAGATCGAACGCACCCGCTCGCCGCCCGCGAAGGCGAGCGACAGCAGAAGCAGGAAGCCCCAGGCGCAGTCGCCGAAGAACTGCGAAACGCCCATCAGATTGAAGAGGCTCGACAGGAACTGCAGCACCGTGGCCGCGAAAAACACGCAGATGATGCGCCCATAACCGCCCGCCGGATTCACGCCGCCCATCACCGCGATGAGAATCGCGATCAACAGGTACGAGTTGCCGTAGTCCCACTTCGCGGAAAGCGTGTGCGACACGCTCACGAGCCCCGCGAGCGAGGCGAGCACGCCGCACATCGCATAGGTGACGATCAGCATGCGCGCGCGCGGAATGCCCGCATAGAACGCCGCGCGCTGATTGGTGCCCATCAGATAAAGACGCAGACCGAACGGCGTGCGCCGGAGCAGCCAGCCCAGCAGCACGACTACGACCACGAAGAGGATGAACGAGATGGGCACCTGGAAGAACGTGCCGTTGCTGATATCGGCCAGCGGCTCGACGTAATCCACGTGCACCGAGGCACCGTTGGAAAGCGCCACGGCAAAACCCGTGAACAGGAGCTGCGTGCCGAGCGTGCACAGAATCGGCGTGAGCCGCAGCCGCGCGATCACGATGCCGTTGAAGAGCCCGCCGATCAGGCCCATGCCCACCACGATCGCGCAGAAGAGCGTGGTGTAGAGCACCGGCGAATCGTCGCCGCTCACGAACTTCGGCACCACGAGCGCTGCGATCATGCCCGAGAGATTCGCGAGCCCGACGCCCGAAAGGTCGATGCCGCCATTGCCCGAAAGCATGGAGAGCATGATGCCGAGCGCGAGCAGCGCGACTTCGGGCAGTTGCGAGCCCATCGACTGCAGATTGTCGATGCCGACGAACAGGCCATGCGAGAGCCAGATCGCCACCAGCACGACAAGCAGGTTCACGGCCAGCAGGAAGTTCAGTTGCCGGTCGCCAAACCATCGTGCGAGAACAGAAGCCTTCATGATGCGTCGTCCTTTGCAGTGACCATGGCGCGCCTCAGTGCGCCGGAGCCGGCGCGCGCGAGAGCACCGCTTCGACTTCCTCGCGCGTGGGCATGGACGGCGCCGTGCCTGGCCGCGTCACGGAAATGCCCGCCAGCGCGCAGCCGAAGCGCGTGGCCGCGAGCGCGTCGTCGCCGCGTGCGAGGGCCGCAGCGAAGCCGCCCGTGAAGCCATCGCCGGCCCCGGCCGTTTCCACCACCGCGCCGCACTGGAAGGCCGGCAGCAGGACCGAGGTCTCGCGCGTATGCAGCAGCGCGCCCGCTTCGCCGAGCGTCACGATCACGGCGCCCGCCCCCTTGGCGAGCAACACGTCCGCGGCGCGGCGCGCGTCGTCGGCGTTGCGGATCTCCACGCCGGTCAGCGCGGTCGCTTCGGTCTCGTTCGGCGTCACGTAGTCGCACAGCGGATAGATGTCGTCGGGCAGCGGCATGGCGGGCGCGGGATTGAACACCGTCTTTACGCCGTGGCGGCGCGCGAGTTCCAGACCGCGCCGCGCCGCTTCGAGCGGCTGCTCGAGTTGCGTGACGAACACCTGCGAGGCGGCGATATCGGTTTCGATGGCGTCCGCGTCGGCGCTCGCCATCGTGCCGGCCGCCCCCGAGGCGACGATGATCGCGTTCATGCCGGTGGTGTCGTCGACGAAGATGTGCGCCGCGCCGGTGGCGAGGCCGTCCACGGCCTGGGTGCGTGCCGTGATGCCTTCCGCCGCCCACGTGGCCCGCGCGATCTCGCCGAAGGCGTCGTTGCCTACACGGGTGCAGAACACCACTTGCGCGCCCGCGCGCGCCGCGGCGACCGCCTGATTCGAGCCCTTGCCGCCCGGCCCCATCGCAAACGCCGTCCCCGCGATCGTTTCGCCGATCAGCGGCATACGGCTCGCGCGAAAGGCGAGATCGGTCACATAAATGCCGAGAATGACGACGCGCCCGCTCATTGGCCCGGCTCCTGCAAGCGCGGCGCGTCGGGGGCGAGCAGCACGCCTTTGGTGAAGATGAAACAGCCGTAGCCGCGAGCCTCGCCGGAAGCAATCACGCAGTAGGCCTTGTGCGCGCGGGCATAAAACGCGTGGCGCTCGATGGGCGCGAACGGCACGGGACGGCCTTCTGCGGTATTCACTTCGGTCTGGGCCTCGCGTTGCACGGCGGGGATCGTGGCGGGCTCGCCGACCACCTCCATGCGCATGGCGGGCGCTTCGACGAAGGTGTCGAGCGGCAGCACCGAGAGAATGGCGCGCACGGCTCGCGGGGCATCGGCGCCGTCGATGCGCAGCAGCTTGCCGAGCACCGTGGCGCGCGCAACGGAGTCGGCGGGAAAATTCGCGTCGCAAACGACGAGTTCGTCGCCATGGCCCATTGCCCGCAGGGCGTGGAGCACGTCGGCGTTCAGAAGCGGGTCCAGATTTTTCAGCATGTTGTTTGTCTCCTGTCGATCCGGAGTTGGCACTTCAGCGCTCACCCCGGTCCCATGCAAATCCTCTTTAAACGTGGCGGCTTTTCTTTCCGAAGCCGCTCAATCGCCGTACGGTATCCAGATGTTCTTCACCTGCACCGCCTGCCGCAGAAACGGCAACCCCGTGCTCGCGCGGTCGTGCCAGTCGATCTGCCGGCCGTAATCCACGAAGGTCCGTTTCAGGTTGCCCACCGACTCGCGTTCCACGAGCGTCGAATCGGCGGCCTGCCCGAAGCACCAGAGCGCATCCACGTCGTCGTGCTTCGCGAGCGCCGGCAGCAGGGCCGCGCGTTCGCCCGTCAGGATATTGAGCGCGCCGGCCGGCACGTCCGACGTTTCGACTACCTGATAAAAATCGGTCGCCGTAAGCGGCGCAGCCTCGCTCGCAAGCACGACCACGCGATTGCCCATCGCGAGCGCCGGTGCGACCAGCGAAACGAACGCGAGCAGCGGCGCCTCGTCGGGGCAGGCAATGCCCATCACGCCGAGCGCTTCGTGCATCGCGAGCGCCACGCCGCGCAGCGGGGGCGTATGCACGGCGCCGTCGAACTTGTCGGCCCAGGCCGCGTAGTAGAAGAGCCGCTCGATGGACGCCTCCACTTCGCGCGCGGCCGAACGGACGTCGTAGCCCGCGCGACGCGTGAGCTGGTGCGCGAACTCACCGGCACGCGCGCTCAGGTTTTCCGCGAGGTAATAGAGCACCTGGGCGCGTGCGTGCGTGCTCATCTGCGTCCACTTGCCGGCGCCGCGTGCAGCGGCTACGGCGTCGCGCACGTCCTTGCGGCTGCCGGCGCCCACCTCCCCCACCCAGTCGCCGTTCGGCGCATGGACGGCCAGCGAGTAGCCGCTATCGGGACGAACCTGCTTGCCGCCGATAAAGAGCTTGGCCGTGCGGTCGAGCCGCTCGGCTGCGGCGAAGCCCTCGCGCCCGCCTTGCGACAGCGAGCGCGGCGCGCGCTGCGGCAGCTTGCTCCAGCCCGCGGGCTTCAGATATTCGAATGCTCCTTCGCGCCCGCCCTCGCGTCCGAAACCCGATTCGCGATAGCCGCCAAAACCGACGCTCGCGTCGAAGAGGTTCGTCGCATTGATCCATACCACGCCGCAAGCCAGACGCGGCGCGATATCCAGCGCGCGGCCGATGGTCTCGCTCCACACGCTTGCGGCAAGCCCATAACGCGAATTGTTGGCGAGCGCGACGGCCTCCTCGGGCGTGCGAAAACTCATGGCGGCGAGCACGGGCCCGAAAATCTCCTCCTGCGCGAGCGTCGAAGCCGGTCCGACACCGGTCACGAGCGTGGGCGGATAGAAGCAGCCGTGCGCGGGCAGCGCGACTCCTTCGGGCTGCCAAACGTCGCAGCCTTCGCGCCGTCCCGCCTCGACGAGCGATTCGATGCGCTCGAGCTGCACCGGATCGACGATCGCGCCCATGTCGATGCCCTTGTCGAGCGACGTACCCACGCGCAGCGTTGCCATTCTGCGCTTGAGCTTCGCGAGAAAGCGCGCTTCCACGCCCTCCTGCACGAGCAGGCGCGAGCCGGCGCAGCAGACCTGCCCCTGGTTGAACCAGATCGCGTCCACGACGCCCTCCACGGCGCCGTCCAGGTCCGCATCGTCGAACACGATGAAGGGCGACTTGCCGCCCAGTTCGAGCGTGAGCGACTTGCCCGATCCCGCAGTGGCGGTGCGGATATGGCGGCCCACCTCGGTCGATCCGGTGAAGGCGATCTTGTCCACGTCCGGTTGCTCGACGAGCGCGGCGCCCGTGCGGCCATCGCCCGTCACCACGTTGAGCACGCCCTTGGGCAGACCGGCGCGGTGCGCCAGTTCGGCGAAGAGCAATGCCGTGAGCGGCGTGTATTCGGCAGGCTTGAGCACCACGCAGTTGCCGAGCGCGATCGCCGGCGCCACCTTCCACGCAAGCATCAGCAGCGGGAAATTCCATGGCACGATCTGGCCGATCACGCCCAGCGGCGACCAGCCGCTCAATTCGGTGTCCTGAAGTTGCGCCCAGCCGGCATGGTGCAGGAAGTGGCGTGCCACGAGCGGCACGTCGATGTCGCGCGTCTCGCGGATCGGCTTGCCGTTGTCGAGCGCTTCGAGCACTGCAAAAAGGCGGCTATGGCGCTGGACCATGCGCGAGAGCGCATACAGATGCCGCGCGCGGCCCGCGCCGCCCAGCGCCTGCCATTCGGGCTGCGCCGCACGTGCCGCGGCCACGGCCGCCGTCACGTCGGCGGCGTCGCCCTGCGCCACGAAGGCCAGCGGCTCGCCGGTTGCCGGTGCGCGCACTTCGAAGCGCTCGCCGGCAGCCGGCTCGCGCCACGCGCCGTCCATGAAGTGCCCAAACGCGCCGTCGTGCTGCGCCAGCCAGGCGCGCACAGGCTGATCGTCCTCGGGGGCGGGACCGTAATCCATCGATCGAAAATACTCGGCTACGCTCATCGGTGTTGTCTGTTCAGGCTACGGGGTGGCGGTTAAAGGCGGAGTAGCGTCCGCTCACGTGGTGTTCGAGCTGGCGCTCGATATCGGCAAGCAGGCTCGATGCGCCGAAGCGGAAAAGATCCGGTTCGAGCCACGGCCGCCCAAGCTCTTCCTTCATGAGGATCTGATACGCAAGCGCCGTCTTCGCGTTCGACACGCCGCCGGCAGGCTTGAAGCCCACCAGCGCGCCGGTGCGCTCGCGGTAGTCGCGGATCATGCGCACCATCACCAGCGAAACGTCGAGCGTGGCGTTGGTGCCTTCCTTGCCGGTGGACGTCTTGATGAAGTCGGCGCCGGCCATCATGCACACCATCGAAGCCTTCGCGACGTTCGACAGCACGCGAATGTCGCCCGTGGCGAGAATCGCCTTCAGGTGAGCTTCGCCGCAGGCCGCGCGGAAATCGCGCACTTCGTCGTAAAGCGCGCGCCAGTTGCCGGTGAGCACATGCTCGCGCGTGACCACGATGTCGATCTCCTTCGCGCCGTCCGCCACCGATGCCTCGATCTCCCGCAGCTTCAGCTCGTGCGGGTTGAGGCCCGCGGGAAAACCCGTGGAAACGGCGGCGACGGGAATGCCGCTGCCCGCGAGCGCGTCCACGGCAGCGGCCACGAAACGGTGGTAGACGCAGACGGCACCCGTGGTGATCGCCGGGGTGTTCGCACCGGGCGCCATGCCGAGTGCCTCGAGCAGGTCGGCGCGCACGGGGTGGCGCGCCTTCATGCACAGGCGCCGCACACGGCCTTCGGTGTCGTCGCCGTTGAGCGTCGTGAGGTCGATGCAGGTGACGGCCTTCAGGAGCCACGCGGCCTGCGCGTCCTTCTTGACCGCGCGGCGCGTGCCGAGCGTGGCGGTGCGCCGCTCCACAGCGGAATGGTTGACGCGCAAGGCGTCGATCCAGGCAGCGTCGAACGGCACGCCGGCATTGCGCGCCGGGTGAGCAGCGTGCGTCGGACTGCGCAGCACGACGAGCGGGTTGGTTGAAGCTTCTGACATAGGCGGGAAGGCGAATTTGTGCAATGCACATCAAACCGTGCTGGTTTATTCGCAACCATCCTATACCGATGAAATGATCGTGACAACTATCGTTACAATCATATCGTTACCGAGGCGATCCCTCTCCCTCCAGCCTCCGTCGATCCCCGCCCATCGCGCGACAGCCCCATCCCGCCGCACTCATTGATCCGTTCATCGACTGGCTGACCCGGTTTCATGCGCCGCCGCTCTCGGGAATTGCAGAAGCCGATATCGACTTGATGTCGCTGTCGATGACACACAACGCAAATTCTGAAAAACAGAATTCCAGTCAGTTTGTGCAGTGCACCGTTCGAACCCCTGGCTATATTTCACGTCGCCGACGATTTGCCTACGGCATAGATGAACGAATCGCGCCATTCGGGCACCGGTGCAATTAATCAATAATCCTCATTAATTTTCAAAAAACACCACACACTCTAAAGGAGGAGCACCCGTCTCATGAAAAAATATCTAATCGCCGCTCTGGCTCTCGGTCCGATCGCAGGTATCGCTCATGCCGACGATGGCGACAGCGTCACGCTGTACGGCATCCTGGACGTTGCGGTCGGCGTGGTCGAGCACAGCGCCAACGCAAGCCCCCTTTTCCCTGCAACGGTCAATCCCGTCAGCAAGGTGAGCACGAAATTCCAGAGTCCCGTCTGGGGCATGTTCAACGGCGGCATTTCGGATTCGCGCTGGGGCATTCGCGGCAACGAGAATCTGGGCGGCGGCATGAGCGCGTTCTTCGATCTCGAATCCGGCATCAACGTGCCTTCGGGCAATCTCAACAACGCGGCAGGCTCGATTGCGGGCTCGAACAATACGGTGGGCGCCGCCTCGGCGCTCAACGGGCAGTTGTTCAACCGCGGCGCTTACGTCGGCATCAAGCAGGACGAGTACGGCGCGCTCTCGTTCGGCCGCAGCACTACACTCGGCTTCGACACCATCGTCAACTACGACCCCATATTCGCGGCCCAGCTGTTCTCGCCGCTCGGCTTTTCGGGCTCGTATTCGGCAGGCGGCATTACCGAAGGCTCGCGCACGGACAACAACGTCAAGTACACGAACCATATCGGGCCCGTGAACTTCGGCATTTCGTACAGCTTCGGCGGCGTGGCCGGCAAGTTCGGCGACGGCTCGACCTTCGGCGCGAACCTCGGTTACGAGGCCAACGGCTTCGGCATCCAGGCGACGTATTACGAAGCACGCGACGCCGTTCACTCGGGCGCACTCACGGGAGCAAACGCGGTGGGCGGCGCGGGCATCGGCGCGAACGTGGGCACGCTCACGCTCAACGACGACGAAGACTTCATGATTGCCGCGAAGTACGCGTACGGCCCGTTCACGGTCAAGGGCGGCTACGAGCACTATGAACTCAAGGCCCCGAGCGACCCGGTGGCCGCGGGCGCGACGGTGAACTATTTCGGCTTCACGGGCAGCCTGACCAACACGGTCTTTACCTCGAAGAACAACCTGTACTTCTTCGGCGGCGACTACAAGATCACGCCGGTATTCGACGTGGCGCTCGGCTTCTACGACACGCAGACGATGCAATCGACGGGCGTGGCGGGCGGCAACCAGCTCCAGTACTCGGTGCTCGCCGACTACCACCTGAGCAAGCGCACCGACGTCTACGCCGGCTATATGTTCTCGAAGTTCAACGGCGCGGCGTTCAACGGCTTCCAGTCGACGAACTATATCGCGGCGGGCGGCATGCGCACGCTGTTCTAAAAGGCGTCACGGCAACGTGATAAGGGCGGCAAAAAAACAACGGCCTGCGCGGCGGATCGCTTGCAGGCCCCTCCAGCCGGGACCTGGACGGTGCTTCGTTTTCTGAAAGTCTATCTTTCCGTTTTTCGAAATTGTCTGGACGGGCCCTTACGCATAATCGCCGCTGAATTCGGCTCGCCCACGTGGCAGACCGCAATTTCATGAAAGCTCTCACTGACAACCGCAACCTGACTATAAAGATCCGTCAATGAAAAAAATTGCTCTCGCCGCCGCTGCGCTGGCGTCTCTCGCAGCCTCCGCCGCCCATGCACAAAGCAGCGTCACGCTCTACGGCTCGCTCGATACGGCAGTCGCCTACTTCAGCAACGTCGCGAGCAAAAACGGCTCGGGCCACACCTGGGGCCTCTCGTCGGGCAACGTGTCGCCGAACCTCTGGGGCCTGAAGGGCACGGAAGACCTCGGCAGCGGCCTCTCGGCGATCTTCAAGATCGAAAGCGGCTTCAACATCGATAACGGCACGCTGGGCCAGGGCGGCCGCATCTTCGGCCGTCAGGCTTATGTGGGCCTGAACTCGAACACGGGCGGCACGGTCACGCTGGGCCGCCAGTACGATCCGCTGATCGACCTGATCCAGCCGCTCACGAACGACGACACGTTCGGCTCCGTGTTCGCCACGCCGGGCGACATGGACAACTACGACAACAGCTACCGCACCAACAACTCGATCAAGTACATGAGCCCGAACTTCGCGGGCCTGCAGATCGGTGCGATGTACGCGTTCGGCGGCCAGGCAGGCAGCACGGGCGCCGGCCAGACGATCGCCGTCGCGGCTGCGTACAACCACGGCCCGCTCGGCCTCGGCGCCGGCTACTTCCGCGCCAACAGCGACAACGGCACGGTGGCTTCGTTCGACGGCCTCGACCCGAACAACGTGAACGTGGATTCGGCCGCGATCACGGGCGGTTTCGTGAACGCCAACTCGCTGCAGATCATCCGCGCAGCGGGCGACTACGTGTTCGGCCCGGTCACGGTCGGTCTCTCGTACAGCAATGTCGAATACGCGAACTACCAGAGCTTCTCGGGTAGCAACAGCGACACGAAGTTCAACAACGGCCAGGTGTACCTGAACTACCAGATCACGCCGGCCGCGGTCGTGGGCGTGGGCTACAACTACACCAAGGGCCACGGCAACAACGTGGACGCGAGCTACAACCAGGTCAGCCTGGGCGGCGATTACTTCCTGTCCAAGCGTACCGACATCTATGGGATCGCGGGCTACCAGAAGGCTTCGGGCAACACGATCGGCGTGAACGGCGCCCTCGTGCAGGCCAACGCTTCGATGGCCGACTTCGGCAACGATTCGACCAGCGACCGCCAGACCATGGTCATGCTCGGTATCCGTCACCGCTTCTGATCGCCGCCTTCGATCCCTTGATCGACTGAGCGCCGCACACGGCGAATGTCCTGCTTCACGGCGCGGACATTCGCCGTTTTTTCATTCTGGCAAGACATGTTCCGCACTTTATGAAACGCGGTTCATCCAGAATAGACTCTCCACGCTGCATTCGCCGCCCGTTTTCGCCTTCCGCCCGCTTTTTCCCCGCCCTGCAGGCCATTGCGCCGAAATCCATCTGCAAGTCATGGCAGGCAGATCGTCGGTTACTAAATTAGTTTTCATCTTGAGTCGGCGGGAACTTAAAACACTGACATCGACCCGGCACCGATAATTCTTTCCAGTTTAAGGACTGCGAGGAATGACAGATGCACAAGCCGATGTCGGTCGAACTGATCAACCAATACGGTGAGCACGCGGTCTGCGTGAATGTGGACGGCAACGCTGCGCTGCTCGAGGCGGCGGACGTGGACGGGCTGATCGAAGAACTCTCGAAGCTGCGCGCGCAGATGCGCCCGGCCGTGCCGGACCAGCTCTCGCGCTCGCATCAGTACGTGATCGAAGTCGATCCGAGCTGGTACACCGAACGCAACCCCATGTTCGACGGCGCCGTCGTATTCCTGCGCCATACGGGGCTCGGCTGGGCCGGATTCGCGATTCCCACCGAAAGCATGCAGCGGCTCAAGGCCGCGATCGCGGCGCACGAAGTCGCCGCTGAGCGCGAAGCACACGCCTTGCCGAACTAACCCGCAACCCAAACCGAGGCACCACGCCGCGAGCGTGACCGAAGCGACGCATAGACGTTGCGGGTAGCGCTCATCCTGGCCATCCAGGCAACAAGGCATCAACCACCACGACGGACTCGCCCATGAACCAGCTCCAAGCCATGCGCGTCTTTACGCGCGTTGTCGACCTGAGCAGCTTTAGCCTTGCCGGCAAGCAACTCGGCATGTCCGCGGCGGCAGTCACGCGCAGCGTCGGCATGCTCGAAGCGCATCTGAACATGCGCCTTCTGAACCGCTCCACACGCAGTCTTTCGCTGACCGAAGCGGGGCGCCTCTATCTGGACGGCTGCCGCGCCGTGATCGAAAAGCTCGATCAGGTCGAGTCGGAACTCGTGCGCGCCACGCGCGACCCGAGCGGCGTATTGCGCGTCGCCGCCCCCGCCGTGTTCGCGAACTCGGGGCTCGCGGGACTGCTCGGCGCGTATCGCGCCTCGAATCCGCGCGTGGACTTCGACATCACCGCCTACGACACGCATATCGACATGATCGAAGGCGGCTACGACGTGTGCTTCGCCACCGACCGCCACACGGTCAACGCTTCGCTCGTGAGCCGCAAGCTCACTTCGGTGAAGGAGATCACGGTCGCTTCGCCCTCCTATCTGTCTCGCCGCGGCGCACCGCGCACGCCGGCCGACCTCGCGCAGCACGATCTGCTCGCCGTTTCCGATTCGCCGCGCACGTGGGAATTCTCGAACGCGGAAGGCGTGCAGCGCGTGAACGTGAACGGCCCGCTCACGGCGAACGGCTATGCCATGGTGCGCACGGCCGCGCTCGCCGACATGGGCATCGCATTGCTGCCGCTGCCCATCGTCGCCGACGACATCGCCCGCGGCACCCTCCTGCCCGTGCTCAACCCGTTCGACGTGAACGGCGGCGTGCAGCACATCTCCATCGTCTACTCGGGCCGCAATTATCTGACCATGAAAGTACGCAGCTTCATCGACTTCGCCGTGGAGCAGTTTCGTGCGAGCGTCACGCATAGCGCCCCGGTGACGCTGCGTGCGGTCGCCTGATGTCCCCGTTTTACCCTGTTCTCCCGTCACGAAACCTGGATGGCCATGCCCAGAATACTGACCATTGAAGACGACGCCGCGACCGAGCAAAGCGTCGTCCCCACGCTCGCCTCCACCGGTTTCACTGTCGATGTCGCCCGCTCCGGGCGCGAAGGCATTGCCATGGTGATGGCCGGCGACTACGACGTGGTCGCGCTCGAACGCCGCCTGCCCGATCTCGACGGGCTCACCATCGTCACCACCATGCGCGGCGTGGGGATCGAAACGCCCGTGCTCGTGATGAGCTCCACGACCGGCGTGGAAGAACGCATCCAGGGCCTGCGTGCCGGATGCGACGACTATCTCACGCGGCCGTTCTCCATCGACGAAATGTCCGCGCGGCTCGAAGCGCTCGTGCGCCGCCGCACGCGGCCCGCTTCGACGGAAACCGTGCTGCGCGTCGGGCCGCTCGAACTCGACCTCGTCAAGCGCAGGCTCACCTGCCGCGACAAGGTCCTGCGGCTACGCCCCACCGAATTGCGCGTGCTCGAATTCATGATGCGCCACGCGGGCCAGGTCCTCACGCGCACGATGATCTTCGAAGGCGTCTGGGGCGGCCGCTTCGATCCCGGCACCAATCTCGTGGACGTCCATGTCGGGCGCCTGCGCAACCGCGTGGATACGCCGGGCGAACCCTCGCTCATCCGCACCATACGCGGCTCCGGCTACCTGCTCGGCTAAAAGCGCCGCGGCTTCCGCTCGACAATTTTCCCCACAGAGATCAGTAGTCCTTTTTAAACGAAACGATACGCCAACTAAAACTTGTTTCATTAAATTGGCTGCCGGACGTTACACCGCGCCGCACAAAATACCGGCGTCGGTCCTCCCAAAAGCTTGAAGGGAAGACCGGCGCCGATGTTCTGAACGGAGCCCCTTGATGTTGAAAATCGTCCGGCTTGCGTTGAACCGTCCGTACACGTTCATCGTACTGGCCTTGCTGATCCTGCTAGCCGGCCCGCTCGCCGCGTTACGCACACCTACCGACATCTTTCCCGATATCCGCATTCCGGTCATCAGCGTGGTCTGGAACTACGCGGGCCTGCAGCCCGACGACATGGCGGGACGGATCGTCAGCTACTACGAGCGCACGCTCGGCACCACCGTCAACGACGTGGCGCATATCGAGTCGCAATCGTTCCGCGGTTATGGCGTGGTGAAGATCTTCTTCCAGCCCAACGTCGATATCCGCACCGCGACGGCCCAGGTGACCTCGGTTTCGCAGACCGTGCTCAAGCAGATGCCGCCCGGCACGACGCCGCCGCAGATCCTGAACTACAACGCCTCCACGGTGCCGGTCCTGCAGCTCGCGCTCACGAGCAGCACGCTCGACGAGCAGAAGCTGGCCGACTACGCCACCAACTTCATCCGGCCACAGCTGCTTTCGGTGCCCGGCGTCGCCATCCCCACGCCGTATGGCGGCAAGGTGCGCGAGGTGCAGATCGATCTGGATCCGCAGGCGCTGCAGGCGAAAAAGCTCTCCGCCCAGGACGTGGCGAATGCACTCGCGCAGCAGAACCAGATCATTCCGGCCGGCACGCAGAAGATCGGGAGCATCGAGTACAACATCCGCCTGAACAACAGCCCGCTCACCATCGCGCAGCTCAACGCGCTGCCGATCAAGACCGTGGACGGCGCCGTGATCTACATGCGCGACGTCGCACACGTGCGCGACGGCTATCCGCCGCAAACGAATATCGTGCGCGTGGACGGCCACCGCGCCGTGCTCATGAGCATCATGAAGAACGGTTCGGCATCCACGCTCGACATCATCGCGGGCGTGAAGAGCAAGCTGCCGCGCATCGAAGCGTCCCTGCCGCCGGGCCTCAAGCTCGTCGCGCTCTCCGATCAGTCGGTGTTCGTGAAGGGCGCCGTGAGCGGCGTGGCGCGCGAAGGCATCATCGCGGCCGCGCTCACCTCGGCCATGATCCTGCTGTTCCTCGGCAGCTGGCGCTCCACGCTCATCATCGCCGCCTCCATTCCGCTTGCCGTGCTCGCCGCGATCGCGGGCCTCGCCGCCTGCGGCGAAACGCTCAACGTGATGACGCTGGGCGGCCTCGCGCTCGCCGTGGGCATACTCGTGGACGACGCAACGGTCACCATCGAGAACATCAACTGGCACCTGGAACAGGGCAAGGACGTCCGCAGCGCGATCATGGACGGCGCGGCGCAGATCGTCATGCCCGCGCTCGTCTCGCTGCTCTGTATCTGCATTGTGTTCGTGCCGATGCTGCTGCTCAACGGCATCGCCCGCTTCCTGTTCGTGCCGATGGCCGAAGCCGTGATCTTCGCGATGGTCGCGTCCTTCGTGCTCTCGCGCACCTTCGTGCCGATGATGGCGAGCTACCTGCTCAAGCCGCACGCGTCGCAAGGCCATGCGTCGGGCGAACTGGCCGCCGTCATGGCGCCGCACGGCGCACATGCGCGCCTCCCTGTCTCGCGCAATCCGCTCGTACGCTTTCAGCGTGCGTTCGAGCGGCGCTTCGAGCGCATCCGGGCCGGCTACCGCGTGATCCTCGGTGCGGCACTCACGAACCGCAAGCGCTTCATCACCGGCTTTCTGCTGATCGTCGCGCTCTCGTTCGGCCTCACGCCGTTCCTCGGCCGCAACTTCTTCCCAAGCGTGGATTCGGGCGAGATCGAAATTCACGTGCGCGCGCCGCTCGGCACGCGCGTGGAAGATACCGCCGACCTGTTCGATCACATCGAGGCCACGGTGCGCCAGGCAATTCCGCCCGACCAGCTCGCCAATGTGATCGACAACATCGGCCTGCCCAATAGCGGTATCAATCTCACGTACAACAACAGCGGCACGATCGGGCCGCAGGACGGCGACATCCTGATCTCGCTCGCCAAATCGCACGCGCCCACGGCCCAGTACGTGCGCGAGTTGCGCACGCAACTACCGCGTCTCTTTCCGGGCACGACGTTCTCGTTCCTGCCCGCGGATATCGTGAGCCAGATCCTGAACTTCGGTGCGCCCGCACCGATCGACGTGCAGGTGAGCGGTCCGAACCAGCAGGCCAATGAACAGTACGCGAACGAACTGCTGCGCCGCATGCGCACGATTCCCGGCATTGCCGATACGCGCATCCAGCAGGCCTCCACCTATCCGCAGTTCACGGTGGCGGTGGACCGCTCGCGCGCCGACGAACTCGGCATCACCGAACAGGACGTGACCAATTCGGTGGTCGCGAGCCTCTCCGGCACGAGTCAGGTCTCGCCCACGTTCTGGCTGAATCCGAAGAATGGTGTGTCCTATCCGATCGTCGCGCAAACGCCGCAGTACCGCATGACTTCGCTCTCCGATCTGGAGAACCTGCCGGTAACGGGCAAGGACGGCGACTCGCAGATCCTCGGCGGTCTTGCAACCATCCAGCGCGGCGTGAGCGCGGCCGTGGTTTCGCACTACAACATCGAGCCGCTCTTCGACATCTACGCCACCACACAAGGCGCCGATCTCGGCGCGGTGTCCTCGCAGATCGACAAGGTGATCAAAGCCACGGCGAAAGATGTGCCCAAGGGCTCGGTCGTGACGATGCGCGGCCAGGTGCAGACCATGAACAGCGCGTTCACGGGCCTGCTCCTCGGCCTCGCGGGCGCCGTGCTGCTGATCTATCTGCTCATCGTCGTGAACTTCCACTCGTGGAGCGACGCATTCGTGATCGTCACCGCGCTGCCGGCCGCGCTAGCAGGCATCGTGTGGATGCTGTTCGCCACGCACACGCCGCTCTCGGTGCCTGCGCTCACCGGGGCGATTCTCTGCATGGGCGTGGCGACGGCGAACTCCATTCTGGTGGTCTCGTTTGCACGCGAACGGCTCGCCGCCACCGGCGACGCCCTGCGCGCCGCGCTCGAAGCGGGCTTCACGCGCTTTCGCCCGGTGCTGATGACAGCGCTCGCCATGATCATCGGCATGGCGCCGATGGCGCTCGGCATGGGCGACGGCGGCGAACAGAACGCGCCGCTCGGCCGCGCCGTGATCGGCGGCCTCATCTGCGCGACCTGCGCCACGCTGCTGTTCGTGCCCGTGGTGTTCAGCCTCGTCCATCGCAGCCAACGCGGCAACCCCAGCGACGACCCGCGCGGCGACCGCCCGCATCGCGATCCGCACGACGATCCGGCCACCGCCACCGCCCAACTCGAACAACCTGTCCTCGAAACGGGAGAAGCCCATGTCTAACGAAGTCGAGATCGCCTCGCCGCAGCCGCTGCGCCACCTGAAATCCGTCGCAGCAGCGGCGCTCCTGATCGCCGCGGGCGTCGTGTCGGGCGGCATTTTCAGCCGCGTGCATGCGCACCAGGAACTGACCACCTGGACCGAAGCCACCGCCATTCCGACCGTCGCGACAGTACAGCCGCAGCCGAGTCCCGCGTCGCAGCCGCTCGTGCTGCCGGGGCGCCTCGCCGCCTATATCAACGCACCGATCTATGCGCGCGTCTCGGGCTACCTGCACGCCTGGTACGCCGATATCGGCACGCAGGTGAAGGCCGGGCAACTGCTCGCCGTGATCGACACGCCGGACCTCGACCAGCAATTGCAGCAGGCAAAGGCCGATCTGCAAAACTCCATCGCCACCGAAAAACTCGCTGCCGTCACGGCGAAGCGCTGGACCGAGATGCTCAAGCAGGAATCGGTTTCGCAGCAGGACGCCGACGAAAAAACCTCCGACCTGCTCGCGAAACAGGCCACGGTCGACGCAAACGAGGCCAACGTGCGCCGGCTCGAAGCGCTCGAATCGTTCAAGCGCATCACTGCGCCGTTCGACGGTGTCGTCACCGCGCGCAAGACCGACGTGGGACAGTTGATCGACGCAGGCAGCGGCAGCGGGCCGGAGCTCTTCACGGTCTCGGATGCGAAGCAACTGCGCGTGTACGTGAGCGTGCCGCAAAGCGACGCCGCGGCCATCCAGCCCGGCATGAAGGCCACGCTCTCGGTGCCGGAGCGGCCCGGCGAGAAGTTCGACGCCACGCTCGTGGATACCGACCATTCGATCACGCCGGCCTCGGGCACGCTGCTCGTGCAGCTCGCCGTGGACAACAAGCAAGGCCAGCTTTTCCCCGGCGAATACACCGAGGTGCATCTCTCGATGCCGGGCAACCCGGCCGCGCTGTCCGTGCCGGCCAGCACGCTGATCTTCCGCGCGCACGGCACACAGGTCGCCGTGGTGGACAGGAACGATCGCGTGCAGCTGCGCGACGTGACCATCGGCACCGACTACGGCACGCGCGTGGAGATCGCCTCGGGGCTGCACGCGGGCGAACGCGTGATCGACAATCCGCCCGATTCGCTCGCGAACGACGATGTCGTGCGGCTCGCGCAAGTCTCGGTGGACGGCACGCCGCTCGCCCGCAACGCGGAGCCCACTCATGGCTAAGGTAGTACGCATTCCCGGCAGCCTGCGCGCCCTTGCGCTCGCGATGGCAGCGCTGCTTTCGGCGTGCTCGTTCGCGCCGGTCTATCACGTGCCCGCCACCGCCATCCCCACGCAGTTCAAGGAAGCCGGCAACTGGCAGACGGCAGAACCCGCCGATCACCTGCCGCGCAACGGCTGGTGGCGCGTGTTCGGCGATGCCCAGCTCGACCAGCTCGAACCGCAGGTGGCGAAGGCGAATCCCAACATCGCCGCCGCGCTCGCGCGTCACGACGAAGCCGATGCGCTCGTGGCACAGGCGCGTTCCGCGCTGCTGCCCACGGTGGGCGCAGGCGTGGACGTGGAGCGCGACCGGCAGTCGGCGCTGCGTCCGCTGCGCGGCTCGGATCAACCGAACGTGTACGGTTCGAACACGCTCGACGTGGGCATCGGCTACGACCTCGACCTGTGGGGCAAGGTGCGCAACGAAGTGCGCGCGGGCCAGGCGTCGAGCGAGGCAAGCGAAGCGGACCTTGCCTCGCTGCAACTGAGCCTGCAGGCGAAGCTCGCCACCACCTGGTTCGATCTGATCGGACTCGACCAGCAGTCGAAGCTGCTCGACGACACCATCGCCGCCTATCAGCGCGCACTGCAATTGACCGAGAGTCGCTATCACGGCGGCATCGCTTCGCCGCTCGATGTCTCGCGCGCGCAAACGCAGCTCGCCTCCGCGCAGGCGAAGGCCGACGACGTGCAGGCGCGCCGCGCGCTCTACGAGCACGCGATCGCCACGCTCGTCGGCGTGCCGGCGTCCGAGTTCAGCGTGCCGCCGGATACGGCCAGCCCGCATCTGCCGAACCTGCCCGCGGGCCTGCCCTCTGCGCTGCTCGAGCGGCGTCCCGACATCGCGGCCGCCGAGCGGCGCGTGGCCGCCGCGAACGCCGAGATCGGCGTGGCAAAAGCCGCATTCTTCCCCGATCTCTCGCTGGGCCTCGACGCGGGCTTCCAGAGCGACACGTTCTCGCCCTGGATCGCCGCGCCCAACGAAATGTGGTCGATCGGCCCGAGCCTGATGGCAACGCTCTTTGACGGCGGCAAACGCGCGGCGCTCGTGCGCGGCGCGCGCGCCAAACTCGACGAGAACGGCGCAGAGTACAAGGCGACCGTGCTGAACGCGTTCCAGCAGGTAGAGGACAATCTCGCGCTCCTGCATCACCTGGGCGACGAAGCCCAGCGCGAAGACGAAGCGCTCACGGCGGCGCAGCGCACGCTCACGCTTTCGATGTCGCGCTACCGTGACGGCGTGGTGAGCTATCTCGACGTCGTGACCGCGCAGACCACGGAGCTGACCACGCAGATCGATTCGCTCGAACTCGATACGCGCCGGCTCGATGCCACCGTGGGCCTCATCCAAGCGATTGGCGGCGGCTGGAGCACGAAGGCGCTGGAGGTGCCCAGGGCGACTTCGTAGGCCCGCCTCGCACCCGGCAACGCCACCTTCCGCACCCCCGAGCCCCGCCTGCAAGCGGGGCTTTTTTTAACCGACTTCTCGCTGTCACATAAACATTTCTTCACGCGCCTGCTTCCGGTTCGATAGGGCTACCAAATTATTCTTTCAATACCGGGATGCGCCAGACCGCATTCGCTTACCGGCCCACTCATATCGTTACTGGAGAAAAGTCACATGAAGGCTCTCATGATCATCGCAGCATTCGCCGGTGTCGTCACGACCACGTCCGCATTCGCTCAAAGCACCAGCACCGACAGCGCATCGCAAGCAGCTCAGTCGACGGCCACCACGCAGGTCGCGTCGAACGACACGGCAGCGCCGGGCGGCTGGGTGCCGCCGTATGGTCAGCCGGTTGCGCAGAAGACCCGCGCGCAGGTGTACCAGGAACTCATCCAGTCGGAGAAGAGCGGTCAGCTCGCGTACCTGAACTCGACGCTGTACTCGCACTGAGCAGCCGGCACCGGGACCTGCGGGATGCAGGGCAACGGCACGCGTGAAGCGTGCCGTTTTCTTTTGGTGATCGGGCATGGCATGCACACCGTGGCAAGGACGCGGCGCGAAAGGTAACCGGTTCCCACAAATGGTTACCATCGGCACGCGTCCCTCCGTACGCGTTTAGCGAGTGCTCAGACAGCGCCCGAAAGTGTGAGCTGATAGCCGTAGCGGCTGATGGTTTCGATGCGCGCCAGGATGGCCTCGCGTTCGAGCTTGCGGCGCAGTCGCGAGACCACGAGATTGACGGTGGACGGATCGATTTCGTCCTTGTCGGGCCACGCGTAGCGAATCATCTGGTCGCGCGGCACCGGCATGTTGGGCTGGCGCAGCAGGCATTCCACGAGCAGATATTCGCGGCGCGTGAGTTCGGCGCGACGGTCGCCTTCCACGATCTCGCGCGTGCCGGCGTCGAGCTGCGGGGTCGCCGCGTTCTCCTTGCCGGTTTGCGCGGGAGCGGGCGCAACGGCCACCGTGCGCAGCAGCGCGAGCATGCGCTCATGCATTTCGATGAACGAGAACGGATAGCGAAAGCAGGCATCGGCGCCTGCGCGCAACACCTGCGAGCGTGCATGCGCCCCGGCTTCGATGCCGAGCACCGTAAGGATGGTCGCGCCGCCTGTGGCCGCCGCGAGGTCCGGGAGCAGATCGAGGAGCGGCGTGAGCCATGCACCCTCCAGCGCGACGACGATCACTGCGTCGAACGGCTCTTCACCCGCGAGAAAAACGCCATCGCGCAGGTCATCGGCGCGTTGCAGGCTATGGGCGCTTTCCTGCAGCGCCTTCTGCAGCCAGGCGCCTTCCGCGTGGCAGGGAGAGATGAGGAGTATGCGCATGGCCTCGCGTCCGTTGGGTGATCAGGCGAGCGCGCGCGGCCAGCATTCCACGCGCATGCGCGCGCCCGGGCCGCCGGCACCGTCGGCGCCGCCCATGTCGGGGGCGTCCTCGATGGTGAGCGCGAAGTCGTGCACGCGCAGCACTGCCGCGACGACCGAGAGGCCGAGGCCCGAGCCTGCGAGATGGCGCACGGCATCGCCGCGATAGAAGCGCTGCAACACCGCGGCGCGTTCGCCCGGGGCGATGCCCAAACCGTTGTCGGCCACCTCGACGACGGGCCCCTCCACAACGGCGCGCAAGCTCACGCTCACGGCGCCGCCGGGCGGCGCGAACTTGATCGCGTTGTCGATGAGGTTGCTGAATGCTTCGAAGAGCAGCGCACGGTCGCCGTGGATTTCGGTCACCGGCTCGATGCTCACGGCAAAGCGCACGTCGCGGCTTTCCGCGAGCGGCTCGTAGAGCTCCGCGAGGTCCTGGATCAGCGGTTGAAGCTCGACGGCCCCAAAACCGCCGCGCCGCTGCAGCGTGCCGATTTCGGAAATGCGCAGCATGGCCCGAAAACGTTCGAGCAGCTGATCGGTTTCGGTGCGGGCGCGCTCGAGCATCGCGGCGCCTTCCACGTCGGCGCTCACGCTCTCGCGTTCGGCAATGCGCGCGAGCATGGTGTGCAGATGCACGAGCGGCGTGCGCAGGTCGTGCGCGATGCCGTCGCAGGCGCCCTTTACTTCGGCCATCAGGCGCTCGACTTCGTCGAGCATGTGATTGACGAGATGCGCGAGCATGTCGATTTCATCGTGGCCGGCCACCGGCAGGCGCCGGTCCAGGTCGCCGCGCGCGATGCACTGCGTGACGCGGCGAATCTCGCGTACGCGCCGGATCTGCCGCATGCCGAGGACGAGCCCGCCCGCCACCGCAGCCAGCATCGCCACCACGCCGCCCATCACGAGCGTGCGGATCACGACTTCGCGTATGCGCAGCACCGTGGTCATGTCGCGCGCCACCACGAGGTGCATGCCATTGGGCCGCACCTCGCCCATCGCGCGCACGATCGGCGAAGGGCCGCCGTCCAGCAGGCGCAGATTGTGGTCGATCGTGCGGCCCTGACGGGTGAACGCGAGGCTCGGCGGCTGCTCGAACATGTCGCCGGCCAGGTACTGGCCGCTGGCCGTGAAGAGGCCATAGTAGTTCGTGTGCATGTGCTCGTGCTCGAGGCGCTGATAGATCGCGCCGGGCAGGTTGTCGTCGGAAATCGAGTCGAAGTAGATGAGCTGCCACTTGAGGATCGAATCGGTGTCGTATTCGATCGAGGCGTTCGCCGTCCAGGCGATGAAGCCCACGAGCGTGGTGAGCAGAACGCCAAAGAGCGCCGTATAGCCCACCAGCCAGCGAAAAGTCGTGGTGTACCAGCGCCGTCCGGGACGAACGGGCGCGAGGGAAGAAGAACGGCTCTGCACGCGAAATTACCCGAGAATGTAGCCGGAGCCGCGCACGGTCTGGATGAGCGGCGGCACGCCCGGCGGATCGATTTTCTTGCGCAGGCGCCCCATGTGCACGTCGATCAGATTGGTGCCCGGATCGAAGTGATAACCCCACACGGCTTCGAACAGCATCGTGCGCGTGATGGTCTTGCCCGCATGGCGCATCATGAATTCGAGCACGCGGTATTCGGTGGGCAGCAGGTTCACTTCCTCGCCGTCGCGGCGCACCTTGCGGGAGATCAGGTCGAGTTCGAGCGGGCCCACGCGCAGCGCGGTTTCGCGCGCAACGGTGGCGGCCTGGCGGCGGCGCAGCAGCACCTCGAGGCGCGCCGTGAGCTCTTCGGGGTCGAAGGGCTTGGTGAGATAGTCGTCGCCGCCCGCGCGCAGGCCGCGCACGCGCTCGTCCACGTCGCCGAGCGCGCTCAGCATCAGCACCGGCGTCTGGATGCCCACCGTGCGCATGGCCGTGAGGATGGAGAGGCCGTCGACGCCAGGCAGCATGCGATCGAGCGTGATCGCGTCGTACTCGTCGCTCATCGCGCGCGCCATGCCGTCGCGGCCGTTGTCGACCCAGTCGACCTCGAAGCCGCGCTGCTTCAGCTCGCTGACAATTTCACTGGCTGTGACGGCATCGTCTTCCACCGTCAATACGCGCACCTGGCTCATCTGTCTCACACTCCGTCACGCTGCCCCGCGCGACCTTTCAGGAGGCTCAAGTTTACCGTCGCAGCCCCGGGTTTCCGTGGCTTCCTTTCATGAAATTAAATTTAACTTTACAGACTATGCAAGCTTTTTCTGGCGCCACCTGCGTAACCGGGCACGTCACGATTCCGGAGATTGTGCACCCGATTGCTCCGCTTCTGGCCGGATGTCGAGCTGATAGCCGTAGCGGTTCACGGTTTCGATGGACGTCCTCGCGCCGTGCGCCTCGAACTTGCGGCGCAGCCGCGAGACTACGAGGTTCACGCTGGAGGGTTCGACGTCGCCCTTCTCCGGCCACGCATAACGGATCAGTTGCTCGCGCGCGACCGGCGCGCTCGCCTGGCGCAACAGGCATTCGACGAGCAGGTACTCGCGCGTGGTGAGCGACACGCGCCGCGTGCCCTCGACGAGATCGCGCGTGAGCGGATCGAGACGCACGGACGGCGTGGCCGCCGTGGCCTGCGTGCCGCGCTGCAGGGCCAGCATGCGCTCCTGGATCTCGAGAATGGACCAGGGCTGGACGAAGCAGGCGTCGGCCCCCGCGCGCAGGAGCCGTGCGCAGTCGGCAGGCGTCGCCCGCGCGAGGGCGAGGATGATGGCCGGCGCATCGGTCAGCCGCACGAACGAGGCCAGCGCGTCGCCGAGGCCATCGTTCACGTCCGCACCCGGCGCGCAGAGGATGACGGTGTCGAACGGCTCGTGCGAGGCGAGATAGACCGCGTAGTAAAGGTTGTCCGCAACCTCGACGCTATTCAGGCTCTCGCTCAATGCCTTGTACAGGTAGGCCCGCTCCGTGTCGGAGGAGGAGCACAGCAAGACTCTCATCGGATCGGTGGGGCTAGGTGTGATGCGGCCAGCAGTCGATCGTCACGGCCGTGCCCGTGTGCGTCCCCTCGTGCGCGGCGCCGATGGACAGATCGAAGTCGTGCAGCCGCACGATCGCCGAGACGATGCCGAGACCGAGGCCCGTGCCCGGCAGATGGCGCGTGCGCTCGCTGCGGTAGTAGCGGCCGAGCACCGCGCTGCGTTCGTCGGGCGCGATGCCGGGGCCGTTGTCGGCGACCGCGAACTGCGGTCCGCCCGTGCCCGCGCGCAACGCCACCTCCACGCGGCCGCCTTCGGGCGCGAACTTGATCGCGTTGTCGAGCAGGTTGCTGAACGCTTCGAAGAGGAGCGCGCGGTCGGCGTGAATCAGCGCGGCAGGCGCAATCGAGGCAACCAGCGTGATGGACTTTTCTTCGGCGAGCGGCCCATAGAGGTCGCAGAGTTCGTTCACGAGGTCCGGCAAGGACAGCGACGCGAAACCGCTGCGCCGCTGCATCGCGCCGATCTCCGAGATGCGCAGGAGCGCCGCGAAGCGGTCGAGCACCGAATCGGCCTCGTCGCGCGCGCCGACCAGCACCTGCGCGACGCCGGATTCGCCGCGGCGCTCCATGGCGTCGGCGGCGGTCGACAGACGCAGCCGCAGCCGCGTGAGCGGCGTGCGCAGGTCGTGCGCGATGCCGTCACAGGCGCTCTTGACCTCGCCCATCAGGCGCTCGACTTCGTCGAGCATACGGTTCACGAGATGCGAAAGCATGTCGAGTTCGTCGCGCCCTGTCACGGGCAGACGCTGGTCGAGATCGCCGCTCGCGATGCGCGCGGTCACGCGGCGGATCTCGGCCACCCGGCGGATCTGCCGCATGCTCAGCACGAGCCCCGCGCACAGGCTCGCAGCGAGGCACAGGAGGCCACCGCCAAAGATCGCCTTCATGAGTTCGTCGTGCACGCGGCGCACGTCCGAAAGCAGACGCGCCACCACGAGTACCGAGCCGTTCGCGCGAACCTCGCCCATCACGCGCAGCGTGGGCCGCGTGTCGACGACATCGCCGACGTCGACGACGTCCACGACCAGGGACTGCCCGCTCTTGTGCTCGTACGTGCGACCGTGGCCGCCCAGTTCCAGCCCTTCGGGCAGCGAATGAATGTTTCCGGCGAGCCAATGGCCGGCGCCGTCGAAGAGACCATAGGCGTTCTGCCCGCGGTCCTCGCGCTTGAGGCGCGCATCGATTGCGCCCGCAACGGCATTGTCGGAGCGCGAATCGAAATAACGCAGCTGCCAGCGCAAGCCGCTATCCGTTTCGCGCTCCATCGCATGCGTGACCGAAAACTCGATCACGCCGAGTAGCGCCATGAACGAGATCGAGAAAATCGCCGCGTAGGCCGCGAACCAGCGAAACGTGGTGGTCTGCCAGCGGTCGTGCGCAATGTCGCGCGTGGCGCTGGTTGGGTCAGGAGCAGTGGCAGCGCGCGGCGAAGGCAGGACGAACTCTCCCGTCTTGCCGACTGCCCAGCCGGGCAGGCTCATGTCGCGCCCCGCCGTGGCGTGCGCCTGGCAGTCATGCCGCGTCGCAGGGTCTGGGGTCTCGTGGACACGCTCATGCCGGAGTCCATGCGGCGGCCACCAGGACAAGACGGCGGCGCCCCGAAGGTGCTGACTGACATGGCGATCCCCGATGGCTGTAAATGAACCGCCCAGGAAACAGCGACCTGGAGCGGCCTGGCGGACGCGAAGCCGCGTCTATCGGGCAATCATAGTGGTGGCAAGGCCCGGTAACGGCATCACGACCATGAAGACCAGGTCATCTTCTTACCACTCGTTGACTTCAACCTGTCGATTCGAAAGCGCAACGACGCACGAGGCCATCGTGCAACGGCAGGCCATGAAGAATGTTTCATTCCGTTGAGCCGGCCACGATGCCGGTGCCCTCCTAAGCTGGGACGCGAATGCTTTGGTCAACCCACAGGAGGTCACCATGATCCGAAGACTGCGCTACGTCCTCGTGCCCATGCTCTGCGCAATTAGCGTGAGCGCTTTCGCCGACCCTCATCTCACGCAGGCGCAATGCCATGCGTATCCCTTCGTGCCGCTGCATCACAAGGTCACGCATGCCGAACTGATGCAGGAGTTGGGCGAGCTGACGGCGCTCGGCTATCAGCCCTATGCCGACGAAGCCGAATATCCCTCGGATATCCAGACCGCTGAGCAAAAGCTCAACGCGGAATACCAGCGTGATTGCCTGCCGTAGCAGGCGGCGGCTGCGCCTCACGGGTAACCTTGCCGATGACGTGGCGGGACCCGTGGTTCCAGGTCGTACGGTGGGGGTGGCGCAAGGTCACCGCATCGATCGTTGCAATGCACCAATTGGATGGGCCCCGCAAGGGGGATCTGTCATTCCTTGGCTCCCATGTTTGGTGACCTGAGCCAGGTAACCGGATATGGGAAGCGGGGACCTTCGGTTGGATGGTTCAACCACTTGGGTTGAAATCAACCTCTGTGAACACTCGCGGCCTCGCCGGTCGATTTCGCCGCTAAGGCAGTGCGGCAAAGGTTTAGCCGGTCGATCCGGATGCCAATCGCTCCCATAAAGCGGTACCTTTGGCCGGTTTTCTCTCCCATAGCTGGCATCCATTCCAGTAATTTTTCCTATTCTTCATAGAGTTATGGAAGGAATTCCATGTGACTTCTCAGGAAATCTCAAGCCAACCCCTCCGCCCGGAGGACGGCTCATAGCGGCTCTGGGCCTAAGGTAGCTGGCAGTGGGAGGTTCTGCGGTTGGTGATCGCTCACTTGTCTATAGGGTCCCGGTTTTGGGAAACGTCTTTCTCTCCGGACACTGGTTTCAGTGTTTACCTTCAACGCTTTAACAACTTTAGTAAACCTTTAGCCGACTCAAAGCCTTGCCAGATAAGGCTTTGCGGGCGATTTGGTGGCGCGTTATGGGATTACGGGTACCTTGTATGGGAGTTCGGGATTGTGGATATGGGAACTCGGTAGCCAGCGATGGGGTTTCGGGGCTGTGGATATGGGGGAAAGGTGCCGGGCTATGGTGGAAATACCCCGGAGGCTCCAAGGTAGCGTGTTATGGGAAGCCCTTTGGGTCACCGGATATGGGGCCTTTGAGGGGCGTCGGCTCCTGGATCGAGGGCGCAACAGGGGTGGTTCGGTATCCGGTTATGGGAAATCGTTGAGGTAGCTGTTTATGGTGCTTTGTACCCGCACCGTTGTTGAGGTCACTTGGGTCGTACAGACAGGTGTCCTTGTTGCTCCGGGCTCGGAGAGATGCCTGCATCAAATGGGTATCCGGTTATGGGATCGATTGAAGGTTACTGGTTATGGGAGATCTGGCCGGATAATGAGCCGCTTTTCCCCGGCTTGGTCCCTTCGTCAGGTAGCCGCTTATGGGATATCTACAAGGTAACCTGTAGTGGGAAATAACGCTCACGCACAGCGGATTGGCCTGTGGACAACTCGGCAAGGCCTTTTTATCCCATAGGCAGATACCTTTGGTGAAAGCGTGCCCCAGTGAGTACTCACTTTCATCGATAAGGTCACTAGATATGGGACCTTCTGACGATGCGAGGCCCTCAAAGGTCTCACGTTATGGGATGTGGAAAGGCAGGCTGCCGGAGCTTCGAAATAGCCATGAATGGCCGCCGTTGGCCGGTGAGGGGCCGCTGCCCTGCTCGGCTGTCATGGGTTCATGCTCCGGGTGTCGTGCCGGAACACGGACCCGAATGCGGCCTTGAGTCACCAGGTCGCTTGGTATACAGTTACCAACCGATCAGGTTCCCTTATACCGTGGGTCATATGGCAAGAAAGAAGGCCGATGCCGGCGATGCCGACAAACAAGGCGCACTCGTATTTCAACAAGGCCAGCCGCCCGATCTCTTCCGCAAGGCCGTCCCGGCGATTCACATCGCGCCGAAGTCCGGGTCGATCAGCCTTCAGCAGCGCAAGATGTTCAGTTCGCTGATCAAGAACGCCATCCGCCAGGATTCGCTCGAGCCGGGCCGCTCGTCGTTCGAGATCACCATCTCCGCCCTCTCGCAGGACGTCGATCTGAACAGCAACAACACCGAGTACGTCAAAGAGACGATCAACTCGCTGATCAGTACGGTCGTCAACTGGGACTACCTCACGCAGGACAAGCGCAGTATCTGGAAGGCGTCCGGTCTGCTTGCAGGCGCGGAGCTCGAGCGTTCGGTGTTGCGCTACACCTTTTCCGAACAGATTCGCGGCGAGCTGCTGAATCCCGAAATCTACGCCATGATCGATATGCGGATCACGCGACAGTTCAGGAAAGCGCACTCGCTCGCGCTGTGGGAGAACGTCGTGCGGTACGAGGCGGTGGGCATGACTGCGCGTTTTCCGCTCGCGACGCTGCGCGACCTGATTCTCGGCCAGGACACCTCGGCCCAGTCGTACAAGCTCTACAAGCAGTTCAAGAGCCGCGTGCTCGTGCCTTGCATCAAGGAAGTGAACGAGATCTCGGACCACCTCTTCGAACTCATCGAGCACAAGGTGGGCCGCTCCGTCGTTTCGCTGCAGTTTCGCGTTACGCGCAAACCGGAGACCGATCCCTCGCAGGAACTGCGCGCGAACGAAACCGTGCTGATCGGCGAGATGGCGAAGTTCAGCATTCCGGTTTCCGAGGCGCGCCGTCTGCTCAAGCAATACGGCGAAGAGAAGATCCGCACGGCCGTGGCGTATACGGCCGCGCGCGTCGCGCAGAAGAATGCCGCGCCGCTCGCGAACGTGGCGGCGTACTTCCGCAAGGCGCTGATGCAGGGTTACCAGTTGCCCGGGGCCAATGCGACAACGGGCACGGCGGCGGAATCGGCCAAGGCGCGCGAAAGTCAGGATCAGGTCAAGGATCGCTATATCGCCGCGAAGATCACCGAGGCCCGCTCCTACTTCAACGAACTCGAGTACGACGACCAGACGGCACTCATCAAGCGTTACAACGAAACCGTCGGCATGGACAAGCTGAAGGTATCGACGACGAAGGTCCCGTCGAAGATGGCGTCGACGAACTTCTTCCGCTGGGTGGTGCTGGATACCTGGGGGCAGCCGACTGCAGCGGACCTGCTCGAGTTTCTGCTCAATGGTCAGCAGGGCGAAGGCGCGGTGGATGCTTCGGCGTTTGCCGATATCGAGTTGGCCTTGAAGACGCGTTCCGAATGAATCATGGCGGGGCTTGTGCCCTGCTGGAAAGCTTGAGGTGGTTCGGATTCGGGCGATTTTGGATTTTGTGTTATTTGCCGATTATTCCGATCTAGGTTTATTTACCTAGCTGGTCTTCACAGGAGGCTGGTGATTGGAATCGGCCTCTACCCTCCCTCTCCCCTGATGGGTCTTTTCCCGACTATTTGATCTCTTCTGAGCGTACTTATCGATGCGCTTCGGCCTGGATCTCTCTGGCAGTCTCCACGTGGAGATTCTGAGCCAGTAATCGGATTCCGGTAAAGACCGCTGATTACGGCTTCGGAAAGCGCAGTTGAATTGCCTTGGGACGCTTGATTCAGAGCACGTGCCCACCATAGCTGCCCTGACTAGATCGAGCGAAAACTGCGAGCACTCTCCGCGTGAAGAATGCATGTGAACTGAGGGTGTTGATCGGCATATTCCGTCTCGATCTCCACGTGGAGAGTTTCTGATTAACCTGCGGGCCGACTTTCCAGGTATCGCCAGCACTTCGCATGCTCAATCTCGTTTTCGTGAAAATAAGATGGGGCGCCCGGTTCTTTTCTAAGAGCACACTCTGTGTCAGTACCACAATAACCTCACTCCTTGTATCTGCCAGCGAGAAGTGAATCCTCGGTAAGCACACATCTCAGATCAAATCCTCGCGTGCAGACACACAATCTCCACGTGGAGAGCGCACGATGCCAACTCGATTGCCTTCCGATCCCTCGGCTCAGCCCGCGAAGTTTCTCAAAACCTTATCCAAACGGCCAAAAGGTTGTGAGTCGACAACGAATCCGGGAAGAAATCTAGAATTTACTTTAAGTTCCCGTTAGACTTCGATTAGCTTCGCTGGAGTCTCCACGTGGAGAGTTCACAGAGACACCCCAGCGCCTGGAACATTTGATGGAGAGCCGAATGGGACTGGTAATCGCCGTAGCGAACCAAAAGGGCGGCGTGGGTAAAACCACGACTACGATGAATCTGGCTGGGGCGTTTCAGTCCGAGGGATACAAAGTCTATGTCGCCGATGCTGACGGCCAGCAATCCTGCATGAGCTGGTGTGCCGCGGCCGGTCCCGAAACGCCGTTGCCGTTCCGCGTCGGCAGCATACACAAGCTCGAAAAGATGATCGGCCCAGAAATCGCTGCGCTCGCCGATGACTACGATGTCGTGATCGTCGATTGCCCGCCGAACATCAACGATCTGACCACCGCCCGCGTCCTCGCTGTTGCCGACGCGACGGTCATTCCCACCGATGCTTCCCCGATCGATATCTGGAGTAGCGAGGGCATGATGGAACTGGTCGAGCGGACCCGCGTGGCCAATCCCGCCGGAAAATTCGCGATTTTGCTAAATAAGTCGAATTCAAAGACGCTCCTGCACACCCAGATGAGCGCCATCCTGGCCGAGAGCAACGTCCGCGTGTTCTCCGCAACAGTCAAGCAGCGAGAGCTCTATCGGCAGACTGCCGCGCTGGGCCGTACGGTGTTCGACGTTCGCGGCGTGCGGGGTACCAAGGTGGCCAAGGACGAGATCAACGCCGTGTACAACGAAATCATCGCGCTCGTGCAGGAAGAGGAGGAGGTTGCAGATGGCCGCTAAGCTCAATTTCACCAGCAAGGTCCGTGCGGGTATGGCGGCGGAGCGCGTCTCCGCTGGCGAGCGTCTCGCTGAAGCCGATGTCGTCAATATCGCCCAGCGCGACGCCGGTGCGGTCGCGGGTGCGGTGACCGCCGACGTCGAGGTCGATGCAGCCAATCAGCCGACCGTGGACGGTACGCCGACGCTCTCGCATACGCTCAGGCAGATTTCCGTCGAGGACGTCGTTTCGAATCCCTATAACCCGCGGGCTTTCTATAGCGCGGAAACGATCGACGAGCTGGCCGAGAGCTTCGAAAAGCAAGGGCAGATTACGCCGATTCTGGTCACACGCCTCGCGGAATTCCGCGGCAAGTACGTGATTGTCGACGGCGAGCGGCGTATCCGCGCGGCTCGCTCGCGCGGCGACAAGACGATCGAAGCCGACATCCGCGAGGGACTCGACAACCAGAATCTCTATCTGCGCGCCTATCACGCGAACAAGGAGCGCGAAGAGCAGACGGTGTTCGACGACGCGCTTGCCTGGAAGAAGTTGCTGGACGATCGGGTCTACGTCGATCAGGTGGAACTGGGCGTGGCGGTAGGCGAGGATCCCAAGCACATTAGCAAGGTGATCTCGCTGACTTCGCTGCCGCCGTTTCTGCTTCAGCGCATGGCGCAGAATCGCGATGACGTGGGCCTCGGTCACGCCTACAACATCAAACTGATTTTCGACCGTGCCGGTGCCACGGTCGCCGAGCATTGGCTGCAGCAAGTGGTCGAGGGCAAGGCCAGCGTCCGCAAGCTGGAGGCGGCCGCATCCGCAGAGGCCGGCGCGCGTCGCATCGGGCCGCGCCGTACGCACTATCAGTCGCGCGTGCAGTTCAATCGTCGTGATGGTGTCGCACTCGGTGAGTTGAAGCTGTTTGGCGACGGCCGTGCGGAACTGAGCCTCAAAGGCATTGCACCCGCTGACCAGCAGCGGCTTGCGGAGCGGATGAAAGCCGTAGTCGAGCAGTGGGCGGCGGAAATCGATCCCTCCGGCGCCGCGTGATTTTGGGATGCCGCGGCAGGGTAGGGCTGCGGCATCCCAGTACCAATATGAGGCACCAATAAGCCGGCGCGGTAGCGAGGGTCGAAACCGTGAAACATGGCGCCGCGCTCGATAAACCAAAGTTAGTTTATAAAAATCAATGCATTACGTAGCATTTCCTAGAATGTTTCACGAATGGACGACTGCCGCATCATGGTGAGACGTCTTTTAAGTGAAGAATCAGACGTGATGCTCCTCAATCGGGTACCTCCGGCGAGGAATGTGTTTTTTGATACGTAAATAATCGTATTCAATACGATCCGGCCCGCTCGATGAGGATTGACAACCTCCCGCAGTCCAGGCGATGCTGTCACACATGAACTGCCGCCACCTCCCGATTGCACTGATTATTAGCACCATTCATCGAATGGTGGGTTAGTGCACGTCTGACAGCAGCGACAATAACCCGCCCCACGAGGCGGGTTTTTTGTGTCCGCCTCCTGGCCAAAAAGAAAGTGAGCACAGGAGCCTTCATGTCCGCCCAACCCAGCCTCGCCGTCGTCGAAGCCGAGACCGGAACCCGTACCACCGGCCGCTACGACTACCTCAAAAAGATCCTCACCGCCCGCGTG